>JBFOMC010000044.1:0-15048 GCA_040830565.1 Flavobacteriaceae bacterium
CCAATTTATAAAAGGCGCTTGGAAGGTTGACGAAAATGGAGAAGTAATCGGAGACTTTTTACCGAACCCAAATTATCACCGAAATAAAAAATAAACGTTTTACAACAACGGCCATAATCCGCCGGGAGACGGACAGGTTCATATTGGTCGGCTGCAAACTTCAAAAGAATTAGTACTTTGAACCTGCCTGCCGACAGGAGGTCCCGTCTGAGGCAATAACAGAATCTTAGGCAGGGCTGTTATACATAATTTGGGAAAAACGCTGTGAATGAACTGAAAATCATACGAAAATATTACAACCCGATCCAACCGGCAGTTTCGGTTAATAATAACGAGATAAGTTATCAAGAAATCCAACCAAATCAAGAAATCGAGAATTATGTGTACTGCTTTTGGCAGCTTAAAACTCAGAGAGTCCTAAATAAGGATTACAACTATCGCGTGGTATCTGACGGGTGTATCGACATATTTTTTAACCATAAGCAACCAACTGAAAACTTTGTAATGGGATTTTGCCGAAAGTACACTCAATTCTCTATTGGAAAAGAATTTGATTATATCGGCATTCGGTTTTTGCCTTCCGCCTTTCCTCTTTTATTCGATGTCAATGCCAAAACTTTAAGCAATCATTCTCAAGAGCTAAACAATGTTTTACCCGTTTTTTCCGAGTGGATTGATTCTACAATCAATCCTTCAGATTCATTTAAAACAATTACAAAATTGATGAACGAAAAGTTAATCGGACTTTCAGAAAATCAAGATATTCGCTGCGACCGCCGTTTTTTAAATTCACTACACTTAATTTTCCGGAAAAAAGGATATTTGAATACTGAAAAAGAGCTTAATACAGGTTTAAGCCCAAGACAACTTCGCAGAATTTTCAACTTTTATATTGGTACAACGGCAAAATCGTTTAGTAATGTTGTACGTTTTCAGCATATTTTGAATGCAAGACCCTCAAAACAGAGTCTCAAAGAAAACAAACTGTACTTTGATGTCGGATTTTTTGACCAAGCTCATTTCATTAAGAATTTCAAAACATTTTACGGAGTAACCCCTTCAGAAGCCTTCTGTTAAGTTTGTCCGATTTTTACAATGCTTCGGTTTCTTGTCAATCTAAATTTGAGTCAATAAAAAACATTGACAATGAAAGCACTATTATTAACCGCATTTGTTTTGCTCTTTGGACTATCAAATGCACAAACAACAAACAAGATGAAGCTTAATGCAGGAATAATTACCGAAAAACTACAGGAAACAAGGAAATTCTACACAGAAGTATTGGACTTTGGAGTAAGTTTTGAAAACGAATTTTATCTATTACTTCATACGCCAAATCAATCTGCCGAAATCAGCTTTTTGCAACCGAATCACCCAAGTCAAAAACCGATTTTTCAGTCGGCATTCAATGGAAAGGGAGTCTATTTAACTATTGAAGTTGAGAACGTAGATAAAGTTTATAAACAACTAAAGGACAAAGGCGTTCAGATAGAAATTGAAATCCGCGATGAACCTTGGGGCGACAGACATTTTGCAATCCTTGACCCCAATGGAATTGGAATTGATATTGTGACTTACACCAAGCCTGAAGAATAAAGCACCAAGCACCAAATTCCAGAAATCTACTCCTTTAAGTAGACAAAGCGCTCCAGTCTTGCCAGCTCCTTGTCATCTACATACTTGCCAATTTCCTTTCTAAACTGGGCCATGTTGGTATAAGGCCGGTATTCTTCAAACTCGTGGGCCATTCGGCCTCCTACCCCTGGCAGTGCCTTAATATCTTCTTCAGAGGCTGTATTTAATTCTACAGGCACAAAAACATAGTTTTCATAGCGCGCTACCTCGTCCTCATCTACGTATTTCCCTATTTCTCTTCTAAATTGCTGGATACTGGTATAGGGTCTGTACTCATCAAACTCGTGCGCCATACGATCGCCAACGCCGGGAATCATTTTAAAATCTTCCTTGGCAGTAGTATTTAAATTAAAGGGAACGAATATCTTTTTGTACAGCGCTACCCTATCTTCCCCATCACTTACTAAGGCATCTAAATCGTTCATTTTTAAAAAAGGCCTTTTTTCCAGGATCTGAGCCAGCATTTCTGAAGAAATTCCCCCATTTTTCAACTCCTCTTCAGTAGCCAGGTTGGCGTTTAAGACCGCTGCGCTTTCCGATTTATCCTCACTACCAATTTCTTCTTTATTAGATTCCTTCTGTTCCGTAGTTGCCTCCTCCTTATTTGCACTATCCTTTTCTTCTTTACATGCTATAATCGCAAAGCTCATTAAGGCGAAGCCAAATACCAATTTTGTGAATGTTCTCATTGTTTTTGTTTTAAGAGTATTAAATATGAATAACCTAGTAATGCCAATACAATCATACTGCCCGGTGCAAGGGTTGGCAAGGCACCTGATAAACTTTCCAAAAACAAATCCCAGCCCTCTGAGCCAGGTTTCATCTCCAGTTCAAACTCATAGTTAGCGCGCAGGTGCAAAAAGGTGCCATAAATACCACTTAAGGCAGTAATCATCAGCAATAGTTTAAATAGGCCCTCGGTAAAGCCAGTTCTTTTAAAAAAGAGCATAAACATTACCAACATAGCACTTCCTATGCAAAGCAAGGGAATCAGTTGTAATGTGTCTTCATAATGTTCTAACAGGTACAATTCCATGGCAGTGCCTATCATCATAAACAAGAAGGCCACTGTAATAATCCGCTTTAAACCGAGCTGGTTGATTTTAAACTTTTGGTATTGCATTTAGGGCATAAAAGTAATCACAGTAGCTTGGTTATAAAAATTATTTAGATAAATTCTAAATAATTATTTCTGGCGCCCTTATCATCCATCACATAAAAACAGATAAATTCAGCCTGACTTTAAGAATAAATCACAAGTCCCAGCTGCAATATTTCAAGAATATCCTTTAATTTGGAGCTTCCAGAGGGATTATTATCAGAACCTCTATAAACCTGGCATAATCATAAAATATGAGGAGAGATGAATTTGTAAAAATGTGCAGCCTGCTTGGAATAAGTATGCCATTTCAATCCGTTTTGGCCTCTTGCAAGCCCAATGACAGTGATGCTATCACCAACTTTAAGGGAACAGTACTGATTATTGGTGCAGGCGCTGCCGGAATGACCGCGGGATATTTGCTGAACCAGCGGGGAATAGATTTCCAAATTTTAGAGGCGTCCTCAGGTCACGGAGGGAGGATAAAAACCAATACGGATTTCGCTGATTTCCCTATTCCTCTTGGAGCAGAATGGTTGCATGTTAGAAGGGGGATTTTTGATGAAATTATAAACAACCCCTCCATCGAGGTAGATGTTCAGACTACTCCCTATGACCCAAATGTTGACTATGCTTTATTTGAAGGGATGCAAATCTCCATGAAAGATGTAGGCTTTACTATTGATCAGAAATTTGTCAACTCTTCCTGGTATCATTTCTACGAAAAATATGTCTTTCCATCCATCAGAGATCAAATTTCATATAATCAAATCGTAACCTCTATTGATTATGCTGACAATCGGGTTTTGGTCAACACCTCAGACGATTCCTTTTCAGCTGATAAAGTCATCTGTACCGTACCGGTAAAAACTTTGCAAAACGGTGCAATTGCCTTTAGCCCGGCACTCCCAAAAAGTAAACTAGACGCAATAGAAGAAGTCACAGTGTGGGATGGCTTTAAAGCTTTTATCGAGTTTTCAGAGAAGTTCTACCCTGCAGCCGTGGCTTTTGACATCCAACCGGAATCGGCCGGACAAAAACTATATTACGATGCAGCTTACGGCCAGAATTCTGACCGACATATTTTAGGGTTGTTTACCGTAGGTTCAGGAACGCTGCCGTACAGAGAACTGCCTGACGGCGAACTAATTAACTTTATGCTGAACGAACTAGATAGTATTTTTGATAATCAGGCCTCTCCAAACTACATAAGTCATATTACCCAAAACTGGAATGAAGAGCCCTTTATAGAGGGAGCCTATATTCATGACAATGAAGATTGGAGAAAGCTAAGGACTCTGGGAGAATCTGTAGATAATACGCTGTTCTTTGCCGGATCGGCTTATACGGAGGGAAACGACTGGAGTAGCGTTCATACTGCTGCGCGTTCTGCAATACGAGCTGTAAACGAAATATTATAATTGTTAGCTATACTGCTGTGTTTTTAGGCCTCTGCAAGGCTCTCCGGTTCAACAAGACTTTAAGAATAAATTAAAACTCCCGGCTGCGATATTCAAAGAATATCCAGTAATTTGGAAGGTGGGTACTAAAGCATGGCTATTGGACATATGCCTAACCCCTTAACATCAATTAAAAAACAACACAAGATGAAAATTTTAAACGTATGTATTGGATTCCTATTCCTATTAGGGATCATCAGCTGGAACACCAACAATCCTGATTGTAAGAACAGTACCTATATTTTAGGTCAGACCAAAAAACAATACGATGCTGACAAGCGTTGGGAGGCATCGGAGATAAAGCTACACATTCAGGAACCCAGGGTAGGAAATCCGCTAAGGCACACCAAATTACAGCTGGTAAATTCGACCGACTACTTTGAAATGGAACGCTTTAGGGAAGATGGGGTGGTAAAAAGGATCCTTACCGGAGATGGAGAAAGTAAAATATTCCTGAATAACGAAACTGATTTGCCTGAGGATATTATTGAAACCTATAGGCTCAATAAGGAAAGAAGTATAGGACATAAGAATTTTTATAAGCTCATGTACGGGCTCCCCATGTCCCTGAACGAAACGCTTTGGGAACAAATAGCCCCTGCTGAAAAAGGCACCTTTGAAGGCTCGGAGGTTTATAGAGTAAACGTAGCGTTAAAAGAGGCCATGATAAGTAAACATTGGACCTTATTGATAGATGTTAAAAACTATAAATTGTTAGGGATCGAATTCAACCATCCTGAAGCGCCCGGGAAAGAAGAAGAATTGATAAAGTTTGAGAGTGAATTTGAAGTTGATGGTATCAAACTTCCCAGGATCCGCAATTGGTATATAAAGGGTACCAATGAATATTTAGGTTCGGATATTATTTTGGAAACATTGAAATGATCGGGTAGTCGACCAGGACAACAATTCAATAATCGACGTCTTTAAGACTCTGATAATTTCAACCAAGCTGCACTATGTCTATCTATAAAAAAATTGCTAAAGTCGGACCAAAATTTATTGCCCGAAATGCCCTTTTCAAGCATGGTTTCAACTGGTCCCCAATGTATCGAAGGAGCACGGGCAGGGTGATTGAGGTATCTCCGGATCTCACTAAGGTCCGGGTCAAAATTCCGATCAGTTGGAAAAACAAGAACTATGTGAATTCCATTTTCGGGGGAAGCATGTTTTCTGCAGTTGATCCTATCCCAATGGTGCAGCTCCTCAATTTAATTGGCGATAGTTATGTAGTATGGGATAAATCGGCAAAAATACGCTTCAAAAAACCGGCAAGGGAGCATCTATATGCAGATTTCTTATATTCTGAAGAAGAGCTAGAGGAGATTCGTAAGGAAATTGCGGAAAAGAAGGAAACGATCATTACTAAGAAAACCAGTCTTACAAACAAAGACGGAACCATCATATTCTGTGAGGTGTCTAAAGATATTTACATAGCGGACAAAGCATATTATAAGTCGAAGAGGTCTTGTACCCAGTAGTTATTATGGGCTATTAGTACAGAACTCTTAAGGTAAATTACAAGCGTCGAATACCAGATCATACTTTCTTGGTAGCTCTCCAGGTTCCACAATACCGGCACTCAACCAATGAGGTCCTGGATACGACCCCATACTGCCCATAAGCCAAAAACCAATAAAACCAAGGCCGATATCCATAGGACCACATCAGAAATCTTATATCTGTGAATGCCCGGAATACGGTGTTTGCCTATGTAATACAAGGCAGCCAGAAGGATCATACTAATAGGAGACATATCCAAGGTAAACGGCGCAGGCAATTAGAGGAAGTAGGGAGAGAGGTTTTTCCTAAGCCCGTCCGTCTTAAAAGTCCAGTTTCTTGCTTGTTGAAATATAATGACTTTTGTTCACCCTGCCCCTTTTACAAATAGGCCGAAATTTCTTACCTTTAATAGACTAGATTCCTCCACTTGAAACCACTGAAGTCTGCGAAGTCCTCCGGCAGACTTAATGCACAGTCCTAGCGATTACCTATTATTTAACTAAAAACAAAAAAAGAAGTAATGAAAGCTAAAGAATTCATACAACAAATGCATTCTCTAATTGAGAACGGGGATTTACCTCAAGTTATAGACAGCCTTAAAAAGCTATTTAAAGGAAGTAAGAAATTAGATGAACTAATTCTGCATTCTGCCAGATATAATAGCATAATGGAAAAAATCAGAATGGGCACTCTGGATTATGAAAATTCTACGGTGGCAATTAATCAGCTAACCGTAGCACTGATCCATATGGTTAATACCCTTGAAAATGAAGCTTTACCCAACCAGGAACTCTCCTCAGAAATTGAACGGATCACAGAAGGCAGTAATTTTTCTGCGGAGAAGATAAGATCTAAAAAAGATGTACAAATAAAGATAGATCAGAAAAACAGTAATGTTAAACTATCGGATCTAGAAAGTAAGGAAGGAAAAATCAACATTGATATAAGCCAGGAATAATGTCGAAGAACACCAATATAAGTGTAATTCAGCTCATAAAAGACGGTGAGATTTCAATTGATCTCGAAATTGAGAAAATTCATGCTAATAAAGACGTCAATGTAAATGTCCGCAAATTCTTGGGAAGGTCCTCAGATTATCAGGCCATCAAAAAAAGAATTGAAGAGGCAGAGGCCGAAAGAGAAAAAAGCCAAGGGGAGGAATTGATTTTCCTTGAAAAGAAAGTCCACGATTTAAAAGTAGCGGAAAAAGATTATATAACGAATGCTCTCTTGCTGGCGAAAGCTTTTTCAGAAATAGAGGTACCTACTGAACGCTTAAGGAAAGCAATGGAACTTTTCGAAAAAGGACAAATTAAGCAGGCAGATGAATTGTTAGTAATAGCAGATCTACTAGACGACCAATTTAATCTTCTTGTTCTAATTGAGTATAAAGAAGCAAAATTAAAACTATTGGAAAATGGACAATAATCATTGGCTCACTTCCATAACCAATAAGGCAAATGTAAGTGAGACTTTACTTGAAGTTATTCAGGATACAGATAAACTCAAGGTTGAAATCAATAACATTAGTGCAAACGATGGGAATGTTAATATTGAGCTACTTCAATTCGTCAGTACTTTTTCCGTGCATCAACAATTGGAACGAGAAAAGCAATTACTAGTTTCTAAGTTAAGTAAAGAGACGGATAGCAAGACATTTCAGGAACTATCTGAGGAGTACGAACGAAAAAGCACAGAACAAAAGGAATTTATAAAGGAGGTTCTGCTTTCCGCCAATGCCTATACTCAGGTTAGGAGTACAACGGCAATAGCAAATTCAGCCTTGTTATTTTTCTCTGGTGATATTAAAGAGGCATTTGAGAGCATAGATGCCAAGGAGCTAGAATCTACCCAAAGTAAACTTCTTGAGTCCATCAAGATTCGCCTTGAATTGCAAAAGGCATATAGAAGTATTGAAGACAATGCCAACGAATTCCAAATAAAGGGACAGCTTACCATTTTGAACTATGACATTGCTGAACCAAATGATCGCTTGCAGAAAGCAATATTCTATATGGAGCGGGGAAAGATATCTGCGAGCAAAACGTCTAATAAAGAATTTACGGCTTCCTACTCATTCAAATACGCAAGTTTTCTCAACGACCATTTTGCCTACGATTCCGCAGTTAAAAATTACTTAGATGCCTTGGAGGTGAGAAAAACAAACACCTTTAAAAACCAGGAAAGTAATGAAATTAATATTGCTACTATTTTAAACAATTTAGGGAACCTCTATAAAAATACTTCTAACTATAAAGAAGCAGAATCTTCCCATCTTGAGGCCTTGCATATGAGAAGGGAAAGAATGCATGCGGGTGAGCCAAAAAGCTTTGATAACCTGGCAATGTCTTACCATAATTTGGCAACCCTTTACGCTGAAATCAATGAAACAGAAAAAGTAGAAAACCATTATTTGGAGTCCATTGCGCTGAGAAGAACATTGGTTGAGATAGACCCTAATACCTATCTTGCGGAATTGGCTCTATCGCTGAACAATATTGCTATTTTTTATAGGGATCAAAAACAGTTTAAGAAGGCCCTGGAATACCATAATGAAGCAATAGAGGCAAGAAGAGAACTATGCCAACATGATAAAGATAAACACCTATCTGATTTATCTGTTAGTCTTCACAATATCGGCATCGTTTATATGGATGTTCAGGACTTTGAAGCATCCGCACGGGCCTTTGACGAGGCATTAGTTATAAGAAGGGCCTTAGCCAGCAAAAATCCTGTTGTTTATAATGTCCAATTGGCTAATACTATTGGCCAAATTGCTGCTCTAAAAAACAAAACAGGACAGCCACAAGAAGCCATAAAGCTTTCGGAAGAAGCTATAGAAATTGCAGAGTCTTTAGCCAAACAAAACCCAGTGGCCCATAGTCTCAATCATTGGGTATTGCTTCAAAATCATGCGACCTATCTTCAATCAAACCAGAACTATAAGGATTCCGAAGCATATTTCAATAAAGCTTTTAAGATGTTTTCTCAAATTAGTTCTCCCTATCACCTAAATACTAAGTTGTCGATTTTAAACAGTATGACAGGATTGTATTTGACCTTAAGGCAGAAAGACAAAGCACTAGATTTTTCGGCCAAAGCGATCAAATTTATTGGCAACCATCAAGAAGAACATTTTGAAAAACTGTCTGTAGCAGATAGCTATTCAACCTTTGCACAGATTAATGAAGGTGAGAACAAGGGTGAAAAAGTGAAAGAAGCATATGCCCAGGCAATTTCCTATTTGAATAAAGCAGATCTCAGTTCTCCCAACGCCTTGGTAAAAGCGGCAAAAATATATTTGGCCTCCGCATTATATCTTGAGAAAAGCAACTTTTTTTCTGAAGCTATCTCAAATTATAAATTGTCAGGCGAGCAATTTAAAAAACTAGTTCAATTGGGTAAACCAGAACATAACTACGAACTCGGAATAAACTATTTCTCCATTGCTATGTGTCATAAACAACTTGGAGATCTAGTAGAAGCAGAGAGTTATGTGGGCAAAGCAATCCGTGTATCAGAAAAAATATTGGAGCCAGACTCCTCCAACCTTTTTAAAGATTTGGTAGATTACTACTTCCAATTTGGTTTTATAAAAAAGAAGAACAACAAGTTGATTGGGGCCGAAAAGGCCTATCTAGAGTCCTTGTCCTTTGCAGAAAAGAGTGGTGCTTACCCCTATCCAAATGCAACCCTAGGGTCTATTTGGAATAATATTGGAAATATCCAAAAACTTCAAGAAAGGTGGACCGAAGCTGAGAATTCTTATTTACAGGCTATCGCAATTAGAAATGACCTTGTTAAACAGCATAGGGAAAATTATTTGCCTTCGGTTGAGGCAGTTATGCAAAGCCTGGTGGAGATCTATTTTAAAAACAATGAATTTGAAAAGGCAGAATCGCTATACAAAGATCTTATGGCCATTCTTGAAGAACTGGTCCCTAAAAACACTCATCGCTACTTGCCCAATTTGATTTCCACATTGAATGAATTTGCTCAACTTTATCTCCAAAATGACGATTATCAAACTGCAGAACACTATTTTAACGAAGCATTTAGAATAGGAAATAACCCTAAATTGATTACTGATTTGAGATCTTACTTAAATCTTCTGGCAGAAACGCAGCTCAACTTGGCTAAATTCTACCAAAAAAATATTCCCCATCAAGAGAGATCCATTGCATTTGCCCAGGCCATTTCAAATACTTTAAAGCCCCATTCTCAACTAGACATCGTAAAAAAGTATCTTGAAGAAGTAAACGACGTTATGGAATATTGGAATGAATCCCATATCGAATAAAGTAGGAGTCAAAAAAGCCCAAGATGGAAGACCAGGAAAAACCGCGACTATCGAGATTAACCGCCATTCTTACACAACTGCAGTCCAAAAGGATCATAACCGCACCTCAATTGGCAGAACGGCATAATGTAAGTGTAAGAACCATTTACAGAGATATTCGCACCCTCGAAAAATCCGGGATCCCCATTATTACGGAAGAAGGTAAAGGTTACTCTATTATGGAAGGGTATCACCTGCCACCGGTCATTTTTACGGAAGACGAAGCTAATGCCCTAATTACGGCTGAACAGCTGATACTAAAAAACAAAGACCGGTCTTTTAGCGACAGTGTTTCAAGTGCCTTAGAAAAAATAAAAGCCATTTTAAGATACTCTCAAAAAGGCAATGCAGATTTACTGACAGACAGGATCTTTTTTGGCGGAAACAATGAAGAGGAAAAAACGAGTGATAATTTAATGCAGATCCAGGCCTCAATTACCCACTATCACGTGCTGCAGATCAACTATCGTTCTTCTGAAAACAAATACACTAGTCGTACAATAGAGCCTTTCGCCATTTACAGTATACACGGAAATTTTCTCTTGATTGCCTTTTGTAGATTGAGAAATGACTTTAGAAATTTTCGGATCGACTTTATCGAAAAACTCACTCCCCTGGAGGAGACTTTTGCTCCCCATAATTTGACCATGCGCCAATACTTTGAGAATTATATTCAAAATCAAAAACACCCCTGACATAAGGCTGTCATAACCCCGGTTTACATTTGCAGTAGTATAAACCAAAAACGTTAAAAAATGGAAACGGTCAAAATAGTTATTCTTTCATTGTCAGGACTTATGCTGCTTTTTGTAGGGATCATGAGGTTAAGCAATCCAATAAAAACCTATTTAAAGAATTCCGGGATTACTTTAGCAAAGGATACTGATCTCTTAAATGAAATAAGAGGGGTTAGTGCTCTTATGCTCCTGGGCGGTATTATTGTCCTTCTTGGAATCATTATCTCAGAATTGACGCTTTCATCCTTTGTAATAGGTGCTCTGATCTTTCTTGGATTTTTTCTCGGAAGATTGCTAAGTATTTCCGTGGATGGAAAACCAAATGTGAAAATCCTTCAGGGCATCCTTTTCGAACTCGTATTAGGCGCAGCTAACCTTTTTGGTGTTTTGAGCATTTTGACCTAAACGTAGATAAGCGGGTCGCTCTTGACCTACATGAAGCGTAGTACCTCGTGGTTATACGGGATTAATATCCTATTTTTACGAAAGCACTCCGTTGAGAAATAAATGGGAAGTTGGCTGTCGAATGTAACTCAAGAATGATTCCGTCAGTTCACATTCTCCAATCCTCAGCTGAACACATCTGTAATGGCACAATCAAAGAAAATAACAGTAGGAGCCTTCGAGTTCGACTACAGGGTTTCAGGAGAAGGAAATAAGACGCCCATCATACTACTTCACGGATTTCCCGAAACCTCTATTATGTGGACTGGCCTAATGGAACATCTCGCCTCCCAGGGCTTTTATTGTGTAGCCCCGGATATGCGCGGTTATAGCAAAGGTGCCTGTCCTAAAGGAGTTAAGCATTATACTATAGATAAACTAAGGGCGGATGTTTTGGATCTTGCTGAGGCCCTGCAAATAGGTAAATTTCACCTTATAGGGCACGACTGGGGAGCGGCTATTGGTTGGAACCTTGTCTATACTCATGCAGAGCGGATCATTAGCTGGACGGCCATGTCTGTTCCACATAGCAGAGCATTTTCAAAAGCCTATAAGACAGACCCGGTACAAAAAAAGAAGAGCAGGTATATTGGCCTTTTTCTACTACCATTTATCCCCGAATTCAAAATCAGGAGGCATGATTTTAAAGGGTTTAGAAGATTGTGGAAAAACGCTTCTGCTGAAGAGGTGGAACATTACCTATCGGTTTTTAGAAGAAGGGCTTCCTTAACGGCTGCCCTAAATTACTATAGAGCTAACCTTAAAAAAGGAAGAAGGATCTCCGCAGGGGATATTGCAACCCCTACCCTATTCATTTGGGGAAATAAGGATCTGGCAGTGGGCGACGTAGCCGCCAAGGGAACTGCAAAATATATGAAGGGAGATTATACCTTTTTGGAGGTAGAAGGTGGACATTGGTTAATCCAAACCAATTACGATGAAGTGGAACAAGCTATAAAAAAACACCTCTTTAAGTATAGCAAAAATGCAGCTGCTCATGAAACTCTTAGCTAATCTATCTCTCATACAGATAGTGGGAACTCTTACGCTCATAGGATTAACATTCCGTGGAGCAGAGGTTTATGCCCAAGGTAATCAGACCGAATTAGATTCCATACATAAGTTGGTCCGTGACTACAGCAATGGCTTTGTTGAAAATGATTCCCGGCTTATCAGAAATGCTATCGGACAAAGCTTAGTAATGATCAACGGCAATTTTTCAGGGGACCTTAAAGACTGGCAAGCTCATCAGTTTTTAAATAAAGCTGAAATAGATGAATGGATCAGCATGATGTTGAGTAATGCCGGGCCTTTTGAGAACCGGATTGAAATTGAGAACATCAGTCTTAGGGGAAACTCAGGCCTGGTAGTCACAGAGGAAAGAGGAAAGAATGCTTTTAGAAGTTGGGAAGAAGAGGAGGTAGCTTATATGTTGGGAAAGCTAAGTGGACAATGGAAAATAATTGGGATCTTTATTAAAAATATTAAGAATCCTGAATAAAACTATTTAAGGCTTTCAGAAATAAATTGAAACAAAGCTTTTACATATTAATCGCCCTTTTTGCAATACAATGTCTGTTCAGCCAGGAGTACAATACTATTGAGGTTGGCAGTAGGTTTACGATTAAATCCTCCATTTTAAAGGAAGACAGGCACTGCCTTATTAGTCTACCGGATTCTTATGATACCACTAATTTGGAGAAAAAGTATCCACTTTTAATCCTGTTGGATGGTTATACCCATTTTAAAACCGCAGCCGGAATAGTGCATTTTATGGGTTCGGCCAGAAACAGAAATTACCTGATTCCGGAAACTATCATCGTAGCTATTGAAAATGTGGATCGGGAGCGAGATTTTACGGTGACTAAAATAAAAACCAAACGACCCAATACCATGGGGGGAGGAAGAAATTTTTTGCACTTTATTGAGAAAGAACTCATTCCATATATAGATCAAAATTACAACACCCAAACTCATAGAGTTTTGGTAGGGCATTCTCTAGGTGGGTTGCTGACCCTAAATGCTTATATGGACGAAAACAGTCTTTTTGACGCCTATGTGGCTATAGACCCTAGTATTTGGTGGGATGAGCGAATGATGATCAAGAAAGTAGACTCATTAACTCCTGCTTCCTTAAAAAAGAAATTATTTATAGCCACGGCAAATCAGGGCGAGGCAAATTATGACAGAAATAAAAAGAGGCATTACGCCTTGTATAGTTTATTACAAAAAAAGACTACAGAGCCCTTAAATGTCAAAATTGAATATTTTGAAGAAGAAAATCATCGCTCGGTTCCCTTAATTGCATTGTATAAAGGATTAAAATATGTGCACAGTGCAAACCAATAGAATGGCTCTCAATACCATATCAATTTAGTCTTACCAATCTAATCAAAGACCATTTCAAAAAATACCCATGCAAAACCTCCTTAAAGAAATAAGTAACCGCTGCTTCCTGAGTCCGGAATTAAAAGAAAGGATTTTAGAAAGCTTTGAACGCATTGAGCTTTCAAAAGGAATTAAAATTGTAACCGTGGGTAAAAAAGCGGACCATCTGTATTTTGTAAAAAAAGGAGTTTTACACAATTATTACTATCACGCTGGCAAACAAGTATCTTCCTGGTTTTATCAGGAAAATCACTTTATTACAGCCTGGTACAGTTTTTATACCCAAAACGAAAGTTTCGAGGAAATTGAATGTTTAGAGGAGAGTATTTTATATCAAATAAGTTATAGCAATTACCAAAAGCTCATTGCCGACTTCCCATCTTTTGGAAATTTTGCCAGACTACTTGCGGAAGAGATGTTGAGTTTTATAGACAAGTTCTCAAAGGGCTGGTCTTTCCTTTCCGCTAAGGAAAAATATCAGTTACTGCTTTACTATTTTCCGGATGTTGAACTCAGGGTAAAACTAGGCTATATCGCATCTTTCCTGGGAATTTCTCAGGAAACCTTGAGCAGGCTACGTGCCCAAAAGTGATTTTTTGATCTAAGTCAAAAGAATAGTCGACCAATCTGCGCAAATTTGCCTCAAAGATATCAGTATGAAAAATTCAACTTTGTTGTTCAGGAGTTTAGCCGTTATTATATTCATAGCCGGCTCTGCACATTTGGTTACCTATGCTTCTCAAAATAAAAAGGTGTCGAAAATTATAATAAATAAGGCATCCTCTGACTCCCAAGCTATTCTGGGAAACTGGAAAGTAACTTATAATGATGAAGAATTCAAAGGATCTGTCTTATATGAAATTGTCGAGGAGGACTCACATTTTGTTGCCTACACCATAGCCTACCAAGACGAAAATGGGTATAGTAAAAAAGCGGAGAGGACAAAAAGCCTAATTATAGAATCTTTTGACGGTTATGAAGCCAAAGGGGATTATAGCATTTCTTATGAAGGGGAGAAATATCATATAGAATGCGACATTGAGATGGTGAGTGAAGGTACTTTTAGATTAAGCTATGATTATTATGGTGAAAGCGCTGTAGAAATCTGGATAAAACAGTAATTATGATCGAATTTTTATCTGAAAAAATCAACTGGATTGAAATAGAATACTGGTTTCACGTACTCAATGACCTGAGTTTGGTCTACCTCATAATTCCCTTCTTTGTTTTAGAACTTATCCGCTACGCCTATCTTAAAAAACTAAATAAAGATCTGATCTTAGACAGCATCGCCAATGTTATCACGTTTGGAGGTTTCTTCCTAATTGAAATTCTCCTCGGATTACTAGCCGTTACAAAACTTTATTTTTGGATTTATAATAATTTTAGCTTACCCCATTTAGAACTTAACTGGGCCACCATTATCGCCTGTGTTCTTTTGGC
>JBFOMC010000045.1:0-4465 GCA_040830565.1 Flavobacteriaceae bacterium
ATAACAAGCGTACCCTTGAAATAGCCTTAGACGCAGAAGATCACGAGCTAATCCGGGCAGCCCAGAAATTACTAAAGCCTATTCCCGGCGGCTGCGGAGATGAATACCGTAAACCGCCGTTTCTAACAGCCTCGGGTGATCTTAGTGATCACCTTGAACATATGCCCCTGCCCTATTCCCAGGTGGAAAATGTGTCGAATAGAGCTCAGATCTTTAGCGGTACCGAATGGGAAGGTTTTGCAGGCTACTGCAGGGCCATTAAAGCTGACAATAGGATCTATGTTTCCGGTACTACGGCAACACATGAAGACAAACTGATAGGAGGAGATGATGCGGCCGCACAGACCCATTTTGTGATCGATAAAATTGAAGGAGCAATAACTTCTTTAGGGGGTAGTTTAGCCGATGTGGTACGCACCAGGATCTTTGTGCATGATATCGCCCATTGGGAAGCGGTTGCCCGTGCTCATGGGGAAAGATTTAAAAATATTAATCCGGCTAACACCCTGGTGGAGGGCAAACTGGTAGGAGAAGGCTACCTGGTAGAAATAGAGGCTGAAGCTGTTATTAGCTAGCGGCTTGGGGAAGATTGTGTTTTATTTTCTCCCTTGCCTAAAACTTCATAATTTCACACAAAAACGAAGATAATGAGCAGCATTCTTGATCAGCAAAAAGAAAATGCAATAGCCTTTTACAAAATGGCCTATGAGGGGAATCCACGTAAAGCGGTTGAACTTTATGTCGGCGAGGATTACATTCAGCATAACCCGCTAGTCGGTGATGGAAAGGAACCCTTTATCAGTTATTTTGAAAGAATGGCCAGGGAGTACCCTGAAAAGTCCATAGAGTTTGTCAGAGCAGTTGCTGAAGGGAACCTGGTGGCTCTGCATACCCATCAAACCTGGCCGGGGAATGAGGAATATGTGACCATGGATTTTTTTAGGTTCGATGATGCTGGCAAGATTGTGGAGCACTGGGATGCCATGCAGGAAATTCCGGAGGAATCTGCAAATGGTAATACGATGTATTAGCTTTAAAGTTTTTTCATGCCCTTGACCACTTCATTGCTTCATACTTTAAGATGACCAAAAAGCTAAACTTTTGTATTGTTGGATTAGGGAGAGCCGGACATTTTCACCTCTCCTCCATTCAATCTTTGGATTCTTGCTCCCTGAAATATGTCGTAGACCCGGCATTGGACGGTGGAACCTCGCTACCTGCCGGTGTTAGCTTGTTAAGGGATTTAAAACCCGCTCTGACAGATCCTGAACTGGATGCCGTTGTCATAGCCACCCCTACGCAATTTCATTTTCAAAATATTTGTGATGCCTTAAAGGCCGGGAAACATGTCTTTACGGAAAAACCTCTGGGCAAAACCTCAGAGGAAATTAAAACCTGTTTTGATCTTGCAGAGAAGTTGGGCTTAGCCCTTTATCTGGGTTTTCAACGCCGATACGATGAGAACTTTAAAGCGTTAAAAGCAAGTATAACCAAAATTGGGCAGGTGCGCACCCTTAAAATGAGTTCCAGAGACAACCCCAAACCCTCGTTGGACTACCTCAAAATTTCCGGAAATATCTTTCATGATATGCTGATCCATGATTTTGACATGCTACAATTTCTTTTGGGGTACAAAATACCTGAATCGGTTAGCGCTTTTGGGCACGCCTATGATCCGGATATTGAGGCCATCCCCGATTTGGATACCGTGGTGGTGAATTTAAAATATGACGATGGACTTATTTGCACTATAGATACCAGCAGAACGGCGGTGTATGGATATGACCAGCGGATAGAGCTCTTTGCGGAAAAAGGCATGAGTATGGCCGAAAACCAAAGGGAAAACACGGTGGAGGTCCATACCAGTGAAGGTAGCCTTAAGGCCCCGGCTAATTATTCCTTTCCCCAACGTTATAAGGCCGCCTATGCTGAGGAAATAGCCGACTTTGTAAATGGGATTCAGAACAATCGCCTTTATAATGTGAGCAGAGATCAGTGCTTGCTGGGGCATTTAATCGCAGACGCTGCACATGAGGCAGTGGTTACGAATGCGGTGGTAGATTTTCAAAAGAAATACGGAAAAGAATTAAGTTGAGAAGGCATGCCGAAGGTTGAGTACAGGGTATATGTGGTAGAATTGTCTAAGAGCGTATTTACGGAGCACCGCAGATTCAGGGAAGCTAATCCCCAGTTTAATGGGGTTTTACAGTGTTTGTATGTGGGGATGACGAGCAAATCGCCTAAAGAACGTTATGAACAACATAAAACGGGCTTTAGAAATAAGAAAGGACACAAACTCTCTTCTAACATAGTGCATAAATACGGGATGTATTTAAGGCCAAGTCTATATAATCATATCGCCCCTATTAGCAGTAGAGCTGAGGCTCTAAAAATGGAAGAAGCCCTGGCCCTGTCTTTAAGAAGGCAGCGCTATGCGGTATGGTATAACTAAGGAACAGGAGATCCGCTATTCTACCTTGGAGGAAAAAATTTCAGAAATGTCGTTTTGCGTAATAGGCTTGTCAAAATAACCATGAATTAAGGGATGATCCTTGGCTTTGGCCCTGTCTTTAGAATTGGTAAAGGCAGACAGAATATAGATGGCTGTCTTTTTTGGCCAGTTGGTGATCTTGCTAAAATGGTCCAGGAAATCCCATCCGTCTAACTCCCCCATTACGAGATCTAGCAAAATGATATCCGGAACCTCTCTATTTTCTTCCAAAAAGGAATTAAAAGTTTCCAGGCAATCTTCGGTGCTGTCGCAGGTAATTATGCTGCAAGGATGGTCTGACTGTTCCAGGCTATATCTGGTCGCAAACTGGGAGACCAGGTCGTCATCAATAATACAAACGGTTAGTTGCATAGTTATTTAGTACTATAGAGGTAGTAAAATTACATAAATCCCCTTGACTTTGAAGTATTAATGACAAAAGTGGCTATGAAAAGCCCATTTTTGTGAGTCGGGCAAGGTTTTGAAGCCAGATATGCTATGGACTTCGGTTAAGACTTACAGGAGTCATTCAAACATAGGAGATGTCCTCACGGTTTTTTAGTAAGTAACTCCCACGCATAACTTCTACAACTTCTTCATCGCTGACCACAGAAAAGGTTAATTTGATCTGAAGACTAAAGTCATTTTTATAGAAATAGGTTTTCCTGCTTCTACCATAGCTCACCTGGGCATTCAGGTCTTTGAGTTGATCGAGTAAATTGTAAACACTTCTTTCACTGCATCCTAGTTTTTCTGAAAGTTCTAAAGGAGTTCCTGTACATTCCTGAAGAATCAAAAAATGCAGCCTTTGGAGTCGCTCTAATTTCTTTATGGTACTCATACTCCCTTTGAATTAGCGAAGAAGGGTTAGGGAAAACTTCTGATCTCATAACAAGTATATAGAATATTTTCTATATAAGCAAATTAATAGGAAATTTTCTCTAATAGTCCTCCTATTGCCCATAAAATAACATCCTTTCTATTTTTTTAAATCCAAAATAGTTGTATCTTTAGCTCCGAACACAACTAATTAGTAGATTATTTTCTATTCTATGTTTAAGACTATAGATCGCTTAATGCAGTTTATTCAGTATGCCGGCCTTAGCGCCAGGCAGTTTGATCTCTCCATCGGGGCCGGGAACGGCTATACCTTGCGAATGAAAAAAAACAATGCCTCTATTGGCAGTGATGTCATTGAGAATATTATCAAGACCTACCCTCAATTAAATGTGGTTTGGTTGCTTACTGGCGAAGGGGCTATGCTAAAAGAGGATAAGGAATCTGAGATCCTGGATTTTGACCAGCTCCCTAAGGCACAGCAATTGGAAATTGAACGGATCATAGAGCAGAAGATCCGCGAGCGCCAGGAGCAGGAATTGCAACGCCTACTCAAAGAAGTGACTGCAGAGATTGAAAAGACGCAGAAAAAGCTGAATAAAAGTAAAGATGCTTAGCACTATTCTGAATTTATTTCTTTGATCGACCTCGTAACTTTCATTTATTAATTATTTGGGAGTTTAATCCAAGGGAAACACTATATATCTAAGATAATTGTACTAATTCAGCCAAGATTTCATTCATACTCTTGAGAAGCACCTTTGTCTATCTTTTGCTGTAGACTTTCTCTAAATAGTTTCAACTCGTTGAGGTGCTCAATTGTAGCAGACTTATTTTTCAAATTAGCGAATTCATTTTTTATTAATTGAACATTGCCATTGTCTTCGTTGGATTCGGCTAAAAGTTCATCGATCTCTTGGCATATTGAATCATAAAGGTCAAGCGTTTTAGATTGATACCTGACTATTTCTGAAATGCCTATTAGAATAGCCGCCAATATTAAGATATAAGGCAAGGAACGCAAGTACTCAGTCTCATCAATCCACATTATATCTTCCTGCATGGCCTCCCAAAGTTGGTATGTATTTAAAATTATTCCTGAAAGAATTGCATAGCGCCACCAATATTTGCAGCTAA
>JBFOMC010000046.1:0-6443 GCA_040830565.1 Flavobacteriaceae bacterium
CAAATTCCACTTGGTATCTATTACGCCCTTTTCCAAGGCGTATTTTTTTAGTTGCGCTACAGAATCTATTTTGGGAGTAACCGAATGAGATAGGAGCATCACCTCATCATCTTCCAGTATTTTGGCTTGAATATCAGCCATATTTTTGGTCATAATCGGGCATATGGTAGGGCAGGTGGTAAAGAAGAAATCGGCCACATAAATTTTATTTTCGTAATTCTTGTGAGTGATCGTTTTACCATTCTGATTGATAAGCTCAAAATCTGCGATCCGATGGTATTTTTTTACATGTACAAGTGTGCTATCGACCAATTCCGGGTTAAAATCTGCGGGCTGATATATGGGGAGCATTTTTTTTGGTTGTAGCGCATCGTAAAACAGAAAAATGATGATAATAGAGAGTATCAGAAGTACTGTTCCAAAAAGCTTGTATTTCGCAAAGAAGGAGCGCATCGTATTTTTGGCAAAGGTACGGCAGCCCTTGCTAGCATTCAAGTTGAGGCCTTAAGATTGCTGCTAAATGTTTCTTAAATATGCCGGAACAGGCCTGTTTTCCTTTTCTAAGACCCTGTAAAAGTGTACTTTTGTGCGTTTTAATTTTGAAAAGCCATAATGAATCCTATTCTTATTCAAGTCATATACTTTTTCCTCAGTCTTTCACTTTTGATCG
The DNA here is from genome assembly GCA_040830565.1 of Flavobacteriaceae bacterium. Classification (GTDB taxonomy): domain Bacteria; phylum Bacteroidota; class Bacteroidia; order Flavobacteriales; family Flavobacteriaceae; genus JAFMPW01. The sequence continues at coordinate 671 of JBFOMC010000046.1, forward strand.
TACTGCACGAGTTGGGGCACTTTATTCCCGCAAAATTGTTTAAGACCCGGGTTGAAAAGTTTTATCTCTTTTTTGACATTAAATATTCTCTTTTTAAAAAGAAGATAGGCGAGACGGTGTACGGTATCGGATGGCTCCCGTTGGGAGGATATGTCAAGATTGCCGGAATGATAGACGAGAGTATGGACAAGGAACAGATGGCACAGGAACCTAAGCCCTGGGAATTTAGAAGTAAACCGGCCTGGCAAAGATTGATCATTATGCTCGGTGGCGTAACGGTAAATTTTCTGGTAGCGGTTATCATTTACATAGGGATGGCTTATAAATACGGGGACGAATATGTGATGGCTGATAGCCTTAAAGATGGTTTTGAGGTCACAGAGAAGTCCATTGGAGATAAGCTGGGTGTGCAGACTGGAGATCTCATTATAGCCGTGGATGAGAACAAAGTAGATAGGTTCTCAAGTCTTCCAATGGAAATCATAAATGGCGAAAAAATCTCGATAAAAAGGGATGGTAATATTATAGAAAAAGAAATTCCGGAGGATTTTATAGCTACACTTTTAGAGGATGAAGACAGAATACAATTTCTGAGCTACCGACAGCCTTTTATAATTAAAGAAGTGTCTAAAGGTTCCATAAATACAGGAGTTGATTTTAGAGATAAGGACCAGGTGCGGTCGATTAACGGGCAGCAGGTAACCTACGTAGATGAGGTGGTGCCTTTACTCGAAAAAAATAAGGGCGGAGAAATCAATATCACCGTAGAAAGAGAGAATGGAAGTCGGGAAACTTTGACAGCCAAAGTAGGAGATGATGCTATGTTGGGTATAGGGCTTAGGGGTATGACTTTCCAGGAATATGAGGAAAAGGGATTTTTAAAGATTAAAACCATAAAGTATGATTTTCTTGAGTCTATCCCGGCAGGCATTAAAATGGGAGTGAAGACGCTTACAGACTATGTAAAACAGTTAAAGAAAATCGTAAATCCTAAAACAGGTGCCTACAAGGGCGTGGGTGGCTTTGGAGCGATAGCAGGGATCTACCCGGATACCTGGGATTGGGTTAGATTTTGGAGAGCTACAGCCCTAATTTCTATTATTCTGGCCTTTATGAATATTTTGCCCATTCCCGCTTTGGATGGAGGGCATGTCATGTTTTTGCTATATGAAATGATCACCGGAAGAAAACCTAGTGATAAGTTTTTAGAGTATGCCCAAATGGTTGGATTCTTTTTGTTGATCGCTCTGTTGTTGTTTGCTAACGGCAACGACATTTACAAATGGTTAACCAAATAGAAATCCCGTTTTTTTTGTTTGGGGTATTGAAAGAAACTGCTATATTTGCAATCCAATTTTTAGCAATAAAATTCCTCAGTAGCTCAGTTGGTTAGAGCATCTGACTGTTAATCAGAGGGTCACTGGTTCGAGCCCAGTCTGAGGAGCCCTGTAAACAAAGGCTTCAGCGCATTTGATGTGTTGAAGCCTTCTTAATTTGCAAACAATTTGCAAACAGCCAAAAATTTGACTGTTTTTGGTCTTCATTAGTTGAATTTATTGATGTTTAGCCGTATCTGCAAACAATTTTTTGTAAGGTTAGAAATGCTTTAAAAATTGAGGCTATTTCAGCGAAGTTTTTAAATTGGTAAGACTCTATAAAGTAGATAATTTAGCGAGCGAAAGACCTTTCGCGCTGCAAGTCCCAATATCTTATCAAACTAATACTACTGAGCGAGGCCCGAAATGGGTAGTATTTTTCATTTTTACTCTAAAAAAGGGCCGTTTTAGGGCTTTGAACGCGTTTTTACTCTAAAAACTTGAGCTAATAAGGTCTAGCATCTGTTTTTAAGTTATTGATTATCAATTAAATTGATATAAGCAACATCGCGAAGCGTGTTGCCCTCTTGCTCTTCCTTTTATCATTTGCGAAGCAAATAAATAGAATAAGAGTAGGTTTGTTGCACCCTATCCGATTATTTCTATACGCTCATCTTCCCGAATACTAAAATAATCGGACAGGATCCATGCGCAAAAGTTGACGGTAAGATTTGGGACCAACGAATGGTTTTACAATCCCTAATTCATTCAGGTTGCTGGGTATACCTCAAATATGAATTTATCTTATTATGTCCGCTGGGAAACGCTTCACTAACTTCTTTTTCGGACAGCGATGGATCAATGATTACGTTTTCCTTCTGTTTCCAATTGGCTGGGGTAACCACGGGGTGTTTGCTACTAAGTTGGAGTGCGTCGACCACTCTAAGGATCTCATCAAAGTTTCTTCCTACTGCCATAGGATACGTAAGCATTAGTTTAATGTCTTTGTCCGGGCCAATTACAAAAACGGAACGAATGGTATGTTTTTCAGAACTTCCCTTGTGAATCATCCCGTATAACTTGGCTACTTCTGCCTTTTCATCAGCGATGATCGGAAAGTTAACTTTAGTGTTCATCGATTGTTCTATATCTCTGATCCAACCCACGTGGGATTCAAGACTGTCAACGCTCAAAGCGATAGCTTTTACCCCTCGTTTTTCAAACTCATTACGCAGATTTGCTACTACTCCCAATTCAGTTGTGCAAACCGGGGTGTAATCTTCGGGATGTGAAAACAATAGCCCCCAGTTCTTATCCAACCATTTATGAAATTGTAAATCACCTAATGTGGTTTTAGCGTAAAAATCGGGTGCAATGGATCCTAAGCCTATCATATCAGAACTAAAATATCAAATAAGCTTGAATATAAAAAGGAGCAATACCGTATATTTACTGGAAGTGAACCACCTATGGATGAGACTAAGAAGATAGCGGCCATTCTCGTTGATGACGAAGAAAGACATCACGAGACATTGAGCAAAATGCTCCATAATTTCTGTCCCGAGATCGATATATTAGGAGATGCATACAATGTAGAGGAAGCTGTCAATCTCATACACCAAAAGAATCCGCAGATCATCTTCTTGGATATTGAAATGCCAGGTGGGAATGGCTTTACGCTATTTGACTATTTTGAAGACCCCCCTTTTGAGGTAATTTTCACAACTGCACATGACCTATACGCCATCAATGCTATAAAATATGCAGCCCTTGATTACCTCATGAAGCCCATAAATATTCGCGAACTACAAGATGCCGTGGCACGAGCGGTCAAGGTCATAAACAAAAAGGAAGATACAACCAGCAGTAAAAAGATAAATGTGTTGAAGTCTAACTTGAAGTTAGAGGACCAGCGTTTTACCAAAATAGCTCTACCTTCTTCCGAGGGTATCGACTTTATTGAAGCGGAGGCCATCATACGAGCAGAAGCAGAACGCTCCTATTCCAATTTTTACTTAGAGAATGGCAAAAAGATTTTGGTTTCGAAACCCTTGAAAGAATATGAAGCCCTATTGGAACAGTGTAATTTTTTCAGGGTTCACAAATCGCACATGGTCAACCTAACGCATTTGGAGAAGTACGTAAAGGGCAAAGGAGGATACGTCATTATGAAAGATGGCTCCCATGTGGATGTATCGGTTAGAAAGAAAGAAGATCTATTGAACCGATTAATGTAGGTCGTTGGGGAAACAAACCGTCACCTTAGTCCCCGAAGGCCCTTTCTTATTTTTTAAATCCATAATTTCGTAGGTATATTCATTCACCTCCTCAGAGTTATTGAGCAATTCCAAACGGGTTTCCAAATTACTGATGGCTACGGATTTATGGCTGGGACTGCGATGCTTTAAAGCATTTTCCCTCCCAATACCATTATCTTCAATCGTGCAGACAATCTTATCCTCCACTTCATCCAAGACTATGGACAATTTCCCTTTTCGTTCTTTTAGTTTACTAAGCCCGTGAATTACTGCATTTTCTATGAAAGGTTGCAAAAGCATAGGGGGAATAAGTGTGTCATGGGGATTGTCGATAGTTTCGGTTATGCTGTAATCAAAGCTATTGTTAAAGCGAATTTTTTCCAACAATAAATACTTGTCCAAAAATTCTAATTCTTCGGAGATTGAAATATACTTTGTGGTCGAATTAATCAGGTTCTTCCTCATCAAGCCAGCAAACTCTGAGATAAAATCTACAGCTCTATTCGTTTCGTTATTCAAAATATAGGACTGTACAGATCCTAGCGAATTAAAAATAAAATGAGGGTTCATTTGCGAAGACAACATCATCATCTTGGATTGTAAGGCCTCCTGGCGCTCTTCTTTTATTTGCTGCTGATGGAACTTCTCTGCTTCTTTCTGGGCTTTTTTCAATTCAACTTCTACTTTTTTCCTAGTTTCGATTTCTTGTCGAAGTACCTTGGTTCTATCCTTGATTTTTTCCTCCAATAACAAGTTCATCTTGCTCAGTTCGTCCTTTGATTTTTGAAGCTCCATATTGAGTCCGGACGTCTCTTCAAACAATAAAGTATTGTAAATAGATATAGCTGCTTGTGACGCTATAACCCTAAGGATTTCCAGATCACTACCCTGAAATAAGCCAGAAAACCGGTGGTTCTCTAAATACAGAACACCAATAAGCTGTTGTTGTCTAATAAGAGGTAATGCCAGTAAGGATAGAATGTTGTTTTTATCAATATACCGGCTATCAACATCAGCTATCGCTTTTTGGTTCTCTAGTACAAATTCTTTTTTTGAACTGATTACATATTCGATGATGTTGGTGGGAACTTTGCTTTTTACCAGGGGCGTTCTTTCAAAAGATTTCGTTTCCTTTTCTGAAATTGTTTCAGCCTCAACAAAGGGTATGCCTTTTTCAATTAAAATCAATAGACTTCGATCTGCACCAGCATTTTCCATAATGATAGTCAAAAGCTTTCCGATTACATTTCCCTTGTTCACTTCGGAGGAAATGGCCTGCATAGATTTTATTAGGCTTGCTGTGTTAAGATCAGTCCTCTTGCTACTATCATTCGAATCTTTATTTTGTAATTCTATTTTGGCCAAAGCGGTCCACTGTTGATAAGCAGTTTTAGCATTTTCTTCAAAACCTTGGGCGAGCACAGAATAATCACTGGATTTCAGCATGTCGGAAGCCACTTCATAAGCAAGGGCTTTTACACCCAAGAGCTCGCCCTTTTCTGCCCATTTCAGCGATAGGTTAAAAGAGGTCAACGCTTCCTGAATGTTTCCTTTTCTTCCTTTTAATAGTGCTTCTATCAGATGATATTCTGCACTAAAGTTTTCGGGCATGCTAACTCCCCAAAGCTTTAAAGTGCTTTGATTTTCCTGTATCCGTTTCTTTTGTGCCTTCGATAATTTTTGATTTAGGTATAGCAGACAGAGAGAATCAAGAAAATAATGTTTTGGAACATGTGGTTGGGAGGCTGCGTATACCACGATTTCCTCATTTAGTCTTAACAACTCACTGGCCAGGTTGAAATCCTTTAAAATGCAGTGCGTCCAACTTCTAAAAATATAATGATGTGATATGGCGGTAAAGAATTTGACATCCAGGAGAAATTGTAAGGCTTCCTTTTCAACAATTTCATAGTTTGAGTCGTACCTGTTCAAAAGCTTTAGGATACTTCCTTTTAGTAAACGCATTAATGCCAGCAACCCTTGGTTGTTAACGTTTTGCATAAATGCAATGCTTTCGTCACAAAGATTTAAGGTTTCGCTTAGGTCTTTTTCGGCTAAAAAAGCATCCCGGACCTTGGCATAAAATGAATATCCCGCATAAGGAAGATCACCGGTTTCGAGGCCGCTGTAAATGGATTCATCAAGATTCCGCGTACCTGCAAGAATGGGTTCTTTGAAGTGTTGTATGAAAATAGGGAA
>JBFOMC010000047.1:0-3400 GCA_040830565.1 Flavobacteriaceae bacterium
AATGACAGGTTATCGTTTAAAACCCGCATTCCTCCAAATCCCTCTACGATACTCATCCAGTTGCCGGCCATTGCGGTAATATGTAGTCCTTCCTCTACCTCCTTGTTATAGTCGTCCAAATCCAATCTCGAAGTCCTCAAATAGAAGGTATATGCCTGTTCCATACGATCCAGTTTTGCAGCCTGGATGCTATGGACACAGGGAGATAAAGAGGATTCGTGCACTGTAAAGGGTTCATAGAAGTCGAAATGCCGCTCCAGTTCTTCCGTGCTAAAGTGATCTTCAAAAAAGTAAAATCCTTGCAATACATCTGCCTGTTTGATATAGGGCGAACGCAAAATTCTATCCCAACTCCATTTTTGATTTATAGGGCGTTGTGTCTTATCCAAATCACCAACGGTAACCAGTTCCTTATCTAAAAATCCATCTTGCTGAAGAAATACCTGATGTTCCTCTGAGTATGGAAAGTATAGGTTTTCAGAAATCTCCTTCCACCGCTCTGTTTCTTGTTCAGAGAGTTTGGTTTGGCCAATGATCCTGTCGTAATCTTTTGGGTAACCATCCTTAACTTTTTCCAGCTGTTGTGCGGCATACTCCATACACCATTTGGCCATATAGTTGGTATACCAATTGTTGTTCACATTATTTTCATATTCGTTGGGGCCTGTTACCCCAAGAATAACATATTTGTTTTTATGGGTTGAGAAGGTGGCCCTTTGCATCCAAAAACGAGCAATTCCTATGAGTACCTCAAGTCCCATTTCCGGGATATAACTATAGTCGCCGGTAAATCTGTAATAGTTATAAATGGCAAAAGCTATGGCTCCATTCCTATGAATTTCTTCAAAAGTGATTTCCCATTCATTATGGCATTCTTCTCCATTCATAGTCACCATGGGGTAGAGTGCCGCTCCGTTACTAAAACCAAGTTTTTCGGCATTCTCAATGGCTTTTTCTAAATGATTATATCTGTACTTCAATAATTTTCTGGCCACGCTTTGATCCTTTGTAGCCATATAAAAAGGAATGCAATAAGCTTCGGTATCCCAATATGTACTTCCACCATATTTTTCACCTGTAAAACCTTTAGGGCCTATATTTAATCTTGAATCGGTGCCCAGGTAGGTTTGGTTGAGTTGAAAAATATTGAACCGGATTCCTTGCTGTGCCTTGACATCTCCATCTATGGTGATATCACTCATTTCCCAAATGCCAGCCCAGGAAGCTTTTTGTTTGTCCATCAAAACCTCAAACCCGAGATCGGTTGCAGTGTCCATAACTTTATCGGCCGCAGCCACAAGTTCGGATTCGTCATGATTTCTTGAAACGGTATAACCGCCGTATTTATACAGTGTAACCTTTTCTCCTTTCTCAACCTCCTGAACGTACTCATGGCCAATCCACAACTCTTTTTGCATTTCATTAGAAGGGGTCTTTACTACTGAAGTTCCATAATGTAATTGAGCCTCCATGAATGTGCAGGTCGCAAAATTCGTCTTCATGGTGTGGGCTTCAATAAAGGCCCTGTTATTTTTAGAGCTAATCTTAGTAGTATTCCAGAACTTATCGTCCCAATTGCTGTCTTCATTTGTAATACCACTATCTAAGTAGGGCGTAAACTTTACATTGGCTTTCTGATTTACGGGAGTAACTTCAAACTTAATCGCCCCGAGCTCATTGAACTCAAGACTAAGGAAACGCGTTACTTTGACATCTATTTCAACATCATTGGCCAGGGTAGCGATAAAGCTCCTACAGTACCATCCTTCTTTCATATTGAGCTCCCTTCTAAAGTCTTCTACCTTCTTACAGTTATTAAGATCTAGAGAAGTTCCATCTATTTCGACCTTGACACCTATCCAATTTGGGGCATTCAGCACCTTGGCGAAGTACTCGGGATATCCATTTTTCCACCAGCCAACCCGAGTTTTATCCGGATAATAAACTCCGGCAATATAATTTCCCTGAAAGCTTGGTCCGGAGTACTCCTCCTCAAAATTGGCCCGCTGCCCCATAGCACCATTCCCTATACTAAAAAGGCTTTCGGAGGACTTAACGCTATCTCTGTCAAAGCCCTCTTCAACTATGGACCATGGATCTGATTTTATATAGTCTTGATTCATTTTCTAAAGTGTTTGAGGTTCATCATTTGTGGATGTCTTCTTCATCCTATTAAACCGGTCGCTTAAATAGTTTTCTTATTGGTTATTGAAATTTATAAGGTCATTCAAAAAATCGAGATCAATCTCCGTGAAATCCTTAAAGTTATATTTGGCATTAGAAAGGACTTCAGGATCTCCTATCCCTACACTGACCATTCCTGCAATATTGGCTGCCTCAATTCCGGCAACGGCGTCCTCGAACACCACACATCGGCCTGGGGCAATTCCAAGACCATCTGCTGCTCTTAAAAAAACCTCAGGATCTGGTTTGGCTTTTTGGACAGCGTTTCCGTCAACAATAGATTCGAAATAAGGTTTCAACTTCACTTTTTCTAAAATTGGAGAAGCATTTTTACTGGCCGAACCTAAGGCCATTGGAGCCTTTTTTTCTTTTAAATAGTTCAGAACTTTAGGGACGTCTGGCAGAATCTCGGATTCGTTCATTTTTCCGATGTAGGATAAATAATCTTCATTTTTTTCCCGAAGCCAGGCGTCAAACTGTTCCTGTGCTACCTCCATACCGCCCATTTCAAGTAGGATTTGAAGACATCGTCTTCTACTTACTCCTTTGAATTGCTCATTATCCTCCTCTGTAAAACTAATGCCAAGTTGATCTGCCAACTTTTTCCAGGCTAAAAAATGATAGCCTGCAGTATCCACAATTACACCATCTAAGTCAAAAATAAAACCTGTCTTGTTCATTTATAAATATAAAGTTTTAATCTTCTGCAATATTAATATGAAAAATTTGGAAGCTGTAACAAATCAATTTTAAGAAGTGATTCTTTACTTATTAAATTTTAAGATAATACGTTTTCCTAGTTTATTGTGGACTCTCTTTCCACCAAAGTTGCTTTTAGGATTTCTGTTTTGAAGATCTCTTCCCCTTCTTCAACTTCATTTTCTACCTTTTCAATTAACATCTCTGCGGCAATTTCACCCATTTTTTCGCCGTGTTGTGCTACCGAAGTAAGTTTTGGGCTGGCAAACTTTGATAAGATTCCATCTGTAAACCCTATAAAGGAGATGTCCTCCGGGATCTTCAATCCCTTTTTCTGCGCATGTCTCATACATCGAATGGCAAATATTTCATTGACACAAAGTACCGCGTCAATGTCCCTGCTCCGAAAGAAAGCTTCACTCTCTTGTTCTTCTTCAAATTGGTAAGGCAATCTCAGCACTAAATTTTCATCAACTTCCATTTGGTGATCTTTTAAAGCCTGATAATACCCCTGAGC
>JBFOMC010000048.1:0-7094 GCA_040830565.1 Flavobacteriaceae bacterium
CATGCTCATTGGTGATAAAGTCGTTTACCATAATGGCAAAGGAACGGGAAGCATTTACAATACCGCCCCAAATTTTTCGGGCTTCCCAGAGTCGTCCGTAAGAGGCATTATTCTTAAAAGAGATGATAAAGGCAAGGGCCGTACCCACCAAGCCTATAGGTAACCAAGGCAGGTGGAGCCAGTACCACCTAAGTCCGGTATACAGGAGTACAGGAATCAGGGATAAGATGATGAAGATGAAAATGTAGCGCCTTGTCCACCCAAGCATCTCCTTAACAGAATAATTTCTTCTTGTAAGCATGGATTATATTTTTAGGTCTTTCTCTTTATAGGTTTTATACAATTCTGGGTAGTTTTCTTTAAAGATAGCCTTTATGTACTCCAGAGGCACATCCTCAAAACTTCCATAATCTTCTAAATACTCCATAAATTTAAGATCATCATTGTTGTACTCCTGAAGAATGGCATCTTCACTCCCGTCAAAGGCCAAGGGTGCCACATTGTACATTTGGCAAAGTTCTTCGTTGAAAGCCGGAGAACATTTTACCCAACGATCATTAAAAAACACCTCTACCAAACCGTGGGGAGCAATTTCATTGGTTCCCAACTTTTGCTCCAGGCGTTCAACGGCAATATGATTAGAGACTTTGGCCAAACCTAATCTTGCCGGAACCTCTAGCGCCCTTAAACCTGCAATATAAAGTATAGCCTTATCTACACAATGGGCTTCGGACTTAGTAGCAATGTAGCTGGCCGTATAATGCGTATCAGCAAGCCCGATATTATAGGGATTGTAACGCCAGCCGTCTCGAACTTTTAGATATAACTTTGAGATCTTATCCCTATCTGAAGCTAAGATGCGCAAATCCGAGATCAAGTCCTGAATTACTGGACTGGAATAATCAAAGTAAAAGGTTTCCTTGAGGTAGGCTTCGTTCATAATTGCAAGATAGTTTATAAATTGATTTAACGCTCTATAGACAATCTATGTCCTCGATGTAATGCTACGGGATTAATCCATAGTTTGCAAATAAGCTAGCAAATCGGCCATTTTTTGAGGATCCAAAGTACTTTCCAATCCTTCTGGCATAAGGGATTGCCCTGTAGATTCAAAGGAAACGATGTCGCCTCTGGGGATGGTTTTAGCTGTACCTCCTATGTTCAGAAGGCTGACATTGGCTTCCGTTTCTGAAGCGATAATCCCACTAAAAATCTCCCCCTCTTTGGTTTTGATAATGTGATTGATGTATACTGCATCTGCTCCCGCATTAGGGTCTACAATATCGTACAATAGGGTTTCAGCGCTTTTTCTATAGATCTCACTCAAGTTTGGGCCCACCGCAATCCCTGTTCCTGATTTTTGATGGCATTGTGCACATAGGGCTTCATAGATTTCTGCTCCCCTGCCCTTTTCACCTTGCATCTCCAGGGCAGGTCTGAAACTTTCAATAGCCCCCTTCCTGGTAACCACCCCGGCATCAGTAAACAACTTTTCCGCTCTGTCCCTTACAGATTTATCATCTGAAAACAGCAATTCTCTTCTCCGTTCGAGGTGCAGATTAAGTTCTCCTAATTTTAAGTGCCCCCCTTCAATTGCTGTTAATAGCGTTGCCTGGTTCTGAGGGTTATAGATCAAGAAGTCGCTTACCTTTAGGCGGACAGCCGGACTCAAGCCTGGCCACATGGCGATAAGTTTTTCGGCTATGCCCTGTTCTACGGACCTACTAATAGTTTCTATAACGGCTACCTGAATCGAACTAGGTTCTTTAGGATCTAACAATTGTAAAAAGAGCTCCATTTTGCCTGAAAAGTCTTCAGTGGCCAAGAGTCCTAAAGCGTTAAGCCTGTCTTCAACAGGTTTGGAGCTGTCCTTTAAGGTGCCTGAAGCACTTTGAAGTACAACTTGCCTGTTGGGTGCCGGTGCCAGGGAAAGGACATTCCTCACTTTCCAGCTCAGGGCCAGAGTTGGTAGCTCGCTTTGCTTTTCCAATTGGTTGAGCCGTGATGCGATACCTCTTTTCTCTGACTCTCCTAATTTGAAATTCCGATAATCAAAACCTTTTAAAAGTCCGGCTAGCAAATTTCTAACCCTATTAGGCGTCTTCATGGAAGCTAATCGGTTAATCAAGGGAGAAGTAGCTTCTGGATTGTGAATAGCAACAAGTGTGGCAAGCTGGGAGGTGATCTTTTCAGAACCTGCGTTGCCCTGGTCTTCTAATAATCTGTTCAAAAGCTTTATAGGTTGTTCTGTCGAAGCACTTAACACGGCAAGTCCAGACCAAGAATCTTCTAGATCTCGTTGTAGTATTTGGTAAAGTGCCCGCTGCTTATTGGTAAGAAAAGTTTTGTCTATGCTATCTATGATGCTTAGGCTAAGAGCGGCTTGGCGGCGTACACGAATGTCGCCATCCGTGGCGGCCTGCAAAATTACATCCCTGATTTCCGGGACATCTACATAATTTTCACAAAGAATGATCACATGCCTCCTCAGCTCAGCATTTGGGTCATTCAAGGCCAGGAGTAAAATTTCAGTATTCAGCGCTTCTAATCCTTGTAGACTATAAAGCGCATGCATTTTGGCCAACGGGTTGTTTGTTTTGGAGATAAGATCAGTCAACAAAGGAATAGCGGCCTTGTCTTGCGTCTCTACCAATACCCTTTGGGCGGTTACTCTATGCCATTGACTTGGATGCTCCATTAAATTGACAAGATTGCGGGTGTCTGCTCTACCTATTTTGTTAGAGTTATGACCTTTGAATTGTTTAGGAGAAATTCGGTATATCCTCCCTTTGTCCTTCCCGGCATTAAGATCCAAGTTTGCTTCTATCTCATCAGGAATCCATTCCGGGTGTTCAATGACCTCTCGGTGCATGTCTAAAACATAGAGTGATCCGTCTGGACCTACGGTCATATTTACTGGTCTGAATGCCCTGTCTGTCGAGGCTAGGAATGCAACATTCTCGCGGCCCCTGGACGCTGTAAAACTACTTCCTTGCGGACTGATCACATCTCTGTGTATAAGGTTCAACACCACATCAGCCACAAAAACATTGTTTTCAAATTCCGGCCCCCAGTTTCCCCCACCGTAAAAAGTAACTCCACATGCCCCCGAAAAAAATCCCGATTGCTCCGGATGATTTACCCGGGTTTCCTGGGCCCCGATGGGATAAATACGCGCTAGGCCATCGATATCATGATCCGAAATATTAGCACTTGCAATATGTGCTAATTCCGGAATCTTATCCAGGTAACGCTCATTAAAGGCCAGATGAGAAATGTGCTCCAGGTTGTGGGTTTCAAAAATATTCCCCCAATGATCAAAAGCCAGTTCAAAACCTCCTGAAGAATCTCCAATACGTTCAATTTTTTTGGTGATAAGGTTAATCCTAAAGTCGTCTTGTCCGATTGAAAATTTATTCTCCGGACTATCAGCCCAGTATGGTACTCCGGAATTACCACCATTGGCTCCGTAGATCCAATTATCCAGGCCGTAGGTCAATCCATTAAAATTATGTTGGGTATTACCATAGGCAAAGCCGCTCATCAAAACCTCGCGTTGATCAGCAACATCATCACCATCGGTATCTTTAAGAAATAAAAGCTCTGGTGGAGCTGCTACCAGCAACCCCTCTTTATACGGTAAGAGGGATGAAGCCACTCCCAAGTTTTCTGCATAGATTTTCCGTTCATCAAATAAGCCATCCTTGTCATTATCATATAGAATAATAATGCGATTTTGTTCAGACGGGTTAGGATAGGAAGGCATTTCAATCACATAGGCCTTCCCGTTTTCATCAAATTCCATTTCAACAGGGTCAAAGACCAGCGGTTCAGAGGCGGCCAGTTCAAGGGTGAAGTCGGGATGAATCTGAAAACTGCTCAGATCTACACTTTCTTTTTGGTCACAACCAGTGACGTAGAACAGTATACCGAGAAGAAAAGCCCCAAAATAACTACGGTTGGCATTCATAAGTATCGGAGGTTGAGCCTACAAGATACTTATTGAGAGGGTGTAAATCAATAGTAGTGTAGTTTCTTCCATTTTCAGGGATTTAAGTAAAGCAGTAAAAATACCGCGTAGGTTCGCTATTAAGAAAAAATCCTCCATTGCTTGCACATTCTAAGAATATCGGCTTTTCATAAAATTAGACGAGGGTAGCGAAAATGGACTTACAGCTTCAGTTCAAACCCGAATTCTCCCTTCTTCTGGTAGAAATTCTATTCGGAAAGTTTAATCTCGTGCCTGAGCTCCCAGGGGCGGTATTTTGTCCGTGTCACCAAACTTAGATATTGCACGGTAATATCTTCGAAATAATTTTTGGCCTGAAAATGTTGTAGACTTTCATAGAGCATTCGCTTCCCTGTGGTCTTGGAAATGGTCATATGGGGGATATGAGAAATAGAAAAGGCGTGCAACCTTCTTTTAAGGTGCTGGGCCCTTAAATGATTAAGCTTTTTATGTATTTCCTCAATGACTTCGTTCTTACAAATTTGCAGTAAAAAGGTCCTGGAATTTTCGAAAACTCCAAAGCCATCAATTTGTACTTTAAACTTGCCCTCTTCTGATAGTTCATCAAAAACCTGTATCAGAAGATCTTCGTATTTCGAGTTCATTTTAAACTGTGCCAGCGTAATATGTGGTTTAGATCCGGAAAGCGGCAGCTTCCCAAATTGATCTTCAAATTCCTTTTTAAATTCCGTAACCTTATCAAAAACAGCGGCTGGAGGTACAATTCTAAGATTGTAATATTTTATTTTGGAATTAAAGATGGGTAATCTTAGCTGTTTCATAGGATAAAAATTTCCTCAGATCTGATAAGCCGTCAAATGAGTTTCAAGCCCTAACTAAAATACGAATAATCTGGGAAGCTTTCCTGCTCTTCTCCTACTAGTGAGGCAGATATCTGGAAAATATACACAAGCTTCCGTAAAATGTATACCTTAAAGAAACTGACGCCCTTTACCTTTGATAAAGAAATTCATACTTTCTTTAAGGTGGTGATTGCCTGTGTATGACATTCACCAATATTGTGATTAATTCTAATTTGTCTATCCTGATTTAGACACTAAAAGAGCTAAAATGAAAAAAGTAATTATTACAGGAGCCTCCGGAATGGTAGGCAGTTTGATTCTGGATCATTGCCTGGCCGCTTCCGAAATAACTGAAATTATCTCGCTCATCCGTAATAGAACAAATCTTAGTCACCCCAAATTAACTGAAGTTCTTATAGAAGACTTTGGAGATTATTCAGCCTATGCCGAACTATTTCTAAATGTAGATATCGCCTTTTTTTGCATTGGGGTCTATACGGGGCAGGTTCCTGATAAAAAGTTTAAAGAGATCACCGTGGATTATGCTGTTGCCTTTGCCCAGGCCACAAAACTGGGAAATCCAAGAGCGAGGCTCTGTTTATTAAGCGGCGCCGGGGCAGATAGAACGGAAAAAAGTAGGACTTCCTTTGCCAGGTATAAAGGCATGGCCGAAAATCAGATCTCTAAGATGGGGCTCGACTTTTATACTTTTAGACCAGGATATATTTACCCGGTTAGCCCCCGCAAAGAACCCAACCTTATGTACCGCCTTATGCGAGGCCTCTATCCCCTGATCCGCCTCATGGGATCCGGAGGAAGCATTAAATCTACTGAATTGGCCCTTGCCATGTTCCGGGTTGGATTAAATGGCGGTTCTTCAGAAATATTAGAAAACAAGGCCATTCTAGACTATGCTTGATCTATAGTTCTAATTAAGGGCCGTTAGAGATATATTGAGTTTTTTTAAATTACCGGCCCATCAACTTGATCCGTGGTACCCGGATGTAACAAAGATGCTTAGCGTTCTTTGCATATATCTTTGCGCACCTTGCGGTTAAATAGAAAGGTTCCTTTCCTATACTTTTAAAATTTTAATCCTGCCCCTTCTCTATTAGCTTTATTTGTTCCTCGTTTTTTTGAAGCATCATTCGAATCCAGTCCACATTGTAATTCTCATCTATAGCAAGCGCTTCTTTATAGCTTTCAACAGATAGTTTAAATTGTCCATTACGGTAATATGCTTCGCCCAGACTATCGTAAGGATTAGGTCTGTTTGGGAATTCGGAAACCAACAACTTAAAGATCTTTATGGCGTCTACGATCCTGTCATCGGCCAATAAAGCATAGCCGAGTCTGTTCAATTCCCATTCGTTATCAAATTTGTACTTGTCAGGACTGCTTGCTTTTAGTTCTTGATAATACTGAATAGCAGTATCTATGTGATCGTAGTGCCTTTTTCTGAGCTCATAATCTATAGATATTTTGGGATATACATAAGGCTGACCCCTTAATATATGATTGATGGCCTTACCAACTTCAAAAATTGGTATTAACCTACCATTATTGGTCAAAATGATGACCTCCCTATTGTGGTCTAGATCTTTGGTCATGATGTTTAAAAAACCACCAAAAGCACCAGAATGACCTATTAGGCCTTTTAATTCGTCTTTAAAAATAAATAGGCCATATCCATAGTGGTATATGTGCTCCCTGACATTATCATGTAACAATTGACCAGATTTAGACACCGCCGGCTTCCAGGCCTTTGATTTATTTTCATAGGGAATAATTGAATTCGTGGTCAATGATTGCATCCACTTCAAAAGATCTTTAGCGGAAGCATAGACCCCATTGGATCCGTAAGTGAGCGTATTAAAATCGTCTATGCTTCCAAAACCATCATACCCAATGGCCAGGTTATCTCGCCCTCTTTTATCCCTGCTCATCACAAAGGTATTTGACATTCCCAGGGGTTTCCAAACATTTTCCCTCAGAAATTGTGCATAGCCCTCGTGCGAGACTTTTTCTACAATCATGGCAAGTAGCATATAGCCAGAATTGCTGTAACTCAGGTCTGTTCCCGGTTCAAATAAGAGACTGTCGCTTTTCGCATTTAGGAAGTTTTGAAAAATTTCTTTGTTTTCCAGGCTATCCTTTTCCTGGTAATGCGTCCTTCTCAATCCTGAGGTGTGTTGCATAAGGTTTTCCAAAGTGATCTTGTGCATGTAAGAGGGAAGTTCCGGGAAAAATGTTCCTACAGTATCAGAATAGTCGAGTTTTGC
>JBFOMC010000049.1:0-2248 GCA_040830565.1 Flavobacteriaceae bacterium
AATCGGTAGATTTCATCATTGAAGCTAAAGGTCACGGTGTTGTGAACTGGAATGGAACCATTGCAGTTCAAGGTGAAGACGGAAAAGAAATCAATAACCATATGATCCCCAAACTACGTGGTTACACTAATCTATCAGGCAAAGAAAACGATGAAAAGAGCTACAAATTCAAAAAAAAAGCCAATGACATCAATTTCAAAAAGAATCCATTGTACATTTCACAAAACTGCATACGTCACAACTTGTTTAAAGAATTTGGCTACGATCAGCACAGAATCAATCCAAAAAATACTGATGAAGCACTAGCATCACTTCTTGGCTTGCTAAGAGGCTATGTCGTACCCAAAAGTGGACTTAAGCGCACGTCTCCACTACTTATTACGGACTTCGTCGATCAACTTGGAAACGGCAACTTTGAACAGTTTACTACCGACAAACCTCTAGAAGAGAACAAGAAGAAGTCGGCGGATTCAGAGCAAAAATTTATTCGCTCATCGGATACCCTATACTCTAGAACCACCTTTGGTGATACACAATATACCGCCCATGGAAGCATTTCAATTGAAGAACTTCAGTTTATATCGCTAGATCAAAAATTCGACCATTGCTCAATGGTTATTAAGTCAGGTCAAGGGTCAAAAGTAGCTAAGAAAATTGAAGATTTCTTGAGTTCAATTAAACACAAAGAAGACCTCAATCCAAAAGCAACATATCAAGAAAACTACTGTCGTATTGGCAGTCTGTTTAGTGAAGGTGAACATGGCATTCTACTTAACGATGATGCTATTGAGATCTTGGTTCATGCTATGATCGATAAAATAAAAAATCTTCACATCAAGCAATGTAAGAGCTACATGTATGTTACTGATGTGACGGTAGATTACAATGACTCGACCAAACCATTTAGAATTTTTAGTGAAGAAGTTACTGGTGAACGCGACTCAGACTACGCTGTATACTTTGAACATCGTTAAACCCTACTAATCAATAAAAAGCCAACAATTATGTTGGCTTTAGTAAGCTAAATATCATGAAACTAATTATTGAATACGAGTCATCATGGCGGAATGTTTTTTGTGATGGTTCGAATAATGAACCGACAGATAAGAATGGCAGACGATTCATAGCATCAAGCCAAAGTATCAATCATTCCAAAGAATCTACCTACAAAGAGACGGAAGTCACAAAGAATACTGTTCTAGGCATTCTTAACAGACTTATTGGTGAGAGAAGAAAGCTATTTCAGATAAAACAATCTGATTCTAATTATTTCGCTGATATAGAAAACTGCATCCATTTTAAAGACTCACCTACATCAATCGATAATGAGATTGTTTATTTGAGGAATTCTAATAACAGTACTGATAAAAAATCTTTCTCTGGAGTTATAAATGCAGATGTGCCAGCTTTTAACTCAAAGCAAGGAAAACTCTTATGGGGTGTTCTAAAATTAACGTTCGATGAGGCGGTTTCTTATCTTACCGACAAATCGGATATGACCGAATTGGAAACCTCTCCATTACAAGTTATTGAGCAATTCGAATTAGTCGCAAGTGCCAAACCAATTAAGTATGACAAGGTAGCGCCTGAGGATAAAGACAAGTACATAAAAGTCAGTAATCTTGTAGGTAAGATTTTACCCAATAGCAAAAACCTAAATGCCAATGGCTTTTCATTCAAGTTTTTTTACGCTGATATGTTAAGAATTAGGATGAAATATCTTGAGGAAAGCGGTTATGATTTTTCAGAAATAAAAACAAAAAAAGGCAACATTTCTGGTGTAAATCCTAGTGGAATAACTTTTAAAGACTTTATCAAGCCCTATGTTAGCGGTAGCAGCAAGCTGGTATACGGAAACCCTTACTTAGTTACAAAACCTGTGTTTGCTCCACTTACCGCGCAAGAAATTGCGGAAAAAGAGGCTCTCGGTCTTGAACCCAAGGGGGAGTTCTTGATGGGCAAAGCTCTTAAGAAGGCTTCTGGCACCTTAACAATCGAAATCGATGTTAGCAAACAAAGAGCAAGGGAAATTAAGACCCTGATTGAAAACGCTGGCGTACTTACCTTTAAAGTAGGTAAGAAGAGCGTAGCATATATAAAAAATAAGAGTCTAGAATGAAGCACTATATTGAAGTATCAGTTAAGAAAGCAAAAAAGAACAAGATCCCTAATATTATTAATTCATTAATGTCGTCTCTTCATATTGCGATAGTCGATAAAAAAGTGAATGTTGGAGTAAGTTTTCCTG
>JBFOMC010000050.1:0-23550 GCA_040830565.1 Flavobacteriaceae bacterium
AAACCAAGGCTGGAATCGCTTCTTTTGTGGCATTGCTGAACGACATCGGTTCGTGCCGAAAATCTGGAAAGTCTTCCCAGTGTTGATGGCTTACAACATGAGTTTTCCCCTCCGAACCACTTTCCTTCTTCGGGCTTATGTACTCCATTTGCAATTCATTCATTTTTTGAGATAGGACATAACGATAAGTATCAGCCTGCTCCTGAAAATTCATATAACTTAAAAAGTCCGTTCCGGAAAAGGTCATTGATAGTTGCTTAATAGCCATATACGGATTGGCCATCAATACTAATCTGCTAATGTTGTTCTGGTTCTCATATGTATTTAACAGGCTTGCATGGTGTCTCTTATATAGTGTAGAGCTGATCTTCTCTCCCTCCCTCATTACAAAACCGGAATAATTGAAGGGTAAGTCCGTAACCTTACTAACCTTATGTACGTACAGCACGGAATCTCTAAGATCGTTGTAATAGGGATCGTTAGGATTATGGCTATCACCTTTTTGAATCACTTCTTTTTCAATGCCAGATTGAAATGCCAGTTTTGAAGGAGTCGGATGCCAATAACTTCCAAGAGCCTGGGCAGATTTCGGCAATAGCACCACCATCAGAAGCCATATCCCTAATAAACGCAATAGGGCGTTCTTTGGAGCATCACTCGCTGCCGAAATCAATACTACCGAGCTGGCTACAACGAACAAAAATCCGGAATACCCAATCGTTATTACGGTAAAACGCAGCCAAAGATGATCACTGATGGCATGGTTCCCATAAATGATCAGCGCTACCACCACCACGATTACAGCGGGTGCGAGAAATAAAAGTGCAATAACAAAAAGTCCTAATGATTTACCTAACAGCATTTCGAACCAACGGGCACCTTGGGCGATGAGTATTTTTAGGGTTCCGTTTTGCCTGTCGGCCGCAATACTTGAAAAACCAATAAAGATCAAAATTAAAGGCAAGACCAGTTGTAATAACATGGCCATGCTGAATTCACCAAAACGCAAGGTTCCAGTAGAAAATGAGGCGTCTGAAAAATTAACACTATTCTGTCTATGGGCCTCAAGAAAGACGGTACTCCCTGTGAAACTCTCCAGGCCATAGTCGAACATGCCTAAGGGCGAACTCACCCGAAAGGCGAAGGTGCCAAAATGAGCCATTCTATGTGGATGTTTATCAGGGTTAGCCTCCCAGCTTTGCCTTGCTTTCTCCTGATGCTCCTGGCGTATCTCGTTTTGGGCGACATGGCTTTGAATACCGCTAACGGCCGCATAGACGGTTAGCAGTATGAATAAGAAATAAATTAGATAAAAGGTTTTCGGTTGGGTGGCATTGCGTAAAAAATGAAACGCCAACAACCGCACATTTGAAAACTTCATCATCCTTTAGAATTTATAGGTGGCGTTTAATAAGATATTTCTTGGTGCTCCCGGGCCTAACCTGGAAGGGTTGAGACCACCTAACCAATAGGTTTCATCAAATAAATTATTTGCTTTTAAGGTCAATTGGATGCCCGTATTATTTGGCCTAAAGTATAAAGCAGCATCAAATACGGTATAGTCTGGCAACAATACTCTATCAGTATCGTAAGTAGGGTTATACCAAGTAAATCTTTCGCCAACGTATTGAGCCCCTAAACCAATTCCAATTCCCTTCAAAGCTTCATTGATAAAATCGTAGCGCGCCCAAAAATTTGCGTTATGTTTTGGAGCTCCTCCAATGCGCTCTCCTATAAATTCTGCAATAGCATCTTCTACAATTTCCGCGTTGTTAAAACCGTAAGATGCTATCAATTGAAAATTTGGTGATACATATCCAGAAATATCCATCTCAAAACCTCTACTGCGCTGCTCACCTCTTGTTGTTAAGTTATCTAAATCATAGGTATCTCCTAGGAGGATGTTTTTTTGGATTATTTCAAAAAAGGCTAGGTTAGCAAATACTTTTCCATTCATAAATTCGCCTTTAAAACCAACTTCTTTCAAGTTACTTTCTAAGGGGTCAAATCTACCTGGGGAAGCGGCCCAAAAGAAACCTTCTGCTGTTGGCGACAGCGATACCGTGTTTGTATGTGGCTGAAAACCTTCTAAATAGGTAGCGTAAGCGCTAATGTCTTTGCTAATCTCATAGGTCAGGCCTAATCTCGGTACAAAAGCATTGGTTTTAAATTCTTGCTCATCCCCTTCATAATCAAAAATATCTGTAAACCACTCGTATCTTAAATTAATTAGAGCGGAAAATTTTCCAATCTTGAATTGGTTTTGAATATAGATACCATCACTCGTATTAAGATTGGCAGGAATTGTTAGTTCAGAAAGATTATACGCATTTGTATTTCTCGCGCCATTGAAAGGGTCTTCCAGATTAAAATGAGGAACAGCCGGTACTGGCATTGTTATGCCATCTACGACCATTTGTTGAAAATTATCGGGATTAGTCGGGTCATAATTTGACTGACCACCATTGATTGTTAAATACCTTCTGGCACGAAGGAATCCAGCTCCAATTTTTCTTTCCCAACGGGTAGCATCGTATCCAACTAACAGTTTGTTGGTAACCTTGCCCTTTTTGATATCGTAATTAAAAAATCCGCTAAAATTATCTGTTTCCCAAAATTGTTGTCTCTGATCATACCTCAATCTTGCGAGTGTAGGAATCACATTACCATCAATATCAACTGCCGTACCATCAACTCTATGTTCTGCTAGATCTTCATCCCAGGTTTGTTTCATGTACTGAGCATTGAAACCAAAGTTTTCGGCAAACTTTTTACTGAAGTTGGCCATAAAAATAAATTCCTTGTTTTTGTAATGATCGTTTGATGCCCCAACATTCCTTGTAATTGGGGTACTATTCAAATCAAATTCCCCGTTAATGGCTCCAAAAATTGGTTGTCCCCTATCTAAATTGCCTTCTTGATCATTATAGATCATTTCCACATTCAGCGATGTATTTTCGTTAGGGATATAACTTAAAGACGGAGCAATTAAAAAGGCATTGTTGTTTACCACATCTCTAAATGAATCTGCTTCTTGAAAAGCCGCATTAAAACGATATAATAAAGTTCGAGATTCATTTAAAGGTCCGGTAAAATCTGTAGTAGCTCTTAATGTACCAAAACTACCTGCTGCAATAGATACCTCGTTACGTTTTTCTAATAATGGTTTTTTGGTTACCATATTTACCGTACCACCGGGATCTGCACTAGAAAAAGTAACCGAAGAAGGACCTTTAATTACTTCTACTCTTTCTAAATGAGAGGTAATGGGTTGCAAAAAGTAGTATTGACGCGTACGCATACCATTTAAAACTTGCCCATCATCAGCCTGAGTGATCCCTCTAATATTATAGTGATTGTATAGCCCTGTGACCGATACATTACTTACTGTTTTGACAGCATCAGGCAACTGAAATGCCTGACGATCTGCGATGAGCTCCTTGGTTACAGTGGCTACCGCCTGTGGCAACTCTCTGTTCGGTATGGCCACCTTAGTCGCAGAAAACGAATAGTCGCTGTTGTAATCGGTTCGGGCCCTGCCAATGACTTCCACACTTTGCAATTGTTCGGTACCTTCATTCAGGGTTACGGTACCAATATCTAGGGATCCGCCTGTAGAAATCTCCACCCTGTCTTTAAAGGATTGAAAGCCCAGATAACGGATTTCCACGGCATAACTCCCTACCGGAACACTGAGCGTGAAACGCCCTTCATTGTCTGTAAGCGTTCCAAAACTGCCCCCGGCACCTTGTAATGTTATCGTGGCCCCTGCAATGGGCTCGCTTTGCTTGTCAAGAATAGTTCCTGTGACGGTCTCCTGTGCCCAAAGGCCAAAACTCGTCAATAGGATAATTAGTTGGAATAGTATTTTATGATTTTTCATTTTTCAAATGGTTTTTAGGTATAAGTCCTGTAGTTCGTTTGCATTTATAGTATCCGTGTTGGCGGTG
The DNA here is from genome assembly GCA_040830565.1 of Flavobacteriaceae bacterium. Classification (GTDB taxonomy): domain Bacteria; phylum Bacteroidota; class Bacteroidia; order Flavobacteriales; family Flavobacteriaceae; genus JAFMPW01. Next base: position 3,951 of record JBFOMC010000050.1, read on the forward strand.
TACACCAGTTTCCCTTCTTTCATGATTCCGATTTTGGTGCTCACGTTTACGGCATTGAAAATGTCGTGGGTCGCCATAAAAATGGTTTTTCCTTCTTGACTAAGTTCCTTGCAGATCTTGGTAAATTCCAAGGTTGCCTTCGGATCTAATCCGGAGATGGGTTCATCCATAAAAATGCAATCGGCATTCTTTGAAAGTGCTATGGCTATACCCACTTTTTGGCGCATTCCCTTAGAGTAGGAAGCCAGTTTATTTTGATGGGCTGTTTCCTGAAGTCCGGCTTTAATCAGAAAATCGGATAGCTCGGTATAGGAATATTTAAAACCCGCCAGGCGACTAAAAAAGTCTAGATTTTCAAGCCCTGAAAGATTAGCATATAATTGCACAACTTCAGGAATATAGGCGATCATTTTGGTGGTCGCATTCCGGTTAGATTTAACTTTTGTCCCGTTCACCAATGCCTCGCCACTTGTAGGCTCAATCAGTCCCAGGAATAAATTTATGGTGGTGGTTTTGCCAGCTCCATTCTGGCCAAGCAAGCAAAAGATCTCTCCCTTGTCTACCGATAAATTCAGTTGACCGAGCGCTTCATGCTTACCATATTGTTTGGTAAGATTAATTGCTTCAAGCATGTGTGTATTTTTTATTGTTAATCAGCATACCAAGAATCGCTTCAAGGCATAAAAAGGCAATAGGCCAAATAGAATTAGGCCTGAGATGTGTTAAGAAGCTAAAATGGGAGGTGGCCCTCGAAGGCAAAGTTGTTGTAAAGAATTCGTAAAAACTGTTTCCGTGATTTCTTGGTAAAAACAAGAGTCGAAATCGTTTAAAAAAGTACCATCTCTGCTTTGAAGATGTAGTTGTTGTGTAAAATAGTAGGTGCAGATTTCACAGGCGGCTTTATTTGGTATAAGGGTGACCTCCTGTGCTTCATGTGTAAGGGGATATTCACGGGAGTGATGTACTACATGTACCGCCATTAATATGGGCAATACCACCAAATAACACCCTAAAAGAAATCCCGTTATTTTGAGTTTTTTGTTCATTACAAATGCCTAAAACTGCTTTAAAAATGTGATCTTACTGATGAACTGAGTGCTCTGCTGTACAGGGTCAAAAATATCTGTTCGGGTGTCGTTGAATACCAGATAAATAAAAGACAACGGCATATATTCCCAGCTAAAACGAACATTCCACCGGCCCTGTTCATTAAAACTGTTGTATTGATAAAAAGTGGATAATTGTACCCTGGGATTCAAGGCAAGCCTTAAGCTCGCCGTATACAGGTCTGTATTCAGATCGGTCTGTTGTATCCCCACACCATTAATGTCGTTGTGTTCATAATTGAGAGATAAGGTAGCTTGGGGGATTGGCGCGAATCTGGCCGCCGCATTGATGGTTGTTCTACTGCCGTTATAAAAATCCCCAAAATCTACTCCAATATCGCCAGACCATTTTTTAGACTGGTCTGTGTTGTACTGGACCAAGTAGCGCGTATAATAGTACCTATCCTGTGCAATAGTTAATCCCAGGGGAGCAAAATCAAAATTGATGTTCTGCCATGTGGGGGTCGCGGAAACCTCCATAAAGCTATTGTCCCTGAACCAGGTGAAGATTGGAAAAATATAAAGACTAGCCTGCTGAAAACTATTTGGGTTTGTGGCATCATGGTTGTAATTGACAAACATTCCGGGATCCCACCTTCTTATCCAATCGATTTTCTTAGGCCTCCAGATATAATATCCCCCAGGATTATGCCTAATAACGTCATTTTGGCGCACAAAACCCATGCGTGGATTATAGTTGGCATCTGTATATTCCGTAACCCAGCCATAGTAAAATTTATTGGAGTCGTTACCGATAAAAATTCTTCCCGCAAAGCCGGTCTTTCCGCTAAGCTCATCTACCGATGTAGACAAAAGGTACTGGATATCCCATTGACTTTTGGGGCGTATTTGCCCGTCTAGCGTAATGGTAGTATTGTTATTGCTCGAAAGGTTTTGTTCTTCGTAGGAATCATCAAGTCTATGAGTAACCATAAGACCCAGATTGTTTTCCCTGCCATAATTCTTTAAATATCTTAATACTCCAAAGTTGGCTCCTGCTGAGTTGTCCGTTTCCCGTTGCCGTACAAATAGCCCTGCCAGTGCACTGCTTTCAGTCCTTTGTGTAAAACGTGCTCCAACGTCTATTGGAGCAGGTATAGCGTTGAATTCTCCCTGTAGTCCGATACGTCTACTAAAAAAAGGCCGAATAGATCGCTGCAAGCCGCCGGCCCAAATACCGGAGTTCTCTAAAAAGAATTGTCTTCGCTCCGGAAAAAAGATATTGAAACGTTCCAGGTTGTTCACGGCTAAGTCCACATCCGCTTGAGCAAAGTCTGTATTCACAGTGAGGTCTAGCACCGTTTTTGGGTTGATGGCCCATTTAGCATCTGCACCCACTTTGGGCTCGTTAAATTTATCGATCAGGGTGGAGCCAACTGTATTCTCATCATATTGATACAAAGCATAAGGTTCTACTCTTATGTTGGTTGAAGGTGGCGGTGCCTCTATTCCAGTAAGTTTGGCCGCATAGGTCATCCGATAGGGTGTAAAAGATTGAGGGATTGCCGGAAAAGTAGATACTTCTACATCCCTTCTTGCATATCGTACTAAAGTGAATCCAAGTTGAATGGTGTTTCCGGAATCCGGAAGATTGTAGCGTAGGCTTTTAAACGGGATGGCCATCTCTACGGCGTATCCATCCCCAAGTCGCTGGGTTCTAACACGCCAAAGTGTGTTCCAGCCGGTATCAAAATTATTGCCGTTGAAATTTTGAAAATCCCGTTGATTACCAAATGGCGTAGTCTGGAAACCTTGTGCGTATTGTTTTAGGTTTTGAGGGTCAAGAGCTATACCAAAGAGATCATTTTCGCCCCAGCTAAAATCCCTTCTCAAGTCCTGAATCCGGATGCCCTCTACCCCTACGGAGTCTTTACAAAATGCCCCGATATACAGGTTCTTATCGTCATAAAGAAAACGCACTTCAGTTTTATACTTTACGGTTCCTCCTTGTCTGGGTTCAGTTCTAAAAAAGTCATCCGCTAGTATCGCGCTTTGCCAATCGGCTTCATTCAGAACACCATCTACCCTTATTTCAGTTTTACTCCTAGAAACGACTATCTCAATTGGTGCCTTCGGGGGTGGAAAATTTTCCGTTTGCTCCACTTGAGCCTGAGTACAGAAACAAAGCAAGGGTATTATAAATTGGAGTATTTTTTTCATTTTATACTTCCTTTAAGGCATCAATGATCATCATGCATTAAGATCAAATAATATGTTACACTAATCGCCTTGCCACAGCCATTAGCCGTCACAAAGGGGTGATCGTCAAAATTCAAGGAATACTGCCTTGAATAACAAGAATTTCATTAGGAAGTATGAAAGGGAGGGCCCCTAAGAAGGTAAGTGGTGCCGGAACTTGATCTAAAAAGTAGTTCCGCGCTTTTTATGGGATAATATGTGCCCAGAATGGGTATTAGAAGAGTACAAAAAAACCATAGATATAGCTTTTTGCCCAATAATTTGGCACATAACTCGCAGGTTAAAGACGTTTTCTTACCTACAGTATCTTGTGCACTTTTCTCAATATGAGATTCCAACCCATGGGAAGTGAAGGTATGAAAGGTATGGAATGACAACTGAAACAGCAGTACAGTTGCCATTAATATTCCTAGCCTTTTTTTTGCCTTATCGCTTCTCATAGATAAAGGGAGTGGAGTTATTCCACTCCCCTAATGGTTAGGTTTAGATCCACCGCTACTCGATGGTTAAATTGAAGGTCTGTGTGATATCCGTTTCCCCTCCTGCATCGGCCAAAGTTCCGTCGTTAGGCTTCTTAGGCTCGTGGCGCAGTGTAACGGCTAAAGTAGCATCGCCTGCATCACCCGTGGTTAGTGTGAAAAGGATTCCCACCGGATTTCCGTCTCCGTCCTGGTCCCCATAGCTCACATCTGTAATGTTGCCCGTGGTGACAAAAAAGAATTGATGCTCTTCATCTTCATCCTGTACCTCTTCGGTAACATCCTCTGCCGGGGTTTCGGTCTCATTCAACAAAACTATGGCAGCTGAATAAGTAGCATTAGCAGCCAAATTGCCTGAAACTGTGATATCTGGCGCGTTAGGACCATCACCGTCCAAATCCCGGGATTGCAGAGTAATGTTCGTTCCGCCTCCTTGTGGAGCTAGGGTAATAGTCATGGTGGTGATAACTTCTTCCTCATTTACAGGATCCGGGGTATCATCATCGTCTGAACATGCAGTAAACAATAGCCCTGCCAAGGCAAACATTGATAGAAATTTGATTTTTTTCATAGCTGAGATTTAGTGTTAAACATTAGAATTGTATTAAATTATTCAAATTTGTTTCCTGGAAATTTAGCTTAGCGCTCTATAATGGACGATACCATTATGGAGGTCTAAATCGACCGAAAATCAAGCTTAAGTAGTTAAGTCTTAAGAGATAACTTTAGGAAAAAACGGGAGGCGCCTAGGCGAATACGCAAGGCGGCGGCCGGGTAAAGAGAGTTTCCGACTCATTGGAACTGAAATGTCCAATTGTCGAAAAAAGAATCTTCGGTTTAGAAAAGAATGCTAGTGAAGTTTCCTTAACACTTTCGATGGAAGGTGTTAGCCCATCAAACTGCTGACTTTCAATAGTCAATACGCAAAGTTCGCAGTGATCATTTAGGTCATCCGCGGCGCTGTGATGTTCGTAAACATGAAACGCAGATACCTTAACCAGTAATACACTGATTAGCAGCAGTGAGCCAAAATGTTTTAAGAATTCCTTCACACTAGGGCAAATCTAAGCTATTTTCTTCCTTCTCTAATGTTAAGAAAATCACAAATACTCGTTCAACTAAAGAAACGATTTTTGTCCGATCGGAATAAAAGACGTCTTTTTTGAGAAGGAAATACGTTCACAACTCATTCCTCAAATAAACTTAGCTGTTTGTTATTTGGGGGTTGGGCAAAACCAAAAACACTCCGACCCCCATATTTATAGGATTCTTCATTTTCCTTTTTCACCAGGGCATGGAAATTGGCGTTTGGGGTGAAGCCCTTTTCAGCCTTCTGGGCTAAAAGGGTTAACTTTTTAATGGCTTTTAGTTTATCCGTATGCCCTATTTTAGCTCTTTGTACCGCATTTTGAAGCGTGTCTATGGTTTTATCATAGACCTTTAGGGGTACTGGAAATGGGGTGGCATCTTTGCCTCCATGGGCAAAGGCAAAACGCGCAGGATCCTGAAATCGCGAAGGTGTGCCATGAATTATTTCGCTAACCAGGGTAAGCGATTGCAGGGTTCTTGGCCCCAAACCTTTAAGCAATAATAAGTCCTTAAAATTCCGGGTTTCGCTTTCCTGGGCCAACCACAAAATACTACCCAACCTTTTCAAGTCTACATCCTTGGGTTTAATATTATGGTACACAGGCACCAAGAGGTGAGGGACCTCTTTGAGAATATTATCGGGATTTTCTTTAATAATATCTAAAATACCCTTTTGGGTAAGCTTCGCTTTTTTATGCACCAAATTCAGAATAGCTCCCTGATTGTTTCCACAGACCGCGGTATGAGGTTCCTCCACAAAAGATTTTAAATTTTCAGAATGCCAGTGATAACGCCTGGCCATACCGTTGGAGTGATGCATACCTTGTTGAATGACTGACCATTTCCCACTTTCAGAAACTACAAAACTATGAATGTAAAGATTGTACCCGTCTTGCAAGGCTGTATTGTCTACTTTAGCACTTAGTTTGCTACATTGGGCCAGGTGATTTCCGTCCAGCCCGGTTTTATTCCCAACATTTAGGAGCTCTCCCGGAGTCTTTAGCGACTGCTTGCCTTTACCTCCACAAATGTAGATCCCCAGCTGTTTTGAAACCGGATTTAAAGATTGTTTTAGAACATTCAGTACGGTGGTGGTGATGCCCGAAGAATTCCAGTCCATGCCAATAACGGTGCCAAAACTTTGGAACCAGAAAGGGTCGGACAGGCGCTCTAAAAAGTCGTCCCTTCCCCTATTCTCTATAATTGCCTCGACAATGGGTAAGGCCAATTGTTTCATCCGGTTAAAGAGCCAGGCGGGCACTGCTCCACCATGTAATAATAAATCTGCGGTTCCTGATCGTTGCATATTTGGAAATTTACCAAATATATGGAATATTTCCAATATATCAATCGTCTTGCAAAAACTGGGCGCCTTGTCCAACAGAAATTAAAGTCATATTTTCAGTATCTTAAAAATTCCAGTCCATGCTAAAGAAGTTCTCGAGTCCTCATTTGCTTCAGTTCTTTTTAGATGGTCTGCAATATATTGTGGGTGAGTTGAAGCAGGACACCAGCCCTCTAAAATAACTATGAAATTGTAGGCCTGTTTTCCGATCTGACCATGAGGCCGTTCATTTAAGTTCATTCCAATTCCGGAATACCCTATTTTTGAAAACTAAGCCGTATTAAAAACGCAAATACTTGATTTATGTCGAAATTCTTAGGCCCGGACTTCTTGCTGGAAAATAAATATTCCAGAGAACTTTACCACGATTATGCTGCCTCTATGCCCATAATAGACTATCATAATCACCTTCCACCCTCGCAGATTGCCGAGGACACGGTTTTCCCAAACCTTACACAAATCTGGATATACGGTGACCACTATAAGTGGAGGGCCATGAGAACCTTAGGTATCGAAGAACATTTTATTACAGGCTCAGCGTCAGATAAGGACAAATTTCTAAAATGGGCATTCACTGTGCCCTACACTATACGAAATCCTTTGTATCATTGGACTCATTTAGAATTGCAGCGCTACTTTGGGATTGAGGACTTACTCACCCCAAACACCGCGAATTCAATTTATGAACAGGTTGGTGAAAAATTGAATTCTGCTGATTTCAGTTGTCGTAATTTACTGAAGAGAATGAATGTGGACTACCTATGTACCACCGATGACCCAACCACTTCCTTAGACCATCATAAGGAAATAGCAGCAAGCGATTTCAAGACGAAAGTAAGTACAGCTTTTAGACCTGATAGTGCTATTCATATAGATGCTGAAGGTTTCAGCGATTACATTCAGAAGCTCTCTAACAGTTCAGGTGTGGTTATCAACTCTTTTGAAGATTTGTGCGAAAGCCTTACAAAAAGAATCGAGTATTTTCATGAACATGGGTGTAGAATAAGCGATCACGGACTTTCTCATCTATATGCCGAACCTTTCGAAGAATCAAAAGTGAATGCCACTTTTAAGAAGAAAATTAGTAACGCTCACATCAGCGATCAAGAGATCAATGAATTTAAAAGTGCTATACTGCTGTACCTCTCAAAAAAATATCATGAATACGGATGGATACAACAATTTCATGTCGGAGCATTAAGAGATAACAACTCCCGAATGCTAAAACTGCATGGGGCCAATGGGGGCTGGGACTCTATTGGCGATTGGTCACAGGCAGAAAACCTATCCAAGTACCTCAATCAGCTAGATATGGACAGCTCCTTGTGCAAAACCATTATCTATAACCTTAATCCCAGAGACAATGAGGTAATGGCCAGTATGATAGGAAATTTCAATGACGGATCTATTAAAGGTAAGATACAATTTGGATCCGGATGGTGGTTCTTAGATCAAAAAGACGGGATGACCAAGCAGATAAATGCGTTGTCCAATATTGGCCTTCTGAGCTGTTTCATTGGGATGCTAACAGATTCAAGAAGTTTTTTATCTTTTCCCAGGCACGAATATTTTCGCAGGATTCTTTGCAATATACTGGGAAAGGAAATGGACAGCGGTGAATTACCTACCGATATCAAGTGGATTGGCAAGATAGTTCAGGACATTTGCTATAACAACGCCAAAACCTATTTTGACCTTTAGGTTAATTCAAATATAACAGCACAAGAGAATAGTTGCCTGAACCAAAGAGGATGTGAACATTTCCTGCGTCCCAGAAAAAAGAGGTTACCCAATCTAGATAATCTTTGATAATAAATAGGGAAATCTTAGGTTGTCCCTTGGTTCGAGTATTAACGGATTGTTTTATATTTGCATTTCCAAATTTCGTATTTGGTAATTTAGCTGTAAGGAACGAAGGCCCACGCACCAGCTGGCCCTTCGCTAAAAATGTCTACTAGACATTTTCTTTACGCTCAGTGCGGGATGTGGCGCAGTCCGGTTAGCGTACACGGCTGGGGGCCGTGTGGTCGCAGGTTCAAATCCTGTCATCCCGACAAGCAGAAAACCTGAAAATCGTTAGATTTTCGGGTTTTTTTATTTTAGAGCGTTGCCAATTTATTGGGATAAGCGATAAGATAAAAAAAACCGACGATGGCGCAGCCATTCAGGTTTTCTATTTCCAGCGGAAAATGTAATTAGGATTCTGTAAATCCTGTAGTGCTTTCGGCAATCGGAACAAACGTAGTTTGATTGAGATGGAGGAAATAAAATGAGTGTAGGCACTAGCCTACACTTTTCATTAACCAGGAGGGTTTCACGGATTCTGTAAATCCTGTAGTGCTTTCGGCAATCGGAACAAACGTAGTTTGATTGAGATGGAGGAGATAAAATAAGTGTAGGCACTAGCCTTCACTTTTCATTTACCACGAGGGTTTCACGGATTCTGTAAATCCTGTCGTTTTTAAGCAAGAGAAACCAAGGATCCTTTTTACTAACACTTTATTTATGATAGGAACTAAAATATTGTCCTGTACAGCGCAAGGATGAAATCTATTTGATCTTAAAAACATGTGGCGAAAACATGATTACATTTAATTGTGATAGAAGAAATGCCTATTAGAACTAATCTGATTTCTCAAATAATGATTTTTGGGCTGTTGATGAAAGTTTTTATGTTGTTCCCTTCATAATCCTGAATATAAAATTTTCGGATGCTCAAATAATGGAAATAAATGAATTGTACGGCAATGAATTCCAAAATCTATTACTTTCTCCTTTACAGATTATGAGCGAAAAAGATATGGTGTCTAATGAAGACTTGCTCAAGATTGAAACAATCACTAATTTAATTAATGAAGAACCCAATATTTCCTAGTTAGCTAGTGAAATATATATCCCCTAGAAACACGCACCTTTAAATTCATAGGGATTTAGAAACATAATGATTTAATTTTCAGTACTTTAAATGAAGTTTAATCAATAGGCCGCAGGCATTGCCCATCAGCCTAGAAACTCGAACCTTTTTGTTATAAAATCTACAGACCTTTGTCAAAAGATAAGGATGCAGTTGAAATCTAGGAAGTGAAAAAATATAAAATCATAAGAAATAATTACATCATGGAACATTTAGGAACATTAGGTATTTTCTTTGCTGGAATTGGTCTTTTACTGAGCAGCTTTGGAATTTTTTGGTTTGTATCAGTTTATCAAAAAATACATAGGCCTAAGGACGAAGAATAGCTCAATCTAAAAAGACAAGATACGGTACTTGATGGGGTTTTAAGAGATTTAGCAAGACATGTAAGCAAAAAGGAGTAATAAATTAATCGCCAAACTAACTTATGAAACCTGAAAGAAAACTAAGCCTTCAGAACATCGTAATCATCATGGGAATTTCCATGTTGTTTGGCCTCTCATACAACTATCTTTTTTACCCACATACCTTCGTTGAGTTTCTTGAGGCGGGTAGTATAGGTCTTCTCATGGGCTTGTTGATCGGTATTCTCGAGGAATTTGTTTTCAAAAAGGCGTTTCATAGAATTTCGTCCCTCGCCGTAACGCTTATCCGTGTATTTTTATATTCCTTAATTATTAGCCTAATCTTGGCTGCGGTCCTGTCCATAGAAATTGCTTTGGAAAACGGAATAAACTATGGAGATGCCATGGTTCAATACCTACATGGGCCGGAATTTAGACGGGATTTTCTATTCAGTTTGTCCTTTATCGCGGTAGCACTTTTCCTATTGGAGATCATTCAACTCATAGGGAAGAAAAACTTTTTCCGGCTCTTTTTTGGCCTATATCGCCAGCCAAGGGAGGTATCTAGAGTCTTTATGTTTTTAGACCTTAAAAACTCCACGAGTATCGCTGAAAGGCTTGGCAACAAAATGTACAGCGCCTTGATTAGAGATTTTTTTTATGACATATCAGACGCCATTATTTTGTTCAAAGGTGAAATCTATCAATATGCAGGCGATGAAATAATAGTGGTATGGCCCGGAAAAAATAATTTGAACTGTATAAGATGCTTCTTTAAAATGAAAGAGCTTGTCCATAAACGTGAAGAATACTATGAAACCAAATATGGGTTTGTGCCAAGTTTTAAGGCAGGTATGCACATGGGAGAAGTAATCGTGACCACAGTGGGCAAACTCAAAAAAGAAATTGTTTACCATGGTGATGTTTTGAACACCACTGCTCGGATAGAAGGTAAATGTAACGAACTTGAACAAGAATTACTTGTTTCCGAAGATATGCTATCAATACTGCAAAATGAAAATGATTACCTTGTGACTGGAGTGGGAAATATAAGCTTGAAAGGTAAATCTCAAGAGCTGCCCCTGTATGGCGTGTGGAAAGCATAACACCGCTTATAGCCTTTATTCATAATTCTTGTTGTAGGTATGTTTTTTTTGGTTGGAATTTTTTTGGCCGTTTTTCTACTACTACTTCTCTTACTGAAGAAGAACAAATCCGAAGCGGATATTGTGTTGGCTATCTGGCTTTTTCTTATTATGGTCAATCAGTTGTTCAATTACCTACAAGTGACCGGAGATCTCTTCAACTATCCCCACCTTCTCGGCGTAGATTTTCCTTTTCCCGTTTTGAATGGTGTGTTCCTATTTTTCTATGCCATGACGGTTACGGGAAATAACTTCAAACGAAAGTGGTTTGTAGGAATTCATTTGTTGCCAGCACTGTCTTTGGTAATCTTGGCAATTCCATTTTATATGTTGTCTGCGGAAGAAAAGGTATTTGTTTTTGAAAACGATGGAAAGGGATTTGAATGGTATGTTATTTATAGCAATACACTGATTCCTCTATCGGGTTTCGTCTATGCGGTTTGGACATTGTTGTTGATTAGAGGGCATCGTGTTAAGATTCAAAAGAATTTCTCCAATACCGATAAAAAAGAACTGCAATGGCTGATGTATTTATCACTAGGGTTAATTGTGATTTGGCTGGTGGCCATCTTCTTCGACAATATCGTTATCTATTCAGCTGTGGCGCTCTTTGTGCTATTTATTGGTTTTTTTGGAATCAATCAGTTGAATATTTTCAACACGTTTCAAGATGAATCTCCCACAGCGAGTTCGCCAAAAACCACTCAAAAAAAAAGGAAAACCAACAAGTCATTAATTGCACCATCCAAGAGATATGCGAAATCTGGTTTGAATGAAGAAATGGCTTCTCAAATCTATACGCGTTTAAATGAAGCTATGTCCAAGTCTACACTATATAAAAATGAAAATCTTACCCTAACGGAATTGGCAAAATTTCTAAAGGTGCATCCCAATCATTTATCACAGGTCATTAATGAAAGTGAGGGCAAAAATTTCTACAATTATGTCAATTCAATTCGAATTAAGGAGTTCATTGCTTTGGCCTCACAACCGGAAAACAAAAAATATACAATGATTTCCTTGGCCTATGATGTTGGGTTTGGCACCAAATCTACGTTCAACAAGCATTTTAAGGCAAACACAGGTAAAACACCAACTGAATTTTTCGATACTACACCTGTAGATTCTTAAGATGGACCTTTTGCCTATAAACCCACACCTCATTTGCTGTTATTGCCAATTTTTTTAAACATCTGATTTGCAGATGTTTAATGGTTTTTGCCTATAAGCTTGTACCCGCATTGCTGGTCACCCTGAGAACTCGGTCCATTCCCAGTTCAAATCATCGAATCTTTGTTCAGAATTTAAACATCAAGTAAAAATCATTTCAATTATGGAAACACAATTTTGCAGCGCCGGTAACATAAGACCGAAAACAAACTTTAAAAACAAAAATTTAAATCAACAAAAAACAAACATCATGAAAACATTTTATTCAAAAACAGTAGGTTTTGCATCTTCATTATTTATGCTATTCTTTTCATTTGCCATAAATGCCCAGGTAAATGAGTGGAATCCTGATTTGGAAAATGAAGCCCAAATAGCATTAAGCGCCATTTTGGAAAAAAAGCCAAAGCTTGAATCATTCAAAAATGAAGCTTATGGCTACGCCGTTTTTCCGAAAATTACCAAGGCAGCCATAGGAATTGGTGGAGCATTGGGAAATGGAGTTGTTTACCGTGAAGAGGTGGCCGTAGGTTCTGCACATCTTAAACAAGCAACCTATGGCATACAGTTCGGTGGTCAACAGTATGTTGAGATTATCTTTTTTGAAAACGAAGAAACCTTTGAAAAATTCACCAATGGAAAACTAAAGTTTGATGCCCAGGCCTCAGCAGTAGCTTTAAAGGCTGGAGCATCCTTTGATGTGGCATATCAGAACGGAGTTGCCGTCGTGACGTCCACGAAAGGAGGTTTAATGTATGAAGCCTCAATTGGCGGACAACACTTCAAATACAAGTCTAGATAGGCAAAATAGTAATAAATGGCCACTGCGTGAATGCAGTGGCCGTATAAATAATGAATGGATCATTTTAATTCCTTTCACAAAATGCTGGAATTGACATCCATTTAGGCATTTACCTCAAAATAAATTATACCTATGAAAAGCATACTGTTCCAAAGCGCAACACAAATCATTCGTCAAATAAAGGATAGAAAGATCTCCTCCGAAAATGTTGTTCGTCAATTTTTGGCACATATTGAAAAGTACAATAAGACCATTAATGCCATATCTGATATTAGACATGAGGAGGACATCATCAGAGAGGCGAAAGAAAAAGATGAACTTCTGAAAACCGGGATAATTCTGGGACCCTTACATGGCCTTCCAATGACTGTTAAGGATACTTTTAATGTTCTGGGTTTAATCTCTTCAAATGGAAACCCAAAATTAAAGAATAATATAGTTAATACTGATGCCGAATTGGTGGCAAGATTGAAGGATGCGGGTGCCATCATTTTCGGAAAAACGAATTTAGCATTGTATGCATTGGATTGGCAATCGACCAACCCATGGTTCGGACAGACCAACAATCCCTACAATCTTGACTGCGTAGTCGGTGGAAGTTCAGGTGGTTCTGCAGCCGCATTAGCTTGTGGATTTACACCTTTAGAACTGGGTACGGATGCCGGTGGATCCATACGTGTCCCGGCACACTTTTGTGGAGTTTGCGGTATTAGAACTACAGAATCGGCTTTATCCAATAGAGGAAATGGAGTTACACCGGGGATCCCCCGAATGGGGCGCTATTTGATTAGCAATGGCCCAATGGCCAGAAATATCTCCGATTTAATGCTAGTTACAGAAGTGCTTTGGGAGACTGGACAATCACACTCAGAAAATCCTCCGGTACCGCTAAAAGAACCGCAGTATAAAGGCGAAAGTTTAAAAATAGCATATTCGGAGACTCTAGATGGCCTTCCAATGGACTATAGTTACAGAGAAGTGTATCTGGCATTTTTGGAAAAAGTTGATCAATCAAGACATACCCTGTCTCTATCTAAGCCTAGCTATAGTTCCACTACCCTTATAAATCTGTGGGGTAGAATTGCAGGTTTTGATTTAGGAGCAGCAATGCGCGGAATGCCTTTTAAAAGATTTCTAACCTACCTATTTATAAAATCAAAATATAGAGATCCGCAATGGGCCAAGGGAATGGCACAAGGCGCAGGAAGTACGCACCACTCCTATAATAAGGCTTTGCAACTTAAGGAAGACATTTCCGATACCTTCTCCGAGTTTTTCAAGAATTATGATATCTGGTTGACACCTGTCTCGGTGGCACCGGCATTTAAACATCAAAAACCTGGACTGCCATTTGAAGTCAATGGTTGGAAGGTTCCTTACACTAAGGCTTTTATTCCATTCAATTTTCCTTCCACAATCCCTGGACATCCAATTATCGTTATCACCATAGGTATGACAAAAAAAGGACTACCCGTGGGCATCCAGATTCATGGTCCCAAATGGCAGGATTACAGGTTGCTTCAAATTGCACAAGAGTTAGAAAAGTTGACGAAAGGTTTTCAAGTTCCAAAAATGTTCAATCAAACCTAAAAATTATGAGAGGGAATGAAACAAGGTGATTGACATAGTTAAAATTGAGCTGTCATCCAGACGCCCCACTATTTAGCCGATATAATACAGGACCATATGTTAGGTTAGGAGGCTGAAGAATGATTGCTACATTGGCAGTACATAATTTAGTCGAAGAAAGGTTATGAGTCACCCCCACACGTCACCCTACGAGCATCATAAACTATAGTCTTAAGTTGAAGGCCAATCTAAAGTTTTTGGGACGTGCAGTACCAACCCAGTTTTACTCGCTTTCTACACTATCGTCTTTGCTCTAAAAAAATCTGAGCCTGTAAATAGATTCTTTTACTGTGGTAATCTTTCTTTTTTTCAAAGTTGAGATGACTAACTGTCCCAACCCCACCCATATTTTCTATTGTATTCAATATTTTTAAGATTGAAGTGTATGGCCCCTCGAGTTTTAAAATATAGGTCTCAGTTATGCCATTGTCTGCTTTAACAAGGTGTGGTGTACTAAAATCAATGACCCTGACCTTGGTTGTCACAGCTTCCTGGTTTAAAAACTTAAGTAGTCTATTCTGAGTTGATGAAGTCCCTATATTTAGGGAGTCCAATTTTTGGTTTAAAGCTTTTTCCTTTTGACTCAAAACGGCCAGCTGTAGCGGTTGGTTTGAGATGACTTCTTTTTTAGTAAGGTTATCGATAAAAATTTTTCTTGCACCTAAAGTCTTCTTGATTGCCAGGTGATAACTCAATAGCAACATGGCAATAAAACCCAGAAGCAAGTATGTGTTCTTTTTAGTAAGCTTCATTCAATTCAAGTTTTAATGTGAAATCAGCCGATGAACTTGAGATATATTTATATTCAACAATCTCCGCACTGCTTACCCATTCTTTAGTTTCAAGACTTTCATACCAATCCGTAAAAACCAACTTATTGGAAGTAGTACCTGAAATCAAAAGACTATTCTTTTTTGTTTCAATAGGCTTATTTTCCCGAACAGGAGTGTTAAGCGGTTGGTATACCATGGTCTCAAGTAAAATAGAGTATGGCAAAAACTTGCCTATCTCATCAAAAAAATAGGAGGATTTTGAATTTTTTGATCCAGCCAGAAGCAATAATCTGTTCTCTTTTTCTACAACTCTTTTCTTTAACTCTTGCAATGAATTGTTATTTACTTTATGGTGGGTTAAATCATTGGTTAAAATTTCGTTTTTATTGTTGTAATGACTGAAAAGAAAAAAATTTACCAATAGAATAATCAGAAAAAAAACAAGACTTGATTTTAGACCAAACTCAAATAGCCTTGAATTTTTATATTCAAATGCTTGAAGCATATTCACTTCGCCCAGGTTCGACAAAGCTTTTGAGCCTATAAAATGACCAATTAAATGCGATAGCGAAAGCAGGTGATTCTTACCTACCTTTAGCCCGTTGACATCATATTGTTTCTGAAACAAATCAAAACTTGAAGCACGATAATGTGATAGTGCCCCATCTTTAAATGTTATCTCATAATCTGAACCCTGAATAGGCCCTTCTAAAAGACTAGATAAATTGCCCAATGGAACAAGGCCCAAAGCAACAGAATAGATTTCAATCCCCGCTGTCTTCAGTGAATTTACATAGGCGTCAACATATTCCTTTTTACTGATTCCGACCATTGCCTCCTTCCCGGTCTGAACAACATCATAATAGAAATTGTCCAACTCCAGATTGGGAAAGGCATTTAAGATAACAAAGTCATTGGCTGTTTCATTAGCTCCAGTTATTTGCTTCTTTAGTACTTCTTTGGTGTTAAGTGTCAAAAACACGGGTGCCTTTTTCTCCAAATGGTTAAGAACGTCATCCAAATTTGGAACTACCGTTTCAAGTACAGATTCCAATTCACCATTCTTGCGCACAATTTTCAAGAGGGAAAAATACTCCACCCCATTTGATTCAGTCACCTCAAGACCAAAATAGGTAGTGCCTTCAATCATATGTTTGAACCACTTTTTGAGCATATGCATACTAATAAATAACCGTCGGTTTTATTAAAATGGTCAACTTCTGCTTGGTATCTTCCCGCTTTCTTTTGCTGAACAACCATTTGATTACGGGTACCCTTGCCAATAACGGAACTCCACTCCCCGAATCGTTTTTGATTTTTTCTTCAAGTCCGCCTAGAATGGCCAGGTCCTGGTTCTGCATTCTTATGATCGAACTGAACTCTCTCGAAGTCAGGCCTGGAGGGGCGTCATCCTCGATACGTTCCCCGCTAAAATCTGACTGGATAACGCTGATATCAAGTGTGACCTGCCCATCTCCTGAAACCAGGGGTTTAATACTTACTCCCAGTTCAGCATCAATCGGGGCGTAATTCCGGATTTCAGAGGAAGTGGGAATTTGAGCACCGAAAAAATTCTGGTTCGTAATGACATAGTATGTGGTCTCCCCGATCGACAGATTCGCACGGTGTCCATTCAAAGTAGACAGTTTTGGGGTAGAGCGAATTTTGATATTGCCGTTTTCTTCCATGGCTTTGATGGTGGCGAAAAATTCAGGTACCACCTTGCCGATATTAAAAGAACCAAAACCATCAAAACCCCCAATAACCTTGTTGATGGTTTTCGCACCAAGGGTAATATCAGTAGAAGGGTATAAATTGCCCCGGGTTGCTACAGGCTCTTCTCCGATGCCCCAGCTAATACCTGTTTCCACCAACGAGGACTTCCGTACTTCAATAATCATCACTTCAATAAGAACGACAGGTACTGGACGATCTATTTCCTTGATAAAATTTTTAAACCGCTCAATTTTGGCAGCCGGGCCTCCAACAAAAAAACTGTTTAATTCAAAATCCACTTTAATGTCAAGGTCTGATTTTATCTCGTCTGGCAAAATATTGACCAAGGCTTCAACATTGGTATCATACTCATTAAATTGATTGTTTTGTATCTGTAGATCTCTTCTATTGTTATTAAATCCCTGCGGCCCACCTTGAAAACCATTGGTACCCGTACCCCCAAAATAATTAATACCCCCTTGGCTGGTGCGGCCTGCGGTTCGCATACCACCAGAATGATAGCTTGGATCACTTAATAACTCCACAGAGCGATGCATCATTTGAACAATTTCTACTTTCCTTAAACTCAATTGGTCAGTGGTTCCAAAAAAGTAGATGTTGTTCTCTTTTTTGAAGGTAAAGTTTTTGGCGACGGTTATGGCGGGTCTATTTTGTGCGGGTCTATTTCGACCATTGTTCGGATTATCCTGTTGCGGAATAACAGGAGCTGTGGTTTCTCGGCTTTCAAAAATATGCGTCAACAAATCGTCAAAATAGATGCCCCTGGCATTAAAAGTGACCTCGCCAGCTTCTTCTAAAGGGGTTGCCGTATATACGTCTAGTTTTAGGTCATGACTTATCGATTCAATAATCTGGGCTACTTGCGAGTTTTTAAAATCAACATTCAAGATTTTATTCACTGTATCCAATACTTCGTAGTAGGTGCCAGGATTCATTCCCCTGATTTCATTTGAATCTTCATTTACCGCACTGCTAAATAGATAAAACCCATCTCGCGACTTCGAATGATCAAGCCCATTCAAATCGGCCAATTTTTCCATCGCTTTGTCAAACGGAACGTCCTTTAACAAACCGTAGAGCAATTGGTTTTTGAGGGCATTGTTGTACAAAAGGTTTTTCTTTGAATCCTCCATTATTTTGCGAAACACCTTATCTAGGGGATCATTATTAAGGTCTAACGAAATCAAATCTGAGATGGGGTTGTAATCAACATTTATTGTTTTTTCAACAGGAATTGGAGGCGGTTCATTGTAGCGACTAATAGACAAGATACTTCCAGTAAAGTCAATGGTTAAATTGTACTCCTTGCACAAGAAGACCAAGAGATCCCTAACGGTCACGTTGGCGAAATTATTTATGATGTTTATGTTACCTACATCAGGCGCCACACTTAAGTTGAGTCCGTGCATTTTAGAAACCGCCATTAAGAAATTGGCCAAGGTCGCATTGGCAACATTTACTTCCAATTTAAGGGTCTGGTTAAAGCTTGGATTCTCGATTGCTAACACTTCAAGATTGTTTTTAATATCCTGAATATGTTTGGTCTCTTGCCCCTGCGCAAATAACAGAGTCATCAAGAATATCAAAAAAAGAATAGTGTTTTTCATAGTTATTGTGTCAAAAGCGCATAGACCTCTTCCAATGAGGTAATGCCTCGTTGTACCAAATCAATGGCGTTGATTTTTAGGGTGGAGAGGTTCTTATCCCCAAAATAGCCCTCAATAGTTATATGATTTTCTTTTATGGACGGGACCAATTCATTGGTTATAGGTAAAATCTCGTAAATAGCCTGTCTACCCTTGTAACCTGTATGGTGACATGCATTGCATCCCTGTGGCAAAAAATGATCTTCAAGGGTTTTGGGTACTTTGTTGTTTCCAGGAAAATGACTTTTATCCAGTTTCACACGGGTTTTGCAGGAATCGCATAACTTTCGCACTAAACGCTGGGCTACACTCATGTTGAGTGTACTCGCCACCAAAAATGGGGGAATGCCCATATCAACTAATCTCGAAATGGTCGCCCAAGAAGAATTCGTATGAATTGTTGATAGCACCAAATGCCCAGTTAGGGCAGCTCTTATCGCCATATTGGCGGTTTTTACATCGCGAATTTCACCAACCATGATAACATCAGGGTCTTGTCTTAAAAAAGTGCGCAATGCGCTGGCAAAATCGAGCCCAATATTCTCCTTGAGTTGAACTTGGTTTATCCCTTCCAGGGTATATTCAATAGGATCTTCAATGGTCACAATATTCACATCAGGCCTATTCAGAAGTTTCAAGGTAGCGTATAAGGTGGTTGTTTTACCAGATCCTGTCGGACCAGAAATCAAAACAATCCCATTTGGTTTTTTAATCCCTTCCTTGTAAGATGCAAGCTCCTCTTCACCAAAACCAAGTTGCCCCAAATCTATGGCTCCGGTTTCCCTGCTGAGAATGCGTAAAACAATTTTTTCGCCGTACAAAGTGGGCAATGATGAAACTCTAAGATCAAATTCATTATCTTTTAAATTGAAGGATATACGGCCGTCTTGAGGTAGTCTTTTTTCGGCAATATCCAATTGGGCCCTAACTTTAATCTTATTGGCCATTGTAGGGTAATCTTGAATTGGAATGGTAAATTGTTCTATCAATTTTCCATCAAGGCGAAATCTAACTCGGCAGTAGTCTTCATACGGCTCAAAATGAATATCGCTGCTTCCTATACCTTTGGCGCGTAGCAAAGTTTTTTCAAGAAAATCGGTACTGTATGCGAGTTGCGAGGTGCCATTTTTTGACGATTGGCGATAGTTTGTTGTCAGATACCGTTGCAGTGTAGCACTTTCGCAGTATTCTAAAACTACTTTTTCATCTAGCACAATATTCAACT
>JBFOMC010000051.1:0-9744 GCA_040830565.1 Flavobacteriaceae bacterium
AATAGAAAAGTCCTTTAGGATGCCCTAAGAGCTGCTGCTGGTCATCCGCAAATTCAGCGTTGGAATTGTTTTCCATAATATATAGCGTTTTGTTTGGTTGCTTCTTTTTAGCCTTTAATCATGTCTTTTTTAAGCGCATCTGCATTCTCTCCTCGCTTATCTCCAAGATTCTTATGAATAAAGTCGGTCATTTTCGTGTATAAATGTAGCCGCGTATTCCCGCCTTTTATACTGTGGTTTTTATCGGGGTAAATAGCCCATTCAAATTGCTTATTTGCCTGTATGAGTGCCTCGGCCATCCTCATAGTATTCTGCAAGTGCACATTGTCATCTCCTGATCCGTGTACAAGGAGGTATTTTCCTTTTAACAATTCCGGATAATTAAAAGGGGAATTATCATCATAACCTCCGGGATTTTCTTCAGGAGTGCGCATAAAGCGTTCTGTGTAAATAGTATCATAAAACCTCCAACTGGTTACCGGAGCTACCGCCACCCCTACTTCAAAAACATCGTTCCCTTTTAACAGGCTATTAGTGGCCATATGACCGCCAAAACTCCAGCCCCAAATCCCGGTTCTCTCTTCATCAACATAAGGAAGTTCGCTCAGTTTTTCTGCCGCAGCTATTTGATCTTCAGTTTCGTACTTTACGAGATTCAGATAAGTTACCTTCTTAAAATCCCGGCCTTTAAACCCGGTCCCTCTTCCATCTACACATACCACTATATAACCTTCTGAAGCCAGCATTTGATGCCAATAATCATTAGTGCCCATCCAGCGGTTAGCCACATTCTGTGATCCCGGGCCACTGTATTGATACATGAATAGGGGATATTTCTTAGCAGGATCAAAATTCTTGGGTTTAATCATGTACATATTCAGGTCATTCCCGTTAACCGAAATCGTGGAAAATTCCTTTGGACTAAGTTCATACTGTTTCAGCCTGGTTTTTAGCCCGTTATTGTCCTTAATTTCCTTGAGTTTTTTGCCTGTCAAGGCCTTGTGAAGCGTATATTCTGGAGGGGTGGTGGCACTAGAAAAGGTATTGATAAAATAAGAGAAATCCGCGCTAAAATCGCCCTGGTTCGTCCCTTCATTTTGAGTTAGCCTTTTTTTGTTTTTACCGCTGCTGTCTACGCTGTAGACGTCTCTGTTTATAGAGCCGTTTTCTGTAGATTGATAATACACCCTATCCTCATTCTGGTCATAGCCGTAATATTTGGTTACCTCCCAGGGACCCTTCGTAATTTGATTCATAAGTTTACCATCAGAATCGTGCAGATAGATATGATTGTATCCATCTTTTTCACTAGTCCAAATAAAGCTATCATCACCAAGGAATGTTAGGTCATTTGTGATATCAACATAGGCCTTATCAGTATCTTCCATCAATAGCTTTACTGAGTTATCTTTCGCATTTACGGCATAAAGCTTTAAATGGTTCTGATGTCTGTTGATGGTCTGCACGCTGAGATAATTAGGATTATTCATCCATTTTATCCTTGGAATATAATAGGCTTCTCCCATATCAATGTCAGTTATGGTTCCGGAGGAAACATCAAATAAGTGAAGACTAACACTGGCATTTTCTTCCCCTGCCTTTGGGTATTTAAACTGCTGTTGTTCCGGGTAAATTTTTGTGCCGAACATATCCATTGAAAACTGTGGCACATTAGTCTCGTCAAAACGCAGGAAAGCAATTTTGGATCCGTCTGCATTCCACTCAAAAGCTCTTACAAAAGCAAACTCTTCTTCATAGACCCAATCTGTTATTCCGTTAATGATCTTATTCTTTTCACCGTCTGAGGTGATCTGCCTGGTTTTGTTCTCGCCAAGATTGAGCAGGAAAATATTGTTTTGAAAAACATAAGCCAATTGGGTTCCATCAGGGGACAGTGAAGGCTCTTGAATTTTTTCTTCAGAGACCTTAGCGATTGTTTCGGACTTTCGGTCGTAGACATAAAATACTCCCAGTTTTGACCGCCTGTAAATAGGTTCTACAGCAGTTGCGAGAAGGATCTTTGATTCATCTGCGCTAAAGGTGTAAGCAGAGAATTCATCAATATTTAAGTCTGAAGAAGAAACCAGGGTGTTTACCTTTGCCTGGGTGGCATAATCATAAACATCAACGCTAGTAACTCCTGAATTCTCATCTTTGTTCAGGACGGTGTACTGCTTCCCATTCTTCATAGATCTCAAGGCATCCAGACCCTGAGTCTTGAAAGTATCGTCCCATATCTCTTCCAAGCTTATCTTTTTTTGTTGCGCCAGAGCACAGAAGCCCGCTCCCAGCATCAAAAAAAGTACGATCAATCGTTTATTCATAAATCGTTTAAAATTTATTGTGAGGTTTGATAAACTCCCAAGTTTACTAATATTTTCGCTAAAAAAATAACTTTATCTCTTAAATATTACCCTGGCTAACTCCAGCCAATCGTTCAGCACCCCCCTCCTTCAAATCTATCGCCCTAATCACTATCTTTGGGCCGTGAAATACTTCTGATATGACCACGCCAATACAAGGATTTTCCAAGCTTAATAAAGCGGAAAAAATAGATTGGATTGCCAAAAATTACACTAACAATGCCCAGGAAACCAAGGCGTTGTTAAAGCAGTATTGGAATTCTGACGCCAAATTACAGCAGCTGCACGACGAGTTCATTGAAAATACCCTAACCAACTACTATCTACCCCTGGCTGTAGCCCCAAATTTCTTGATAAACGGCAAATTGTATGCCATTCCCATGGCTATTGAAGAAAGCTCGGTGGTTGCTGCGGCCAGCAAGGCGGCAAAGTTCTGGTTAGATAGAGGGGGTTTTAAAGCCGAAGTCATTGGCACTGAAAAAATTGGGCAGGTGCATTTTATGTATACAGGAGATTTTGATAAGCTAGAGCGCTTTGTCATTGAAATTAAACCCAGGCTTATCTCTGATGCGGCCTCCTTGACCAGGAATATGGAAAAACGAGGTGGCGGTATAAAAAGCATCACCCTTCGCAATAAAACAGATGCTTTGGATAACTATCATCAGTTGCATTGCACCTTTGAAACGGCAGACGCCATGGGAGCCAACTTTATAAATTCCTGTCTTGAACAGTTTGCTACAACGCTAAAACGTGAGGTAAAGCGGGCCGACATCTTTTCAGAAGAGGAAAAAAATATAGAAGTAGTCATGAGTATCCTCTCTAACTATGTCCCAAATTGTTTGGTTAGAGCTGAAGTGAGTTGCCCCATTGAGGAGCTCGAAGAAGATACCGGGATTACTAAGGAAGAATTTGCCAGAAAAATGGTAAGGGCAGTCGCTATCGCCAAGTCGGAACCCTACAGGGCGGTAACCCATAATAAAGGCATTATGAACGGGATAGACGCGGTTGTTGTAGCCACGGGAAACGATTTCAGGGCTGTGGAGGCCGGAGTACATGCCTATGCGTCCAAAGAAGGAAACTATAGCAGTCTTACACATGCTAAAATAGACAAGGGGCAATTCCATTTTTGGATAGAAATCCCCCTTGCCCTAGGTACGGTTGGTGGACTTACAAGACTTCATCCCCTGGTTAAACTGGCACTGGAAATATT
The DNA here is from genome assembly GCA_040830565.1 of Flavobacteriaceae bacterium. Taxonomy (GTDB): domain Bacteria; phylum Bacteroidota; class Bacteroidia; order Flavobacteriales; family Flavobacteriaceae; genus JAFMPW01. The sequence continues at coordinate 3,574 of JBFOMC010000051.1, forward strand.
GCAGCAACCCACAGCAACTGAGCTGATGCAAATTGTGGCGGTTGCCGGACTCGCCCAGAATTTTGCAGCGGTCCGTTCTTTGGTAACTACAGGTATTCAGCAGGGACATATGAAAATGCATCTGCTAAATATCCTTAACCAAATGGGAGCCACGGAATCAGAGAAAGCACAACTGCTGGAACACTTTAAGGAACATGTTGTGACGCATAATGCAGTTGTGGAGGCTTTCGAAAGTTTAAGAGCGGTTAAATGAAGCAGCTATTTCACAGTAATGGTAAACTTTTACTTAGTGGTGAATATGTAGTTCTAGATGGAGCACTGAGCCTTGCAGTCCCCACAGTTTATGGTCAATCTATGGAGGTAAGCCGTGGCGCTTCGGGAAGCTTGAAGTGGGAAAGTGAGAGTCATGATCAAAACCTATGGTTTGAAAAAACCTATAACCTGGCCAACTTACAACCTCACCCATCGGACTCAGAAACCAGTGACAGACTTGTTCAAATATTAAAGGCAACCCAAGACATAAGTTCAGAATTCCTTCGGCCTGAGGAAGGGTTTGCAGTTAACTGCAAGCTCGATTTTCCGAGAGCCTGGGGATTGGGTACCTCCTCTACCCTTATAAATAATATTGCCCAATGGGCCGGAGTGGACCCTTATCAGCTGCTCAACAAAACCTTTGGAGGAAGCGGTTATGATATAGCTTGCGCTCAAAGCGATGACCCGCTATTGTATCAATTACACAATGGAAAACCCAGGGTAAAACAGATTGCTTTTAATCCTCCTTTTAAAGATTGCTTGTTTTTTGTGTATTTAAACAAAAAGCAGGATAGCAGGGAGGGTATTTCTCTATATCGAAGAAAGGCACTTAATAGGGACCTGCTTGTCTCGAAGATCTCTGAGATTACTGAAATGATAGTAGCTTCCAGGGACTTGGAAGCGTTTGAGGCTCTGTTGGTGAAGCACGAAACTTTGATCTCTGAGGCCTTAAATATGGCATCGGTAAAGGAGAAGTTGTTTCCAGACTTTAGTGGGGCTATAAAAAGTCTGGGGGCCTGGGGAGGAGATTTTGTTTTAGCAACAGGAGGAAGTGATACCCCAAATTACTTTAAAAGAAAAGGGTATAACGATGTTATACCCTATGAGAAAATGATTTTGAACGCCTAGTTTAATAAAAAACCGCTCTGTTATCTTCTATATCAGATTTCTTCTTTAAAGCGTCATACACTGCGCTATTCACTCTAGCCGCATTTGAAGTTTGCAGAGAAGTGGCGTAAGTAGCGTAATTATCCAATTTAGGTGCTTCTTCCTTCTTGGTAACTTCCAATTTAAAAACTCCCGTTTCTCCTTCAATAAGGCCAGAATTCGCACCCTGATCGAGTGCAAAAGCGGTTCCTATCACCAAGGGTTCTCTTCCGGCCCCCGGGATGGTCGGTGTTTTTACAGTCAACGCCGAAGCAGTTGAGGCACTCACATTATTAGCCGAGGCAATATCATCTATAGATTTTCCGCTATTATCTGCAATGATCTTGGCCGCTTTCTTTTCTTTGCGGATCTTAGCCAAGACTGTAGTAGAAGCATCCTCTACACTCATGAGACCCTCGTTGTATTTTGCGGTTAATTGCACTACGGCATAACCGTTGTTAATTCCGAATCTCTTTATATCGCCAAGTTCCGTATCGTCATTAAAAGCCCATTGTACCACGGCCCTTTGAGCCCCAAGTCCGGGGAGGTTTTCGTCTAAAGCCTTTATTTTGTTTACGGGACGCATTACATACTCTTTCTCCTTGGCCAGATCTGTAAAAGGTTGATCTGTGGAGGTGGACTCCATCTCAAATTTGGTAGCTTCTGTAAACAAGGCGTTGATGGTTTCTTCCGAAGGTTCAATATCTCTGGTAAGCGTAGCAATTTGAACGATATCTCTTTTTTCATCAACCTTTACAATATGGTAGCCAAATTCGGTTTCTACAAGCCCAATAAAGCCTACGTTATTTCCAAAAGCAAAGTCGTTAAATTTTGGGGTCATGATTCCTTCCTGAAAAAAGCCCAGATCACCACCCTGGGGAGCGGATGGACCATCTGAATTATCTCTGGCCAGTTGTGCAAATACAGTTCCGCTCTTCTTGGCTTCTGCCAAGAGTTCATTTGCCTTTTTCTCTGCTTCCTCCTTAGTTCTCTTTATCGTCGGATTGGCTCTTTCTGCACCTTCATAGGTAATAAGAATATGACTTGCCTTTACAGATCCATTGGCCTTTCTGTTCATCATTCTTGAAACCTTAAAGGTATCTCCGTCTCTATATGGCCCATATAACTGTCCTGGTTGTAGCGCTATAAGGGTATCAGCAAAGGCAGAGGGCAATTCATTTTTGGCCTTGTAAATAGTATCAAATTTGGAATCTGAGTTCCTGTCAAGGAAGGCAGCTACATCTGAAGTGTTTCTAAAACCGGTTTCCACATAGGTAGTATCCTGAGCTTTGGTTTCCTTGTCCTCAATCAAAGCAGAGACGGCTTCTTTTATGGCCGCTTCATCCTGGAGAGAAGGCTTTTCTTCAAAATAAACAAACTGGATATCTCTTGCTCTGTCTTGCTTATATTCGTCTTCGTGCGCATTGATATAATCTGCGATCTCCTTTTTAGAAACTATGATAGTGCTATCGGGGATTGAAGTATATGGTACTCTAACATACCTGATATCTACCTTATCATTGGCCAATTTGTAATCGAACTCCCCTTCCTTTAGGGTAGCGCTGGTTCCTGCTTTGATCAAGTTGTAGTATGCCTGCTCTTTAGCGCTTTGTATAATGGCCTCTTCATCTTGCAGCCAGTCTTGGTACTGCTGAGGGGCATTGATTTTCAGTTCGGCAAGAAAATCTCTAAACTTTCCCTCATCAAAAATTCCGTTCTCATCTACAAATTGAGGGTTCTGAGTAAAGCCGGGGCTCGATTTAATGACATTGATAATCTGATCTTGCTCAATCTCTATTCCCAGATCTTCTATCTGTTGTCCAAGAATGGTATTTCGTTCTAACTGATTCCAAACACTGTTCACTAACTGCATAGACGAGTTGGTTGGACCGCTTCTTCTGGAAGCTCTTTCTACTTTCCTCCTAAATTCATCTATAGAGATCTCGTCTCCGTTAATCTCGGCCACGGAAGATCCTACCTTTCCTCCTCCTGCGAAATCATTACTGGTAAAGATGCCCGATATTACAAATGCGAACAATGCCATCCCGATAATAAGGATCAAAACCGTCGTACGTTTTCTAATATTCTCTAAAATTGCCATGATAGGATTTGTTTAAAATCAGTTGGCGAAATTACTACTTTCTTCGCTCTATTTAAAACTTTTGCAGTATAAAAGTGTCTTAAACCGTGCTAAAATCCTGAGATTTGGATGGATTGTTTCTGCTGTTTTGAAAGTGTTACTCCTTGTCCAATACTTCCATGGTAACCAGATCAATTTTGGTGCTGGAGACTTCCAAAACCTTAAATAAGAATTGGTCGACCTGTATTTCTGAATCCTGATCAGGGATCTCCCCGGTCTCATTGACAATTAGTCCTCCCAGAGTTTCGTATTCCTCACTTTCAGGAAGCTCTAGCCTGTAATTTTCGTTAAGGTAGTCTACTTCGAGGCGGGCCGAAAATTTATAGGTATTCTCCGTAATTTGTTCCTCATAGAGGTCCGTGGTATCGTGTTCATCCTCTATTTCTCCTACCAATTCTTCCACAATATCTTCTACCGTCATCAGGCCGCTCGTGCCACCGTATTCATCCAGAACTACCGCAATGCTCTTCCGTTTTTTGGTCAATACATTAAGGATATCATTAACAAGCATGGTCTCAGGGACAAACTCAACCGGCAATAAAATACTCTTTATAGTTTTTGGCTTTTTAAAGAGTTCATAGGAATGTACATAGCCAATGATATCATCAATGGTTTCCTTGTAAACCAGGATTTTTGAGAATCCTGTCTCGGTAAACAATTTAGCCAGGTTTTTAGGGGTTTCATGCAGTTCTACTGCCGTGATCTCAGTTCTTGGCACCATGACCTCCCTGGCTTTTACCGTTGAAAAATCCAGGGCATTCCTAAAGATTTGAATCTCAGAATCTACGTCATCCTTCTCTTCAACCGTCTCCATTTGTTCAGTGATATAGTCGCCCAGTTCCAATTTGCTAAAGGCTAATTGTACCTCATCACCTTCTGTTTTAAAAAAGGTTTTTAGGATAAAATCTGAAACTCCGATCACAAAATCTGAAATAAGCGAAAACAACACATAGAAAAAGTAAGCCGGAATGGCCAGCACTTTTATTAAGGTATTCGCATAGATCTGAAATAAGACTTTCGGTAAGAACTCTGCGGTGAGTAAAATGATGATTGTAGAGATAAGCGTTTGAGAAAGTAAGCTAAAATCTGTAAACATGAGCTGAACAAAGCTGCTTTGGGCCGGAAGCATACTTGTAAACCAATCCATGAGAAGATCTCCCATAAAAAGGCCATATACTACCAGAGCAATATTGTTCCCAATAAGCATGGTAGCAATGAATTTGGAAGGTTTTTTTGTCAAGTGAGTAAGCACTTTGGCTAAAACCCCCTGCTGCTTTTTCTCAATTTCTATATGGATCTTATTGGCAGAGACGAAGGCGATCTCCATTCCCGAAAAGAAGGCCGATAAGATCAATGAAACGACAATAACGATGATGGATGTTTCCACTATTATTGCTGATTATCTCTTTTCCGTTTTTCAAAGCGCCGCCTGTAATTCCTTCTAAAGATGAACATCGCTATAGAGACTACCGCAAAGAAAATGAAGATATAGGTATCTTCCGGGTTGGAACTCCATAAGGTAGCTATCTTATAGATTGATATAATGGCTACTATTAAATAAAGATACTCTGTGTACCTCAGTATTTTTATCATTTATCCTCTTCTTTAATGAGCATTAATCCTGTTGTTTTATGTGCTTCCAGTATGCTGAACTCTTTGTTAAAATCCATCCCTTGTCCATCCATTATGGTTCCATCTTCGGGGTTGGTGTATTGGAACTCAGCCTGAGTAAAGATCCATTCGTTGGCCTGATCATAGTACAATTGGGGTGTTACCAGTTTCTTGCCGTCATGAGTTTCCAAGATCACATTCCCTTGTAAATCTATCAAATTTGTATTGGAATAGAGAATACCGTAATCTGCGGTGATCGTGCTTTTGTTATCATCGGCATCGAAATACTCTACATGAAGTCCTTTTGGAAAAGTCTTATGAGGGAACCTAAGGTTGTCAAAATCCTCGCTTATCGGACTAGACAATACTGCTATTACCTTTGAGGCTTCTACCCCTTCGCTCTTCAGTTCCTCCTCGGTCTCGGTATAGGTTAGCACAAAATTTTGGGCAATTCCCTGGGGGTAAATAGGTTCTCCCGCTTCTTCCCCCACTCTTTTATAGGTGTCCTTACAGCTCAAAAAAAACATTGCCACAGAAAAAACTGCGGCAATGCTCTTTGATTTATTTCCAAAAAGTTGTTTCATTCTTATAGATTGGGCACCGTTACGCTGCCTCCTACCCAACAACTAAAGCTTACTCTTTTACCTGCCATTCCGGAATTAAAGATATCCGTTTTAGATGGGGCCTTTGCACTGTAGCTTGCTGCAGATTGGTTAGCTCTACCGCTTAATGAAGGATCTACCCTTCCGGCCTTACGAGCCATATCTGCGGCTTTCCAATATACCGCACGTTTTTCAAAAGGTGTGCTACCGCATGCATTTGCACTAGATGCATATAGATTCGCAATTAGCAAATAGGCTTTCCCGTTTGCAGAATTCGCGTTGATCGCCTTTTGGGCATAGCTTCTGGCCGTACCCTTGCTTCCACCTCTACGGTAAATGGTGGCGATCTTGTACATTAAGTTAGATTTCTTGTAAGAGTCCGTCTCAAGATCTCCGGCCTTGTTGAAGTCTGATATGGCTCCATTCTTGTCCCCGGATTTTAGTTTAAGCATCCCTGCATACATATAGGCCTCTGCTGAAGGATCTAAGGCAAGTTGAGCCTCAAATAGTTTTTGGAACATAGGATCCTCAGTACATTCTTTACTAAACATTCTACCTACCGCTCTTTTTACCCACTTAATGTCGCCTTTTTTGGCATCAAAGCTTTTTTGATAAAGAGGAATTAGGTTCCCACAATCT
>JBFOMC010000052.1:0-6157 GCA_040830565.1 Flavobacteriaceae bacterium
CAAATTTGTTGATATCCATACCCCTACTCAGATAGTACTCTACATAGGTAAACCCATTAGATAAGGTAAAGGCAAGTTGCGAAATGGGATTCGCTCCGGCCTCGGCAATATGATATCCGGAAATAGATACTGAGTAAAAGTTCCTTACCTCTTGATGTATAAAGAATTCCTGCACGTCGCCCATGAGTTTTAGTGCAAATTCAGTTGAAAAAATACAGGTATTCTGTGCCTGGTCTTCTTTCAAAATATCAGCTTGTACTGTCCCTCTGACCTGAGTTAAGGTATCCCTCTTAATTCTTTCGTACACCCCCGCCTCGAGCACCTGGTCTCCCGTGACTCCCAAAAGCATAAGTCCAAGTCCATTGTTGCCCTCTGGCAGTTCTCCATTGTAACGAGGCTGTACTGTATTCTGACTTTTAAAAATTGCCTCTAATTTGGTTTTCACCTCTTTCTCCAAACCCTGCTCCTTAATATACTTCTCGCAGTTTTGATCAATAGCGGCATTCATAAAAAATCCCAAGAGCATAGGCGCTGGCCCGTTTATGGTCATACTCACTGAAGTCATAGGATCACTCAAGTCAAATCCGGAATACAATTTTTTGGCGTCATCCAGACAACATATGGAAACTCCCGCATTCCCGATCTTTCCGTAAATATCAGGTCGGTGTCCCGGATCATTGCCGTAAAGTGTTACGGAATCAAAAGCCGTGGAAAGTCGCTTAGCCGGCATGTCCAAACTTACATAGTGAAATCGCCTGTTGGTCCTTTCTGGTCCGCCCTCCCCGGCAAACATCCTGGTTGGGTCCTCCCCGGTTCTTTTGAAGGGATACAAGCCTGCTGTATATGGAAACTCTCCGGGGACATTCTCTTGCAAAATCCAACCTAAAAGATCTCCCCATGCTTTGAATTTTGGCAATACCACCTTTGGGATTTGCACATTGCTAAGGGAAGTCGTATGCGTCGCTATTTCCAGTGTTTTACCCCTGACACTAAATTTATAGATAGGTTCTTTATACCTATTTCGCTTTGCTTCCCAATGGACAATGGTCTCCCAATTATGGGGATCGAGATCTTTCTTCACTTTCTCAAATTCAGCAAGCAATAATTGGACAAAATCTTCATTCGTGTCTTTAGACATGGCTTTTTTCAGCGCCTCCTTGTCCAAGCCGTTCACCTCCAAAAATGTTTGATCTGCAGACTCTTTTTGCAAATCTAAGTGACTCATTATAGTTTGAAAGATTCCATACAACTTTTGAGCCACCTGGGCCTGCTTATTAGCCCTTAGATCATAAGCCCTATTATTCTCAGCTATTTCCGACAAATAGCGTGTTCTTGACGGAGGAATAACAAATATCTTTTCCGAAACCTCTAAAGAGGCCTTATAACCCGAAACCATGTCGGCCTGGGTTTTTTCTGAAATTTTATCTATAACTGCTTTATAGAGCCGGTTCATACCCGGATCATTAAACTGCGAAGCAATGGTGCCAAATATTGGTAGGTCTTCCTGAGCTGTTTCCCAAAGTCCGTGGTTTCGCATATATTGCTTTTTCACATCTCTAAGCGCATCCTGGGCTCCTCTTTTATCAAACTTATTGATGGCCACCAGATCTGCGAAATCTAGCATATCAATTTTTTCAAGCTGAGTGGCAGCTCCAAACTCTGGTGTCATTACATAAAGTGATACATCACTGTGCTCTATGATCTCGGTATCTGATTGTCCGATTCCCGAAGTTTCCAAAATAATAAGATCATGTGCCGCAGCTTTAAGTACGTCTACAGCCTCGCCTACATGTTTAGATAAGGCAAGGTTGGATTGTCTGGTAGCCAGCGATCTCATATAAACCCTCTCATTATTTATGGCATTCATTCTGATGCGATCTCCTAACAAGGCACCTCCTGTTTTTCTTTTTGAAGGGTCTACAGAAATGATCCCCAAGGTCTTTTCCGGAAAATCCATTAAAAAGCGCCTAACCAATTCATCTACGAGGCTCGATTTACCCGCTCCGCCTGTTCCTGTGATCCCCAAGACAGGAACGGTTTTCTCTTCCCCGTTTAGTTTAGAAAAATGCGAGTCAAATTCTTTAGGACGGTTTTCTGCCAGGCTGATGAGTCTGGAAACCGTATTGACATCCTTTTCCTGTACAGCGGCCTCTAAAGTCCGTCCATTTTTAAATTGGAGTGGTGGTACGGGAAAATCGCTTTGTTCAACCAGATCATTAATCATCCCTTGCAATCCCATTTTTCTGCCATCATCCGGAGAGTAAATCCTTGTTATGCCATACTCCATGAGTGCCTTAATTTCCTCCGGTAGGATTACACCGCCGCCGCCGCCAAATATTTTAATGTGTTCTGCACCTCTTTCTTTGAGCAGATCGTGCATGTATTTAAAATACTCATTATGGCCTCCTTGATAAGAAGTCATTGCTATAGCATTGGCGTCTTCCTGAATTGCGCAGTCTACCACTTCGGCTACGCTTCTGTCATGGCCCAAATGAATGACCTCTACCCCGGTAGCCTGAATAATTCGGCGCATAATGTTGATGGCGGCATCGTGGCCGTCAAATAGGGATGCTGCAGTAACTATCCGTACTTTGTTTTTGGGAGCGTAAATTGTACTTTGTTTCATTGATAACAAATAGGCAAATTTGTCGTTGCAATTTACGGAAAATGCAAAAAATATTCGCTTGCAATCAGAATTTTATAAAAATTCTTGTGATCAGTAGTACCGCATTACTAATATTCTAATTTTATACTCCCTAAACCAAATTAAGTGCAACTTACACTTCTAATTCTTTGCGAAGATCAAACCGGAATAATCAGTGCAGTTACCGGATTTCTACATAAACATGGAGGAAATGTTGTCTACCTTGATCAGCATGTAGATAAGCAAGTTGGAAAATTCTTTATGCGTATTGAGGTCGACTTTAAAGAGCATCCATTAGTCATTGAAGCGTTTAAGGCTTCGTTTTCTAAAGAACTTGCAGGGCCTTATGAAATGAAATGGAATGTATATGCGGAGGACGACACTCCTAAAATGGCCGTATATGTTTCCAAATACAACCATTGTCTTTACGATCTTCTGAGCAGATTTAAATCCGGAGAGCTTCAGGTGGATATTCCTTTCGTACTAAGCAATCATAAGGATTTGGAATATGTCGCCAAACAATTTGACGTTCCTTTTTATTGGGTCCCTATAGATAAGAGTAACAAATTAGAGGCAGAGAAAAAGCAGATAGCCTTGTTAGAAAAGTACCAGGTAGACTTTATTGTATTAGCCCGGTATATGCAAATCATTACCTCCCAAATAGTGGATCGCTTTCCTAACAAGATCATAAATATCCATCATTCCTTCCTTCCCGCTTTTGCCGGAGCCAAACCCTATCATGCGGCTTTTGAAAGAGGGGTAAAGATCATTGGAGCCACCAGCCATTACGTTACAGAGGAATTGGATGAAGGCCCCATCATAGCCCAAGATGTAACAACGGTTTCTCATGCGCACACCGTGGCAGATTTCATCGAGAAAGGAAGGGATCTGGAAAAAATTGTCCTTGCCAGGGCCGTTCAACTGCACTGCAAGAGAAAAACGATGGTCTACAACAATAAGACCGTGATTTTCTCATAGGCACACAATAAACCCGGCTACTAGTACTTTATATTACTATAATCATAAACTTTACATATTTATATTATGCACAGGAAAGTTATTTTGTTGGTATTGGTATTTCAATTCTTTGGATGTGGAGAATTACAGCAGGTAGTTAATCAACTCCCGGGAGGGACAGTAGTGAGTAATGAAGAAATAGCCAGAGGCTTAAGGGAGGCCTTGAGCTTTGGAATAGACAAGCAGGTTTCAAAACTGACTGCCACCGACGGTTTTTTTAAAAACGAGCTAGTGAAAATACTATTGCCCCCCGAGCTTCAAAAAGTCGATAAAACCCTTAGGGATATCGGACTGGGAAGTTTAGCTGATGAAGGACTAAAAGTCTTGAACAGAGCAGCCGAAGACGCCGTAGGCGAAGCTACTCCAATATTCGTAGCCGCGGTTAAAGAGATAACTTTTGACGATGCCAAGAATATTCTACTTGGGGAAGATGATGCTGCTACGCAATATTTAACAAAGACAACATCCGGTCCTTTATATGCCAAATTTAATCCGGTCATAAAGAATTCTTTTCAAAAGGTAGGAGCGGATAGAATATGGCAGAATCTCATCACTAAATACAACAATCTACCTCTTACAAATGACGTTAATCCGGATCTTACAGATTATGTCACCACCGAGGCTTTAAAAGGGGTATACACCATGATCGCATTAGAAGAAAAGGAAATCAGAAACAAGTTATCCTCAAGAACTACAGTCTTGTTACGTAAGGTTTTTGCCCTGCAGGATTAGGAAAGCAGATTTTCTTTAGAAGGCTGCACAATAATTTTAACATATGCCGCGTTATCAATTAACAGCAAACACTTACTTCTTAAAGCGTGTTTTAATGCCTGAAATAAGTTTTGCGAAATCTTAGATCGAATTTTTTGAGTTAGTATTTTTTGAGTTAGTTAGTTTTAAACCCTGATGAAATCATCAGGGTTTTCTAATTTTCTCCCTTTGGTTTTAACACTCCTTTGAGCTTTCCTACCCCGCTCTAAATCAGCTCTATAAATAGAATTGAATAGTAAACTATTATCGGGATTTACCTTTTTTAAGAGAATTTTAAGATTCGCAGTTGCAATATTGGTTAACTTGAAAGTGCTAATTCATTCATCAATCAAAAATGAGACGGACTATCGTCGTTTTAGTGCTCATACTATGGTATGGTAACACTTATCCTATTCCTCCTATAGGAATTACAGGAAGTGCGACGGCCGCTCATCTATTCTCACCTCAGATTTCCACAACACAGGCAGATAAATTCTATCAGGACCAATCCTATAGCAGGGCATTGGAGGCTTATGAAGTTGCCCTTAAGGATCCGTCTGTAGATAGTGCTTATGTTTATAAGAAGATGGCTCTATGCGAAGCGGCACTAGGCAATGCCAAAGAGGCGGCCTATCATGCAGAGTCTTATCTGATGAAGGACTTTAAGCCTATATTTCTTTTTGACGATGGTTTTGCGGAGGTTCAGGAATATCCTGAATTCCAGTCGGTTATCGAGGCTTATACGCCCAAAATAAGCGTTTGGTCTTTTGCCTATTTATACGTTGCTCTAATAGGTTTTTACATTGCGCTTATCATAAATTTCAACAAGAAAATAGATTGGATTGCACGATTACTTATTAGCGGGTTTGTTTTTATTCATTCCTTTTTCATCTTTCATATTTCCCTGGGAATTACAAACTATCAGTACGAGTATCCCCATTCTTATTTAATGTCTACCTGCTTTTCCTTTTTATACGGCCCACTGCTTTATTTTTATTTCAAGAGGATTACGGAGCAATATCAATTCAAAAAAATAGATCTCTTACATCTGATCCCAACCGTACTCTTTTTGATCTATATTATTCCGATATATGCCATGTCCGGGACCGAAAAAATGGATCTCATGCTCCACAGGGTGAGCGAAGGCCTGAATCCCGGAGACTCAGCATATATAGGCACTATTGTAGCTTTAAAGTTGGCTTCCCTGGCTATATATGGTTATTTTATTAGGAAAGTTTATTTAAAAAGTAAGAAAAACAATGATCTGCGGGTAAACAATAAAACTTGGCAGAGGAACATCTACATTATTCATTTCTCCTATATTTTGTCTTACGCTGTTTATGGAGCCCTTATCAGCAATCATATTAATACCGGATTCTTCTACCATGCACAAATAGTGTGTATGGCTCTTATGGTGATTTATGTGGGGTACTCGGCCAATGTACAACCTAATCTATTTAGCGGTATGTACTCCTATGACAATCAATTGCTATTTAAGTACAAAAAGTCCGGTTTAACCAATAGTCTTTCTGAGGAATTAAAGCAGCAATTGATCCGTTTATTTGATGAAGACAAAATTTATAAGGACAGCGATATTAACCTGGAAACGCTTGCAGCAAAATTGAATACAACCAGGCATAATGCATCACAGGTAATCAACGAACATTTTAAGGTTAGTTTTCATGAGCTAATTAATAAATATCGCATACAGGAAGCCAAGAAAATTCTGGACGAAGATCACCAAAA
>JBFOMC010000053.1:0-25081 GCA_040830565.1 Flavobacteriaceae bacterium
ATCTCATTGAGGTCTAATGAATATCCAGGGGGAAGATTAGATTGGTATGCTGCGGATGTTTCCCAAGGGGGTTCAGGGGATTTAAGGCCCGAACTTAATACAAAATCCAATGACGAGGTGTTTCCGGCCGAAGTAAGTTTTACCGGGATGCCCCATAGCAGATGGTGGGAAATTGAAGATGGAGATCTGAATTTTACACAGGTACAACCCAACAAGACAGATCTCGCAAAATTGTTGTTCGCAGAGTTTGGACTCCTCTATTCAAACGATTGGTTCGTAATGCCTTTAACATTACCCTTTGGGTCTCTTACCAAAATAGACAGGATAGAAATAAAAGACGCTTTTGGCCAGTACAGCATTTCCAAACACTACAAAAATCAAAAGCGAAATGCAGATTGGGGGCTCTTCCAACTTTCGGGTAGTTCTGAGGAGACAGGTCCTAACCAATTCTTATATCTACCCCCCGTGGCACATGACATTCTAATAGGAGATCCATTGGAGAAAGTGAATTTTATACAAGATGAAATGGCAAATATGGTCTGGGGTATAGAGCTTATTGTTCAGGATGGGTTGGGTACCGGTATTGATGGAACAGCGATGGGACTGAAAATACGAGAGTATTATTTAAGTAATTTCGGGACTACCACTACGGATAAGGTTAACGAAGCGCCTGTTAGATACAAACTGGTTACTGAGGTCCCTGAGAACTGGATTCCCTTTGTTCCCACCAAACCAAAGGGCACACCACCTAATGAGACTCATATTAGATTACAGAGGGCACAATTGCCTCGGATTATTGGGGATTTGGAACCTACGCGAATAAGTCCGCGAACAGAAATATTATTAAAGGAATCCACGCCATATTACATCTTTACAGAAGAAATTGAGAAATCTGGAACCTTGTTGGAATTACATTGGCAACGCACTCGGATGGCCAATGGTAAAAATGTGACTTGGCTGGGCAGAAAAAGAACCAATGGCCGCGGTCCTGGCAGGAGCTCCTTAGGTTATGATCAACTAAAGGCTCATTGAACGCGCCGGGTACAAAGTCGACCCAAATTGAAACACAGGTCGAGCAGTGAATTAATCAAACAATAGGAATTTAATCTTTCAACGCCATGTCTAACGAAAGCTCAATATTTAGAAAACTCTTGGCTAGTGAAAAGCAGCTAAAGCATATATACGATGCTCTTCTTCTCGATAAGTCTCTCTCCCAAAGTGAGAAGTTCCTTTTGCAAGCATGCACCACTAAAATTGACCAGGTAGAATTAAAATCCAGAAAAAGCAAACGTATTCGTAATATTCTAAAAATAGGAGTGCTCGCCCTATCTGGAATCTCGACAATTTTACTGGGTCTAAATACGGATATTTTAGAGAAAGACCTATTAAAAGATATTGTTTTAGGAATTACGGCTATGGTCACTTTTTTGAGTGCGCTGGCGGTTTTTTGGGATATCGATAACTATTGGCTCAGAATTAAGGTGATGCTCAACCGGTTGAAGGCATTGCGGTATAAGTATGCCTTTTTTCTCAGCCAAATAAAAGATTCAAAGGAAACCGGGCAAACTGATTATGGCAATACCTTAAAGAATAAAACTACCGATAATTATATGCGGGAATACCTGGAAATCATTGAAGATGAATATTGGGAAAAGTTGATGAAATTCACACTTGACAACCAAAAAAACAACGACAATACAGATCCAGCGACTGCAACTCACTAAACAGCATATTAAAACCACTTAAATCATGTCCGAATCATTAAATTCAACCGATAAGTATCACTGGTCAGAGGCTGAAAAATGGGCTTGGGAGGAGATTATAGCCGGACGCAAAGCCAATTTTAATAAGAAATACAAAACCCTAGACCCTAAAAAGGAGGAGGGGTGGGACTCCACTACAAATGATCGCACTATATCTGCCAAATTTCTAAGTGAAATATTAACGGACCAACAACTGTCAGCAAAAGCCTATAAAAAAGGTGTGCGGATTATTGGCGCATATTTCAAGGAAACGCTTGATCTGAAATATACAAAACTTGATTATCAACTTTGGCTGGATGATTGTCGGTTTATGGAGTCACTGAACTTGGATTTGATGAAAATAGACGACTGGTTTTCACTGGAGGGCTCCCATTTCGAATAAAACTTAGGGATGACAGGAACCATACTGGATGGAGTGAATTTGAGCATTTCAATAAAAGGAAAAACTCGACTGAATTCTGCAAAAATCTCTGGAAACCTCTTCATGACAAAAGGATCATTTTCAGGAGCTGTTGAATTAACTACTAGCATAATTCATGGGCAAATTGATATGATAGGTGCTAAGTTCTCAGATAAACTTGATATGAATAGTGCAGAAGTGGGCCAAGATCTTTTTATGCGTGAAAAAGCCAGTTTCAAAGCCGTGGAACTGGCATTTTCCAAGATCGAAGGAACTGTAGATCTTAAGAACAGTACGTTTAAAGGAACCCTGGAGATGGATTCTATTAGAGTTAATCGGGATCTAGACCTATCTGATGGTGCAAGTTTTAAAAAAGTATCGGCCACTTCTGCTAGTATAGGGAGAAATGTAAATATGGGCAGTAGCACTTTTCACGACAAACTTGATATAAACTCAGTAGTTATCGGGGGGGACCTTGGAATGAGCCATAACGCAATGTTCAAGGAAGTAGATCTCTTTGCGGCCAATATTGGAGGACAAATAAATATGACTGGCGGTCATTTTGATGGTCATATTGAAATGAATGGTGTTAAAATTGGTCAAAGCCTTTTTATGCGCGACGAAGGCGATTTTCAAAGTATCGATCTAAGCTTTTCCAAAATCAATGGTGGACTTTATATGAATGGTAGTTTATTTCGAAAGTATATCAACTTACATTCACTTGAAGTGGTTCAAAACTTGGACATGGGTGACAGTATTTTTAATGAAGAACTGGATATTAGCTCAATTGAAGTGGGTCAGGATCTTTATTTAAATGAGCAAGCCAGTTTTAAGTTGATAAGACTGAATAATTCAGTAATAGGCCGCAATGTTGAAATGAGCAATAGCACATTTGATGGGGGGCTTTATGAGGGTTCATTTGAGAGTTTCGGCAAATTCTATCAAACTGAAGAAGCTATTATTAAATCGGTAGATCTATCCGCAACTAAGATTAATGGTGTATTAAATATTCAGAATAGTGCTTTCCAACATCTCCTTGATCTAAGCACCGTAGATATTGGGAAGCACATGATTTTCTCAGGGGGTACAGGTCTGCAGAATTGTGATTTGACCTTTGCCAACATTGGAGGGCATCTACAAATGATAGACTGCAGATTTGATCAAATGCTGGATTGTGGATCAATGACTGTTGGTGGAGACATCCTAATCAGAAATTCGCATTATGACGAAATTTCTTTTTATAGTACCACGGTGAAGGGAAATTTGAATGTACAATCTTCTTATATGGATGAATTAAGTAGTCTTCAGGGATTGACCTATAAAAGTATCGGTTTTGATGCCTTTATAGAAGATTCCTCCATAAAAACCAAAATCGCTAACTGCCTTAATTGGCTCGAAAGTGATGAAGATTATCACCCACAGCCTTATGAATTTATGGCAAATATTCAAAGTGAAATTGGATATCCCGCCATTGCTGACGCCATACGCTATCGATCTCGGGAGCGAAGGCGCAAAGAAGCCAAGAAGGAAAGTCGTTTCTTTAAGTGGAGATGGTTAGGACTTACACTATTAAAATACACAATAGGCTACGGCCTGGGTATAAGGTACTTTAGGGTTATAATATGGTTCCTTGCTTTTACCCTTGTCGGTGTTATTATCTTGATGGTCGCCAAGAACAATACCGGATATGATGTTTTTAAAATGTCCTGGGCGAGTTTTGATACCATATTGCCTCTTGTAACCCTGGATAAAGGCCATGATGATTTTGTGTTTAAAGGATCCAGTAACCTTGTAAAATCGTATTTCTATTTTCAAAAAATGCTGGGCTATGTTCTTGGCGGTTTTCTTGTTGCCGGCTTATCAGGGCTAACACAAAAAAGCTAAAGGTTTTCCCAAATCTCAGGATGAGCAAAAGAAGAGCACTCATATCTCCTTTGTATGGCTAAAGCTCCCCCAACTGCTCCAGAATACTCTTGATAGAAACCAGGCGCAAACCCACTTTATAGTCGCGCTGCAGGGCTTCTTTGGAGACATAGACCGCAGAATTAGCACTAAAGGCAGCTCCTAAAACCGGAATGTCACTAAAGCTGATTCTTCTTCCCTTTTTGTTGTGAGTTCTATAGGTGATCTCAGTAGAAGTAGCCAGGACGATCAAATATTGGTTACTGGCGTTATCTTCGTCAAAAACCGCCCCGATTTTTTCAAAATCAATATTCCTATCGGTAAGCACCGCCCTACTTTGATCCTGAATAGTGTACTGCAACATCTGGTCGTCATTTAGAGCTACCGACAGTATCCAGCCCAGTTTTTTTTCGTTTTTCTTCTCCAGCTTCCGATCTACCAGGGTGCCATTTTTGGGGACTTCTACTTTAATATCCGGACTATCAACAGCAAAAGAAACAATGCCCACAGAATAGTCCTCTCCACGTTTGGTCGCAATCAGCCCCACCAACTTGCTCAGGTCATCCCTATAACCTTCCAAACCGTCCTCGGGATATACCCTGCCTTTAAAAGCCGAAGGATAGAAGACTTCATCTGCTTTTAAAAAAGATCGTTCAGCTGCTGCCTCGTTTTCCTTATCCAATTCCTCGGCAAGCTCTTCAGGCACCACATGGCAGGTGAAATTGGTAAGTACCTCATTGGCCATCATGTCCTTTATTTTTGCCACCTGGGCCGCTCCATACCGGGCAGTAGCAATTTCTTCTTTGGTTTCCTTACAGCTTAACAATAATAGCAGACAATAACACAAAGCAACACTTTTAGTATTCATTTTCCTGATTTTGGGATGAGGATAAAGCTACTATCTGAGGGGACACAAAAAAATCCCCATCAATGGGGATTTTCCGAAATGGGGCTGACTCTTTATACTAAAAATCATATTTCTTTTCCAGTGCATATCGCAGCAATTCGCCTGCACCGCTCAGGCCCAATTTGCGGATCATATTTTTGCGGTGTGTATCCACGGTGCTCTTGCCAATAAATAACTGATCGGCAATCTCGTGAGAGGTTTTCCCTCTACTAATCAAACCCAAAATCTCTTTTTCCCTTGTTGAAAGTAGGCTTTTAGAGCTGTTCTTATTCCCCTCATTGAACTGGATCTTTTTATCAAAGTAGGGGTTTCCTTCTGCCACCGTCCTTACCGCCTCCAATACGATCTCCAGGGAGGAATTTTTTAAAATATAGCCTACTGCCCCTGCTGCGATCATCTGGGTGATAGCTTCTTGCTGGTCAAACATGGTGAAGGCCACAATACGGGTATCAGGATATTCCTTTATTATTTGTCTGGTTACAGCAATACCGTCAATCCGAGGCATGCGAATATCACAGAGAATTACTAGGGGTTGTTTCTTATGAACCAATTCTAACAAAGCCTCTCCGTCATTGGCGTGCCCTACAATTTGTATGTCCTCCTCAAATTCCATATACGACATTATGCCGTCTATCAGGGCCTGATGGTCTTCTGCAATTGCTAAAGTGATCATATAGGTATATCTATTAATACGGAAGTTCCTTTACCGGGAATGCTGTCCACGGTAAAATTACCTTCTAAATGTTCTATTCGTTTTTCAATATTGGTCAGGCCCATACCCATCATTTTAGTCCCGTTATGCGCCCTGGTAAACCCCTTGCCGTTATCTTCCACAATAATATTGAGGTTATCTTCATGCTGGGTAAATTGTATGTTAGCTTTTGAGGCCTCGGCGTGCTTAATGATATTGGCAACCAATTCCTGTATCATCCTGAAAATGGTGAGCTCTAAGGAGTTTTCAAGGCGTTCTTCCATCCCGTAATCGGCTACAGTCACATCTATGGCGTTGGTATCGCTCAAAGTGGTAGCCATTTTCTGTACAGCCGGAACCAAGCCCTGGTTGGCCATAACACCGGAATTTTTGCTGTGGGCCATGCCCCGGATCTTTTGATAGGCCTCTTCTAAAAGTTCCTGGGCGTTGGACAACGCCTTGTCATTATTATTCTTCTTCACATTGTCGAAATGGAGTTTTACCGTAGCCATGAGGCTTCCAAGATCATCGTGCAATTCATTAGCCACACGCTGTCTTTCTTTTTCTTGTCCGGCAATCATGGCGTCTATACTTACCAGTTCTTGTTCTCTCAGTAATGTTTCTACTTTTTGTTTTTCTATCAGGCGTTCTTGCTCCGCAAGCTTTCTCTTTTTTGAGGTATTCTTTTGTAATAAAAAAGCAATAAAACCACCTAATAAGAGCAGTAAACTTGCCCCTATCAACAGGTACCTGTTTTCCTTTTTACTTCTGGCAATATCGGCCGCAAGAGTCACATTCCTCCTTTCTTTTTCTTCCGTTTGTAACTGAACGTATAATTGAGAGATTTCTATGGAATTACTTCGGTAATCCAGTTTTGAGGCTATATCGTTGGCGTTCTTTAGATAGTAGTAAGCAGAATCAGGTTTCTTGATGTTGCGGTAGTAATCTGAGAGGTATTTTTGGGAGTAGTAATAATTCCTCAAAGTGTCGCTACCTTCACCTATATTTTCGTAGGACTGTTTTACCGTTTCAATGGCCTCCCTGTAATTGCCTTCCAGATTATAGATATTAGATAGTTTTAAAAAGCTCGCAAATTTCTTATAATTCAAATAAGGCTCATCCTTTATCAAAGCAATATTCCTGGAATAGTATACTTTGGCTGAATCTGGCTGTGCCTTTAACTGATATTTAAGGCCTTTCTCTAAATAATAGTAATACTTCAACTCATGGTCAGCGGGAAGTAATTTAAAAAGTGAGTCTAATTTGCGATGGTCGTCGTAAAATGCCTTATTAAGTTCAAAAACGGATTTGGTTTTTAGGATCACAGCATACAGATAATACCAGCTGTGATCTACTGTTGTGTTTGCCAGGGTTCTGAATTCCTCTAAATACTCCTGGAAAAGGCTATTGGATTGTGTTATCTCTTTTTGAAAAAACTCTAGCAGAGCTAAGAGACTCATCTTCCGTAATTCGACACTTTCAATTTCCTTAGAAAGGGAATAAGCATCGTACAAATTTCTAAACGTCGCCATTTCATAGGGTTTCACATACAATCCGAAACTTCCTCTGTTGAGTCTATCGAGGAGTTGAATGGTTGGCGAGGTAGATGAAGCGGTATTCAACCGAATGCTGTCCGAAAGCTTCAGCTTTTCTTTTGAATAGAGGATATAGGTGAGGGTTTGTAGGCGCTGCCCGAGAGGTTCGTCTTTTAAATTACTTATTCCTTGGGAAGCGCCATCAAAGTCAAGATCTTTTAAGGCAATTAAAACAGTATCCAGATAACTTTCGGCCTCCTGGGCATTGGAATAAAGACTGACCAAAAAAAGCAATAAAAGTATCTGAATACCCTTCATTAAATCACTATTTTAGAAATGCTGTACATACATCGATAACCATCCATCAGTTGGGTTTCTGCATCATCTGGAGGAGCAGATTCAGCCCCCGACTGATCTTCGAATTCATTGATTATATGACTCAAAGAAGATTCAGGTAATCTGTGTTTTTCATTAAAACTTTCATCTCCAATACCATCCCTATTGTAAAATTCGGAATCGAAAACATTGTGGCACATGGCCTTTTTTTCCATGTCACCAGAGGAATCCGGATAATTCAAAGGGCAAAGACTGCGTTGAACAATTAAGTAGTTGACCAGGGACTTTTTTATAACAATTGGGCCCTCCCTTCCGGTAAGGGTCACATCCTCCTGGGTGAGACTGGGATGCAATCCCTGGATCGTTATAGGTAACACTAAGAATCTTTCTCTTACTATCTCTGGTGGGCCAATAGATCTAATACCTACATTGATAGGACCATTGTAGTTTACAAGGTCAAAAGTAGCTGAAGTGATCTCTATATGCTCCTTATCAATTTCCCTGGTTTTAAAACTCACAAAGACGCTAAAAAAGGTGCCGTATACCTGGCTTCCATAGATCTTTTGGGCCCGGTTATCCTGGTCCAACAATTCGATAGTGCTGCTAAATCTTTTCATAATTTTATATTTAATGGTTGTATGCAGCTAAATAAGTGAATCTATGCAAAACTCACCATCCCCATAGATAGGTATTTTGAAAAACATCCCGAAAGAAAAATACGGCACTATTTGAAGGAAAGGAAGAAAAAGACAACATTTTTATCCTTGCTGGAAGGCTTCGTTACAAGTATTCGAATCGTCCGTAATCCCAGCTCATTTTTGAATTTTTCGCTTTAAAATCGGAATCGTGCTTAAATTCCTACAAAAATTCCCATTAAATCACCATCAATGGGTATTGTTTCGTCATGCTAGTCAAAATACCTTTAACCTAAGTTAAACCAATAACCAATACTCATAAGGAATGCATTTAGTTTACCACGTTTCTTCCCTACACTCCATGAAGAAGACCGTAACGAAATGCAAATGCAATATCTGAAATTTGAGTTAGTTGGTTGTGAGGGAGCCCGGTACCCCGTCCATGTGTACTGGGCTTACCTCCAAAACGTCAAGAAGTCATGCAAATAAGAGCCGGAAAAAGTCATGGGTTTCAATCTCTGGAAGTGAAAAAACTCAATATGCTAAAACAGCTATATGGCTTAACCGAGACTGAACTAAAGATCCTGTTTTCTTTAAATCAACGATATCGAAAAAATAATGAACTACTACTAAACCAACTATTAACTAAATAGCATTTAGTTGTGATTAAGCCCTTCAAAATAGCATAGGCCTTTTTTCGGGGGAACTCAAGGCGGTGTTAAGGCGAAGGGCCTTTTCATGTCATCAAGTCCTTTTTTGAAATGTTTTATTACTGCATATCGGCAACCATGAGTTCCTTCTCTTCCCAATAAGCATCATCTCTAAACTCGTACCTGGTAGGCTTGTAATCCCCTACAAGAGCTACGTTTGCCTTGGGAGGCACTGGCAATTCTAGTGCCCAATAAACTCCGTTTATTAATAATCTTCGGGTGCCTTCAATAAGAAGATCGCTAGATGCACCCACTGTTGAAGTAAATACTCGTCCTTGTTTTCCTCCTGGGAGTTGATAGCTTTTTGTCCATGCCACGGGCATTAGAGGGGCACTTACATCCAAGCCGTTATTATTGACTTTGGCAACTTCAGCATCACTAGGTTTCATTCCATACCATATGTCTTCTTCGGCATACTCCCCTGCCCTGTTCATTACCTGCCCCAAAATTACAGGACTGCTGTCGCCTGGCAGTGGTAAACGTACCCCATAAACATCTGTGGAGCCCCAGACATCCCCATCTGATATTCCATTGCTTAAGCCATCTTCTTCAGCTCCCTCAGTCACGACCCCTCGGGTGCTTTGATGTTTGTGATGGCCATGGTGAGAAATCCACTTCTCTCCCAAAACAAGTCGGCCAAAACCATCTACCCATTCGGTCCTATCTCCGGCATAGCCATTACTGTAATGCTTAAAATTGGAAGCAGATGCTTCATCAAAGTTGAAGGCATGCGTTGCTGTCCGGATCCCCAAAACAGGTTTTCCACTCATCAGATAATCATCAATATATTGCATCTGTTGGTCTGGCAAAGCTCTAAACCTGGTAAAAATTATCATCATATCTGCAGTTTCCAGGGCCTCCAAACCAGGTATATTCTTTAAGTAGTTGGCATTGATTATCCCAGGTTTCGCCGGATCCTGTGCAAACAAGACGGTGCACTTAAAACCATGATGTTCAGACAAGATCTTTGCCAGCTGCGGTAAAGCCTCCTCAGACCTATATTCTTCGTCTCCAGAGATAAGTACGATATGCTGTCCGTTTTCCTCACTGCCTTCAAAGTTGAGCCATTCTTTTACCTCCGGTTCACTTTCAAGGGTCCCAACGGCTTCCTTTTTGTCTTCTTTACAAGCGAAAAGCGCAATGCAACATAAAATATAAATAAGTCTTTTCATTGATCTTATTATTTTGATTTAAGGATTATTGTTGTTCCTACCGACCCCACAAGATTGCCTGGGTCATAAACCCATCCCCTCTTTAATGAATTGTATCCCTTTGGTATAAATCTCCTCCGCCGGGGAATAGTCGCGCCACACATTAATTGCATTGGCAAATTCAGGAATGATCGTACTGAAAGCTTCAATGGTGAGCCAACCGTCATATTCGATCTCCTTGAGGGTGCCAAAAGCCTCTTCCCAGTTTACCTGTCCACTTCCCGGAGTGCCTCGGTCATTCTCACTTATATGCACGTGTTTAAGCACCGGGGCAATGGTCCTGATAGCTTCTGCCTGACTCTTCTCCTCTATATTGCTATGATGTGTATCGTACATAGCCCCAAGGTTTGGATGATCTACGGCTTCTACCAGGCTTCTGAGGTCTGCCATGGTATTGTACAGATAACATTCAAATCTGTTCAGGGCCTCCGGAGCCAACATGATATTAGCATTTGCGGCGTACTCCGCGGCTTTGCGTAACATTTCCGCACTCCTTTTTCGCTCATCAGCCGTAGGGGGTTGCCGGGTGAAGTAGGCAAAACTTGAGTGCAGCGGGCCACAAATATTCTCTGCGCCAAGAGCCTCCCCATTGTCAATCGCCCATTTTAAGCGATCTAATCCCGCCGCTCTGATGACCGGGTCCGGACTACAAATATTTTCCTCAGGCGCAAGTCCGGTAACTGTGGTGACCCCAAGTCCAAGGCTTGAAAAGTGTTGGCCGAGCTTGGCGTAGTGTGCTGTGTCTCCCTCTCCCATATACAATTCAATACCGTCATAGCCAGCTTCCTTAAGATCATCAACAATATTAAAATGCTGCTCTGTAACATGGTTAGTCCAGAGCAGCATATTCATTCCAATTTTCATATTATAACAGGTTTTATGCTTCTGCTACAGCAGCTTCCTTTTTTCGGTTGCGCATCCAAAACCAAAGGATAGTAAATAATACTATCAGGATGGCCGGAAAGGAAGTCATCGTCTCCAGAGTATTCTGGCCTGCTACGAGTTCTAACTCATCTCCTGTAAGCCCGGCCGCTTCGGCTGCCGCTTTGTCTGCATCAATCCAACCTCCAATAATGGGTTGGAAAATTGAGGTAGAAAACATTCCAACAGCTCCTATGATAGACATGCCCAGGGCGCCACTCTTTGGAATTTTGTCTGCGATAAACCCAATCATATTTGGCCAGAAATACGCAATTCCTAAAGCGAAAAAGATAGCGGCTACATAGGCCATCGTTCCGGTTTGGGTACTAAAGAGGTATACCCCGATGGTAGCCAATATAGCTGACCCTAACAATACCCCTGTTTGGTCGAACTTCTTTACCATATCTCCACCAAAGTACCTGGCTACAGCCATGAGCCCTGTTACCAGAGCCAATATCAGCATGGGCTGTGCCCCGCTTTTTGATAAAATCAGACCTACCCACTGCTGTGGACCAAATTCCGAAATAGCCGTTAATGCCATACACACCATCATGAAAAGGAAAAGTGGAGATGCCATTGCTTTAAAATTCCCTTTAAGCGTAGCAGCTTCCTGCACCTTAGCCTGTGGCCATTTCTGCCCAAAGAACAGATAAGCATAGATCAGCGTTGGGATCATGATCACCCAAATCTGACTTTCCCAGCTCATTCCGGCGTCGGTCATAAATTTAGAAACGAGACTACCTATTACGATACCTCCGGGGAACCACATATGAAAGCGGTTCATCATTTTACTCATTTTATTCCCTTCATAGGCATCCGCAATCATAGGGTTACAGGCAGCCTCCGTACAGCCGTTACCCAAGCCTATTAAAAGTGTTGAGATCAGCAATCCAATATAGCTTCCGGAATAGATGGTCATTATGATCCCAATAGCATGAGCAAAAAAGGCAAATTGCATGATCGCCTTTCCCCCTACCTTGTGATAAATAAGACCCCCAATCACCATTGAAATCGGGAAACCTAAGAACCACATAGAGTTAATAAAACCCAATTCTTCGGCTGTTAAACTGAGTTCTTCTCCCAACTGGGGGAGTATTCCCGCCCTAATACTAAAGGACAATGCTGTTGTGATCAAAGCAAAACAACTACCATAAAATAGTCTCTTGGCATTTGAAGCAGAAATAGAAGTAGAATTTTCCATAAGATTACTAGTTTGATTATCGTTGGTTGTTATAAAAATACATGTATTGGCAGGTAAACAAAATTTGAACGTATAAGTTTAACTTCTTTTTCTTAAAAATCATAATTAAATATTCACGACTAGCTCTTTTTTTTGTTAAATTTCTATCCTTTTAGCAGAATTATTAAATTTTCCGCATACCTTAATTTTCCATAATTTAGATCACATCAAGCTCATTTTTATTATACACTAAAGAAGTTCTCATGCAAGAAAATAACTATCCTAAGCTACACAACGCTTCATGGCCGGGAGTAGTGGGAAAAGGACCAGATTCCGAGCCGCCAATTGCTATAGATACCATGATAGAATTAACCGCAAATGCAGAGGTAGATGGTGTTAAGTTCGATGGCTTTGATCTTTTTCTCTTTGATCCTCATATGAATATTGATGCAGACGGAGACGAAGTAAAAAGAATGGTTGATAAAGCCAGATCTCACAATCTGGAAATCGGAAGCCTGGTGGCACCGGTCTGGACGCCAACGGGCGGAGGATCTGCCATGGGTACCACCGAGGAACGCAAACAGTTTGTTACCCAAGTACGCAAGTCTTGTGAGATAGGACAAAAATTAAGGGAATTCGGGATACGGCCGCATGGAATCATACGAATAGATTCCTCCGTTGATCCTGAAAGCTGGGCTGCAGACCCTATAGGAAACACTAAACTCATTGCACAGACTTTCCGTGAGGCCTGTGATATAGCGGCTGATTATGGAGAATCATTGGCAGCCGAAGGTGAAATTTGCTGGGGAGGTATGCATGGCTGGAAATCCATGATCAATACTCTGGAGGCTGTAGGCCGGCCAAATATAGGGTTCCAGGCAGATATGGCCCATACCCTACTATATTTGTTGGGATATAATAAACCGGATGAACGCATTCTGCCAGAAGATTTTGAATGGCAAGACAGGGAAACTTTGACAGAAGGCCTCAAAACCTTAACGGCGGCCCTGCGTCCATGGACCATAGATTTTCATGTGGCACAGAACGATGGTACTGTATTTGGCGCTGGCTCTCATGACAAGACCGGCAGGCATTGCCAGGCGACAGATCCGAATGGCAAATTAGATATTCCTGTAGATGCGGGTCATTGGTTGCGGGATGAGAACGGGGAGCTAACCAAAAGATTTAAACACATTTGCTGGGATGGTTGTATGTTCCCAAATGAGGTGATGATGCAACAGCAAACATGGAATGATATATTGGCTGCAATGATTAAAGTGCGTGAATTGCACGGCTGGAAGGAGTAATCAGTAGGCAATAAACAATTAGCAATGGGTGTTTTTAGGATTTTTTGAGTTTGAGTTTGTACTTGATACTTGAACTTGAACTTTAGACAGGGCGGTAGGCAAATGAAATTATAAATACAAATAACAAAGCTTTGAGCATAAAGCATCTAGCGATAAAAATCATTTTCAACTTTCACCTTTTAATTTTCAATTAAAATAATGTCAGATAAAAAAGAATTAAGAGTAGGTATAGTGGGTTATGGGTTTATGGGAAGAACGCATTCCAATGCCTTTAAACGAGTAGGCGATTTCTTCCCTGAGTTGAATCATAAAGTTATACTCAAAGCGGTCTGTGCGCGAAACGAGGAAAGGGTAAAAGATTTTGCGGAACAATGGGGTTATGAGTCCTATGAGACAGATTGGAAGGCCCTTGTGGCCAGAGATGATATTGATGCCATCGACATTTGTACACCTAACAATATGCACGCCGAGATCGCCATTGCAGCGGCAGAAGCAGGAAAGATGGTGCTTTGCGAAAAACCTCTTGCCCGTACGGTTGCCGAAGCCCAGCCCATGGTAGATGCCATAGAAAAAGCCGGAGTTCCGAACACCGTTTACTACAACTACAGGCGGATTCCTGCAGTTACCCTGGCAAAACAACTCATAGATGCAGGGAAACTTGGCAAAGTTTTTCATTACCGGGCGAACTTCTTACAAGATTGGACCATTAGTCCGGAACTTCCCCAGGGAGGTGAAGGCCTGTGGCGATTAGATGACAGTGCCGCGGGCTCCGGGGTTACCGGCGACCTGCTAGCGCACTGTATAGATACGGCTATGTGGTTAAATGGAGGAATCAAAGATGTTTCGGCGGTTACCGAAACCTTCATCAAAGAACGAGTGCATACCGGCTCTGGTGAAGTACAAAAGGTGGGGATTGATGATGCATGTATTTTTCATTGCCATTTTGACAATGGCTCTTTGGGGCTCTTTGAATCTACCCGTTACGCCAGAGGACATAAAGCCCTATACACCTTTGAAATCAATGGAGAGCACGCATCCATTAAATGGAACCTGCACGACCTAACCAGATTGGAATATTTTGATCATAGAGACGCCTCCATTGAAAGAGGTTGGCGTTCTATACATGTTACAGACGGGGATCAACCTTATATGGATAAGTGGTGGGTGCCAGGATTATCTATCGGATACGAGCATAGCTTTGTACACCAGGTGGCAGATTTTATCAAATCCCTTGATGAGGGAACGGCCTGTTCTCCTACCTTTAGGGAAGCCCAAGAGACTCAAAAAGTCTGCGAAGCAGTGCTCGAATCAGCGAACACCAAAAGCTGGAAAGACACCGGGGTGGTGTGGTGATCGTTGGACAATATTATTTGCTGTCATCCTGAGCGCAGTCGAAGGAAATCAGTAATCAGTAATCAGTAATCAGTAATCAGTAATTAAAACTAAAATTTTCATAGCATCCCAATAATGAGTGAAACAATCAAGGGGTTTTGCCTCCACGGAAGGGAGAAAATAAAGCCAGGTACTTCAACTAACCTTACTGCCAATACCTCAGTAGTAGATATGGACCTGCCAGAATTAAAAGAAGGTGAGCTTTTAGCAAAAACCCTATATACTGGAATTTGTGGTTCGGATAACAGTGCCACCCTTGGAAAAGCGAATTTTGACTGGGTTGAACGCCCCCGGATTATAGGTCATGAATTTAGCGCCCAAATCATGGAGTTGGGGCCCGGAGACCATGGAGATCTTAAAGTTGGGGATATTTTTACTCCTTTAGCAATGTTGGGTTGCCAGGATGAAGAATGTCCGGCTTGTAGTATCGCCAAATGGAATCTTTGTCCGGAAAAACAAATTATTGGCTTTCACAGGAATGGAGGTTTTGGGCAACAGGTTGTTCTGGAATCAGACCGTGTAGTACCGCTAATGGAAGGTCTTACGCCTGAGCAAGGTGCCCTGGTAGAACCTTTGTCGATCATCGTCAATGCCCTGCACAATAAATGCAATATTAAACCAGGCCAGGATGTCGTAGTCACCGGTTGTGGAATTATTGGTTTAATGTCTGCCGAGTTAGCCAGAGCTGCCGGAGCCAGAGTTGCGGTAACCGGAATAGCTCAGGACAGGGATGTTCGTCTCAAAAAAGCTAAGGAAAGGGGTTTTATTACCATAGAAGTTGGGCCTGAAAATACGCTGAGTTCTCAGCTAGCAAATGGCATAAAAGATGCTAATGGAGTTCCATTTGGGACTAGCGGAAAGATAGATCTTCTCATTGAGTGTTCCGGAGTGGCTCCGGTACTTACTGAAGCAATTGAAGTGGTTAGGCCAGAGGGTGATATTTGCGTTATCGCGACCTACCCTACTGAAGTGGGCATAAACGCCACCCATCTTACAAGAACCTCCCTGAATATGAGAGGCTCCATGGGATCTTGCAGGGACGACTATATGGTGGCTCAAAAACTCATGGTAACCGGCACCTTTCCTTCAGAACACTATACCAATATTTATTCCTTTGAAGAGATAAGTAGAGCATTTGAGGATGCCATACAAGCAAAGAATGTGAAAGCAGTAATAAAAATGAACTGATCAATAGGCAAAAAGAAATGAGTAAAATATTTATTACAGGAGGTACCGGATGTATTGGATCCGTAACTATTTACAAATTGCTGCAATCACCCGAAGTCGAAAAAATTGTAGTCGCCACCAGATCTACCAATACCGCGCCCTTAAAATTATGGATGGGCGATTCCTTAGATCCACGTTTAGACTTTGTTTCGCTGGATGTCTCCAATTACAAAGCAGTCGAGGATATCCTATTAGACGTAAATCCCACTCATATTATTCATTTAGGTGCCTATCAGAGTCCAGATTGTTCTAATGACCATATTGGAGGGATGGAAATAAATACCGGAGGCACCATGGTGCTTTTTGACGCCGCCGAAAAACTCTCTTCCTTAAAGCGATTTGTTTTTGCCAGTTCTGCTGCAGTCTATGGAATGAGATCCATGTATGCTGAAAGTTACATTAAAGAAGAAGTACCTCTAGCACCCCCTAATCATTACGGAATTTGGAAATTAGCAGGGGAACACCTGGCGCGACTCTTTTACGATAACACAGGAGTCCCTACCATCTGTCTTAGGTTAAATACCACCTATGGGAAGGGCAGGGATAAAGGAAAGACTTCGGCACCCACCAATGCCTTAAAAGCCATTGCAGCCGGAGCCGTATCCGGATCCACAATTCCATTTGAGATGCCCTATCAAGGCCGGGAAAACTATCATTTTGTGGAAGATGTCGGAGCACATTTTGCAACTTGCACGCTACAAAAATTTGACGGTTTTGGCGCCTTTAATATCAAGGGTGAGACCATCCCAATAACGGAATTCCTAAAAATAGTAAAGGTTCAGGCAGACGAATTGGGCCTTGGAGAATACGTTTCCTCATCTATAGCCACAGATGCGCCACCCAATTTATTTGTTTGTGATTTGGATCACTCTAAAATTGATCAGGAATTTGAAGATCTTCCACTTACTCCAATTCCTGTAGGTGTACGCAAATCACTCCAAGAATTTAAAAAGATGGCAGAAGGCGGAGTTCAAATTTATCCCGTACAGACGGCATGAAAACATACGGTATAGGACTTATTGGGGCAGGAGATATTGCCAACTTACATGCGGAAGCCATAAATGACTTGGAAGGAGCTAATTTAGTTGGCCTTTGGAATAGAACTGCAGAAAAGGGGGTGGAAAAAGCTCAAAAATACGGTTGCAAAACCTATCCAACCGTCGAGGCCCTCCTTGGTGACGAGGAGATAGATGCTGTTTTTGTACTCACTAATATGGAAACCCATTGTGAGTATACTGTTAAAGCAGCACAGGCAGGAAAGCATATTCTTGTCGAAAAACCAGCGGCTTCAAATATTGAGGAGCTAAAGCAGATGCAAGAGGCGATTGCTTCCGCCGGGGTAAAATGCATGCCTGTACATAACTATATCTATGAAGCAGGCATTTTACGCACCAAAGACATGATTGCTGCCGGTAAACTAGGTGATGTCACCCAATTTTATATGATGTATAACATTCACCACGCTCATGACATTAGAGCGCGGTATCCGGGAGTTATAAGGCAAATTCTAACACATCATAGCTATACCATGCTGTTTTTGGCTGGCCTGCCCAAAACCATTTCCTGCCTAAAAAATACCTTTGGAGCAGAAATAGCTCCGCAGGAAAATCTTGCTATGGCCAATATCCTGATGCAAAATGGCACGTTGAGTCACCTCTGTGCCAGCTTTGCAAATGACGATCATGCAGGAGACCCCTGGAGTTGTATCATCAAGGTAATAGGAACCAAAGGAAGTACCAGATACAGTTATAGGGATTTTGTTATCAACGAAAGAAACGGAGCACATTCGCAAACCTATCAGTGTTATCCGGAGTCTATCAAAAATACGGCAACACATTTCATTAACCGGCTTTTAAGAAAGGATGAGGAACCTCTTTCGAGCCTGGAGGATGCCATACGTTGTCAGAGAATTATAGAGGCATGCGAACAATCTGTACAGGAGGGGGTGCATGTAGAATTTTAGTAAAAGTGGTGGTAAAATTGGGCTACTATAATACGTCATTTATGAAGATCATTGTGTTCAAAAAGGCAGTTGCCAAAATATTTCCCATATGCATTTTTTTGGGGATTGTATCCTGCGGAGAAACTCCTGCGGAAAATTTGTTGAAGATCGAAAACAATGCGCACATTGTGCTTGTTGGAAACAATATGGCCTCTCGAATGGTCAATTTCGGGCATTTTGAAACTGAAATGCAAATGAGGTTCCCCAATGACTCGTTGTTTATAAGGAATATGGGAGATGGAGGAAATACCCCTGCATTCAGGCCACATCCTTCAAGGCCTTCTCCATGGGCTTTTCCGGGAGCCGATCAATTTGAACACGATCCGGGTAGCAGAATACATTTTATAGAAGATGACGGCGGTTTTGAAAAAGGAGGGGTCGGACATTTTCCCTTACCTGATGAGTGGATAACAAGCTTGAAAGCGGATATCATCATTGGTTTTTTTGGTTATGCTGAATCCTTTAACGGCCCTGCCGGATCAGAAATTTACCAGGAAGAATTACGGGCTTTTATCAGGCATACCTTGAGCCAAAACTACAATGGGAAACACCCACCTCAATTGGCCATAGTATCTCCAACAGCCTTTGAAGATCTTTCTGATAAAATGGATCTTCCAGATGGCCAGGCCGAAAATAAAAACCTATTAGCCTATACCAAGGCAATGAAGGAAGTGTGCGAGCAGGAAGGGGTTCTATTTGTCGACGCTTTCGACGCTTCTCAAAAATGGTACGCAGATAGTGGTGATCATCTGACTATAGATGGCTTTCAATTGAATGATGCCGGATATAAAAAGTTGGCCAAGGTATTGGCCGATGGCATTTTTGGAAGTTCAAAAGATGCACAACAAGACCATCGCAGCTTGGTTCTGAATGCTGTGAATGAAAAAAACTGGTTCTGGCATAACGATTTTAAGATTCCTAACGGCGTTCATGTATACGGCAGACGGTACGATCCTTTTGGGCCGGACAATTACCCTTTCGAAATTGAAAAAATAAGGCAGATGACTGCCATTAGAGATACTGCTATATGGATGGCCCTTAAAGGCGGCAAAATGGATTTAGTTAAGAGCGATGCGCTTACTTCTAAACTTCCTGAAGTCAAAACCAATTATCAGGTAAGTGATAAAAATGGTAATCCCGAATATTTGTATGGCCAGGATGCTCTGGACAAAATTAAAGTTGCTCCCGGCTATAAAATTGAACTATTCGCTTCGGAAAAGGAGTTTAACGATTTGGCCAATCCGGTACAAATGTCGTTCGACAACAAAGGAAGGCTCTGGGTTGGGGTGATGCCAAGTTATCCTCATTACAAACCAGGAGACAGCAAACCAAATGACAAGCTCATCATCCTGGAAGACACAGATAATGATGGTAAAGCAGACAAACAAACCACCTTTGCGGATGGCTTACACCTAACTATTGGTTTTGAAATTGCTCCGGAAGGCGTTTATGTTTCCCAAGGGACAAACCTCTCTCTTCTAAAAGATACCGATGGGGACGACAAGGCCGACGAGACTGAAATTATTCTTAGTGGCTTTGACGATCATGATACCCACCACGCCATTAGTGCTTTTACCGCAGATCCTTCAGGAGCTATTTATATGGGGGAGGGTACCTTTCTTCATACCAATGTAGAAACCGCTTACGGACCTGTGCGCGCCACCAATGGTGGTTTTTACAGGTATAGTCCTCAAAGACGTCATTTAGAACGTACTGCACAACTGGCTATTCCGAATCCCTGGGGTATCGCATTTGACGCCTGGGGGCAAAACTTCTTCTTACATACCTCCGGGCCCTCTGCCACGTGGATGATGCCCGGAACCATTGTTCCGCGTTATGGAGTAAGTTCTCCCATCCCGGAAAATTTTATCGAAAAGAAGCATTTGGTAAGACCAACATCCGGAATGGAGTTTGTCTCTAGCCGTCACTTTCCTGATAATGTACAGGGCGATCTTCTGATCAATAATACTATCGGGTTCCTGGGCACCAAACAACATAAGGTTACGGATGATCCCGGTACTGCAGGTTATATCACAAAACACCGGCAAGATCTTATGGTAAGTAGCGATAAGAATTTTAGACCTGTCGATTTAGAATTTGCCCCTGATGGTTCCTTATATGTGATCGATTGGCATAATGTACTTATTGGCCATATGCAGCACAATGCAAGGGATCCCCTTAGAGATCATGTTCATGGAAGGGTTTACAGAATCACCTATCCTTCAAGACCTTTAGTTACCCCTGCAAATATTGACGGGGCAAGTATTGAGGAGTTACTAGATAATTTGAAACTTCCGGAATATCGAAGCAGATATCGTACTAAAAGAGAATTACGAGGGCGAGATAAGGCCGAGGTCTTACCCAAATTGAAAACCTGGATAGCCCGGCTTGATAAGGAAGACCCGAAATATAATCAACATTTGCTCGAAGCTTTGTGGGTAAGTTGGGGGGCTAATGAAATTGATGAGCCACTTTTAAAACAAATGTTGAAATCCGATGATTTTAGGGCCAGAGCTGCCGCTGTTAAAGTACTGAGATATGTAGGACATCAAATACCAGATCAGGCAGATCTGCTTATGGAGGCCGCTAAGGACGAACATCCCAGGGTGCGCCTTGAGACCCTTGTGGCAGCGTCCTGGTTAGAGAAAGACACGAGCATTCCAATCATAACTGAAGCTGGTAAAAAAGGACTGGACAAGTGGATGCAAAAACCTTATGATGCTGCTCTTGCACATCTAAACGGGCATAAAATGGGCGAAGATTCAAAAGAAATTATAGACACCAATTTGAAAGGAAAGGATTTGGAGTTGTTTCTAAGTGGACGAGAAGTTTACGAACGTGATGGGTATTGTATGACCTGCCATCAGCCAGACGGTAATGGTTTAGAAGCTTCTGGTTTTCCTCCTCTCACAAATTCTGAATGGGTAACCGGAAACGAAGAACGACTCATAAAATTAACGATGAAAGGGCTTATGGGGCCTCTTGAAGTGAATGGAATTAAGTATCCCGGTCAAGTACCAATGACACCTTTTGAGCGACTCCTTAATGATGAGGAAATGGCCGGAGTATTGACCTATGTTCGCAATACTTTTGGCAACCAGGCAGACGTTATTTCTCCTGAAAAAATAAAAGAGGTTCGTGAAAAGATAAAGGACAAGGAAGGCTTCTACACTGCAGAG
Organism: Flavobacteriaceae bacterium; assembly: GCA_040830565.1. Taxonomy (GTDB): domain Bacteria; phylum Bacteroidota; class Bacteroidia; order Flavobacteriales; family Flavobacteriaceae; genus JAFMPW01. The sequence goes on from JBFOMC010000053.1 coordinate 21,299, forward strand.
GAATTACTGCAAGAGTATCCTATGGAGTGATTTCAATCGAGAATACCAGTTCTTAAGCAGAATACTCGAATATCAAATCCATGAGCAGCCATTTCTCTCCGGGTTTTGCCATAGGCAGGGCTTGCTGGTAGTTCCACATCAGCACCTCCCAATCCTGGACCCTCTCATTATTTTCATCCATTTTTGCCTTCCTTTCAAAGGAGAAACCTTCTTCAACTTCTATGATCATAAACAAGCGGTTGCCTACGCGATAGATTTCCATATGTTCAATTCCTGATGCGCCGAGGCTTTCTAAAACTTCCGGCCAAACATCTTCATGATACTCTTCGTACTTCCTGATCAACTCCAGATCGTCTTTTAAATCGAGGGCCAAACAATGTCTTTTCATAGTATAGTAATTGTTTTAAGTATTATTTAATCATTTCTTCAGCTTAATATCTATTGATTCGGATCATATTGTACCGTATCCAATTCGCTTGCCTTCCAGGGAGTAATTTTCCCTTGAGTTCTGAATCGGATTCCACCTACTACCCCCGAACTTATTGGACTGCCTGCATTGCCCCAGCTATTTCTAATATAAGTAGCAATTGCGGCAATATCGTTGTTCTGAAGCGTAGTAAATGCCGGCATGCTGGGTAAAATATCGGGCGTATCATAAAGCTTTCCGTCAACGGTTACCGGACCTTCCATGCCGTGCAAAAGGATCATTGCCAATTTGTAGGCTTCTCCCTCCACCCATTCAGAGTTTTTAAGCGGAGGGGCAAACCGCTTCATCCCAGCCCCATCAGTTCCGTGGCAATTGGCACAAAGGTTTAAGTACTTTTGCCTTCCAAGAGCAAAAAGCTCGCTATCAACTTCAAATTTCCCGCCTTTGTCTTCCTGAGGGACTTCAATCTTTCCTGGCCAGCTTAACTTTTGAGAAAGCGAGAAGAACGGCTCTTCATCGCTCAAAAAATCCGGGGCCTTAGCTAAGACTATTTCTCCATTTTTATCACCGCCCTTTGCGTTGATCATCCCGTTGGCAATAGCTGTTTTAAGCCATAGTTCTTCTGAGGGAAGGGTAGCATCAAGTTTATCTATTAGAAACTTTAGTTCATTTTGCGATCCCTTATTCGTTATGGCTGTAGCCAACATCTCTATAAATATTTCCCGGTTCTGATTGTAGGAAGTCCATCCTTTCTGACTGACTAAATGTGTCAACATTGCAGCCTCTCTATTTTCCAAACTCGCCATGACCACATCTCTGGCAACCGCCAGCTGGCCAAATCTTGCTAAAAACTTCCGTGATATTTCGAAAGCTGTATTAGAGGTCATTTTATTGGTAAGCAACACCAGTTGCATCTGCACTAGTGGATGCGCCTGCTCGTAGTTTTGCTCAGCAAACTGAGATAATTGAGATTGAATATCCGCCTGAGAAGTATCTGTTCTACCTATCAACTGCAAGACAGTACTTGCTGCCTTTGGATCCATAGTATTCACGCTCGGCAGAAGGCTTGCCGCTTCCTTCCAGCCCAAACCATCTAAGGTCCATAAGGCATGTAACCGCGCCAGTGGATTCCCTTCATGCACTACTTTAAGTAAATCCTCATAAATTGAGAGTCCTTGTTCTATCAGGAGCCTTTGCGCCATATCGCGGGTCCATCCGTTTTCATGGCCAAGCAATTTTAGTAAAGCCCGGGCATCTGCCTTAGACAAATCTGTCTGCCGGTCATGGTTTGGAGTTTTAGAGCTAATACGCCAAATCCTCCCCATATGAATTGGTCTATCCAGTTTTCGTTTAAGGGTTTCTTCTCTCAAATAAGGAGTCATGTAAGGGCCATGTTGAATAATTCCTTTGTACATGTCTACAATATATATGGCTCCGTCGGGTCCGGAGGCTAAAGAAATAGGTCGGAATCGTTCATCAGTAGAAGCCAGGAATTCCTTTTGATCATAGACTCCTTTTGCGCTAAGCATAAAGCCCTCCTCAATAATCTTATTTCTTTTGATAAGATTGGCTGTTGGTTCACATACGAAAGCGTCTCCTGAATACATAGCAGGCAATCCGTCTCCCCTGTGGATCAAAGGGCCGCAGGCGGAGGCAAATTCGAGTAGTCTTCCCTGCTCGTCAAGCGTACCTGGCACATACCCCCTATTTACGGCTGTGTTACTCCTGATGGGATAAATGGCCCTTTCTAAAGTAAGTCCATGATCTATACCACTGGTCGGGATATGATGTTTATTCGCTAAAAGCGCATTGGGAGGCACAAGGTCTGCATGTAACTGTGACCAATTGTAATTGTAAAAGAGTCGGCCAAGATTGTCGTGCACAATACCCCATTGCCCTCTGAATTCCGTTTCTTCTTTTACCCATTTTCCGGCTTGGTATTGATACCTAAACTTTGATTTGGCATTGTATATCCAATTGTCAATTCCTCTCCACAAGCCGTTGGCAGAATGCTCTGGCATTCCGGATCCTCCATAGGTGCTATCTACCAGTATCTTCTCATCCGCTTTAAAATCGCCGTCGGTATCTTTGGCAAACCAGAGTGGAATGTTTTCCGAAACCAGTACTCCTCCCTCCACTACAGCCAAGGCCCTGGGTAGGATCAGGCTATCTAAGAATACTGTACTCCTATCCATGGCGCCATCCTGATCGTCATCAAATAGTACAGAAACCCTCCCAACCGGATCTTGTTCGCCAGATCCATCAATATCAGTCATAAAACCTAGCATCTCTACCACCCATAATCGGCCTGCCTCATCAAAAGAAATGGCTACCGGATCTTGAATCATAGGTTCCGAGGCAACCAGCTGTATCTCTACGTTGTCCTCTGCCAGTACAAAGCTTTCCAATGCCTGGGTTGGCGATAAAGGAGGAGAAGGTTCCTCTTCGCAGTTCGGCAGTAGCAGCCCGAGACCACCTATTAAGGCACTCTTGGCGGCATTCCTAAACTTGAACAGGTATTGCATAAGACATAAGAACTAGTACGATCTAGAGAATAAAAGAAGCTACGTATACCATTAAGGCTGCAAATACCCCAACAACAAAGGTTCCCAAAGTATATACTCTGTATCCTGTTTTTACGTCGATCCCGGAAAACTGTGTGAGTATCCAAAAACCGCTATCGTTGGCATGAGAAACTACCATAGCCCCTGCGCCTATAGCCGAAACCACCAGAGCCTTGTCTATCTCGGTACTGAAACCCATGGTGAGTAAGAGCGGAGCAATAATAGATGCTGTGGTAATCAAAGCGACCGTAGAAGAACCTTGAGCAGTTTTTATGGCCGCACAAAGTAAAAAGGGTAACCAGATCCCCAGATTGGCGCCTGAGAGAGAGTCTGCCAAGACTTCAGCAATTCCGCTATTTTGGAGAATAGTTCCAAAAATTCCTCCAGCACCAGTGATCAAAATGATATTTGAGGCATCTGAAAGTGCCTTTCCAACCCAACCCGTAGTGGCTAGCATTTCCTTATCAAACTTCTTAGGAAGTAAAAAGGCAAATAGCATTCCTATCATGAGTGCAATAATGGGAGAACCTACAAAGGATACAAATTTTGCCAGGCCAGATACTTCTTCTCCTTCTACCATGTTGAACTCCATAATGGATTTCCCGACAATCAGCAAAATTGGAATAAGGATAGGTAAAAATGACTTAAAAGCGCTGGGCGCCTTCTTCATCCGTTCCTGAATAACCTCTTCAGTGACGTCCGGATTTGGATCTATATAAGTTCTAGTGCCCATTTTTTTACAGTAGATGATCGCCACTACAAGTGAAAGTAGCCCAATTACCAGACCTACCA
>JBFOMC010000054.1:0-13264 GCA_040830565.1 Flavobacteriaceae bacterium
AGTGAGATGGCTCAAACTACGCAAGCTATGGTCGAGGCTGTTAATCAGCTAGAGCAGGGTTATCTAACTTTAAACCAGCCCCTTAATAATCTTGCTGATTTATTGATCGTCGTTGATGACGTCAATCTTGAGGATGACTCCTTTTCTCAGTACATTTACGATCAATTGGTTTCTCTGTTAGATGATCCCTCCCTGCGTGAACCCTTTATTGATTTCCTAGTTGAAGAGGCATATAAGAACGCTCCGGAACTGCGTTCTTTGGATTATAATTTGAAAGCAACAGAGCGTAGTGTTAAACTAAATAGTTTTGGCCGACTTTTACCGACACTTGCATTGCAGGGGCAATACAACAGAACGTTTAGTCGTTCGGGTGCAGGAAGTGTAGCCCCTCAAGGTTTTCCACAGGTCGATAGCAATTACAATTTAGGACTGAGTCTTTCCATACCGTTGGTAAATCAGAATCTGACCAATATCAACAGACAAACGGCGGTCATTCAAAAAGAACAACTGGAGATCAACAAGGAAAATACTTCCCTTGCAATTGCCGCCAATGTGAGGAGTGGCGTATTAAACCTCGTCAATCAGCTATCAAATATTCAGCTTTCACAGCTTTCTGAAGAAACCGCAAAGGAAGCTTTGGATCTTACCCAAACTGCATATTCCAGTGGTGCGGTCAATATTGTTCAGCTTCTCGATGCTCAGAACAATTACCTGAATGCACAATTGGCTAGGACGACAGCGGTCTATAACTTTCTGATCAACACCTTGCAACTTGAACGGTTCCTTGGGTATTATTTTTTATTGAATACAACATCTAAAAACAACGAATTCAGACAGCGTTTTTTCGATTATTTAAATAGTAGAAATTAAGCATAAAAATTTCGAACATCATGAAGATCAATTCAAAACTAGGACTACTATTTATCAGCATTTTTTTGCTGGTATCCTGTGGTGAGGAAGAAAAAAAAGAAGAAAAGTTCGTTAGGCCCGTAAAATCATATACCGTTGGTTTTATTGGAGGCGATAAGACCAGAACCTTTAGTGGCACGGCACGTACAGAGAAGATTATTAACCTTAGTTTTAGAAGCAATGGTATCATAACGGAGTTTGATATGAAGCTAGGCCAGAAAGTAAAAAAAGGGCAGTTACTGGCTAAGCTGGACAATGTTCAATCAAGACTAGCTTATGAGCAATCCCTTACGCAATTAAATAGTGCAGCTTCTCAGATGAACACTGCCAAGCTAAGTCTTAATAGAGTACGGTCCTTATACGAAAAAGGCAGTGCGGCTTTAAGCGACTTTGAAGCGGCAAAAAACTCATTTAAAACGGCAGAGGAAAGCTATCGGTCAGCCGAAAGGGGAGTCGATATACAAAAAGATCAGATCCGTTATGGGTATATCTATGCCCCGGAAGATGGTACCATTGCCTCAATATCCGCAGAAGTTGACGAGAATGCGAGTCCGGGTCAAACCGTTGCCGTTCTAAATGCAGGAACCGAAATGGAAATAGATTTGGGACTACCGGAAAGTGTTATTAATGGAGTTAATCAGGGCATGAAGGTGAGTGTAGACTTTAGCTCTCTCGAAAATCAGAAATTTGAAGCCCTGGTTTCAGAGGTATCACCTGCCACAGATGCCAATACCGCGACCTATCCTGTTAAAGTTACGCTAAGTGACCCCAGTGAAGCCATTAAGAGTGGAATGGCTGCTAGTGTTACTTTTGATTTTTCCAATCACGATGTGAGTGCACAAGAACTGATTGTACCAGCACATGCCGTTGGGGAAGATAGCAATGGACGTTTTGTATTCTTAATTGTAGAAGAGGGAGAGGCCGCTATGGTCAAAAAGCAAGCTATTACGATTGGTGAATTAACCTCAGATGGTTTCGAAGTGGTTTCAGGATTGTCTTCAGGGCAGATGATAGCTACGGCCGGATTGCAGACCTTGCTGGATGGCCAGGAAGTAAGACTGCAATAGACTAATAAGAAATGTGATCAATAGTATCAGCTACATTAAATAACATCAACCAGCACTAAATGAACCTAGCTAAATTTTCCATTGAAAAGAACAGAATAACCTTTATGGTGCTGGCTACGATAATTTTACTGGGCCTGGCCACCTACTCCAACCTTTCAAGAGACAGCATGCCTCCCTACACAGTAAGGGTGGCAACAGTAGTCTCTAGTTTCCCTGGTGCGAGTCCCGAGCGGGTAGAACAATTGGTTTCTGATAAAATTGAAAAGGTAGCCCAGGAACTCCCGGAGTTAAAGGAAGTTACTAGCACCTCCAGAACCGGATTGTCTATTGTTTCGGTAACCCTAAAAGACGAGGTACCCAAAGAAAAGATGCAGGCTGTATGGGATAGATTGAGACGAAAGTTGAATAGTTTACAGGGACTGCCTCAAGGCGTAAAGCCAAATTTAAATGACGATGGCGTTGGTGATGTATATGGAATAGTTGTCGGCCTGATGTCTGATGGATATTCTTATGCGGAGATGAAGGAATACGCCGATGATATCAAAGACGAACTGATAAAAATTCCGGATGCTGCAAAGGTCGAGCTCGGCGGGGAACAAGAGGAGCGGGTCTTTGTGGAGTTTGAAAATGCCAGATTGAAGGAGTACGGCCTGTCTGCTTCAAAATTGCAACAAAGTATATCGGTTACTAATATACTGAACTCAGGAGGGCAGGTTAATGTAGGTGATGAACGCATCATACTTGAGCCAACTGGAAACTTCAACAGTGTAGACGATATACGGAATATGCTTATTTCCGTAGGAAATTCTAATAGTTCACAATTAATTAAACTAGGTGATATTACCACTATTACCAAAGGCTATATAGATCCCCCAACACAGAAAGTCCGGATTAATGGAATGGATGCGATTTCGCTTCATGTAAACCTGAAAGAGAATGCTAACGTCATTGCTCTTGGTGAAGCGGTTGATGAAGTGGTAGCTAAGTGGCAAAAACAACTCCCAATAGGCCTTGAGCTCACTCGTGTGTCCTCTTTGGATACTTATATAGATGACAAGGTGCAAAACTTTATTGGGAACCTGTTACAATCCATTGGAATTGTATTGGCAGTAATGCTGGTTTTTTTAGGACTTAGAACAGGCTTTGTTATTGCCAGTCTTATTCCAATAGTTACCATTATGACCCTCATGATCATGGGCCTGATGGACATTGGACTGAATCAGGTAACGCTGGCTGCCTTGATCATGGCCCTGGGGATGCTTGTAGATAATGCCATTGTTGTTGCAGAGACCGTAATGGTTAAAATGGAACAAGGACAGAAAGCCAAACAAGCATCAATCGAAGCTTTTTCAGAGTTATGGATGCCACTACTAATTTCTACCCTAACGACCTCGGCGGCCTTTTTGGCTTTTTATTTATCACCCACCACCATGGGAGATATCGTAGGACCAATATTTGTAGTAATTTCCATTGCTCTGATGTCTTCCTGGATCATAGCCCTAACGGTAATTACCATGTTCTGTTATTTGTTTATTAGGGTGAAGCCTAAGGGAGAGGCCAAGCCGGGTCTTGTAGATAGAGTAATTTCTAAATTAAAGGGCTATTATAAAAATCTGATCTTAGTAGCCTTAGCCAACAAGTGGAAGGTAATTATTGTTGTTTTTGTCGCGTTTTTTGCCTCCTTGTACGGTTTCGGCTATATCCCGTTCATATTCTTCCCAGACAGTGATAGGAACATGATAACAGTAGATATTAACCTTCCCCAGGGCAATAAAATTGAACGAACCACAGAGGTGGTCCAAAGATTGGAGCAATACATGAAAGACTCCCTACAAACAAATGAGTCAAGGACATTGGGAATTGTGGATTGGTCCTCCTATATCGGAGAAGGGCCAGAATCTTATGATTTGGGATATTCTCCCGATGAGGCAAATTCTAACTACGCACATATTCTTGTAAACACTTCCTCATTTAATGAGAATAATGCGATGATCGCTAAGCTCGATAAATTTACCTTTAACAATTTTCCGAATGCGGATATCAAGGTAGGTCCTTTGGGAGCTGGTGGCGGAGGTACTCCAATTGAAATCAAGGTTTCGGGGAGTGACCCTAATGAACTGTCTAAGATAGCGGAACGCACAAAACTGAGATTATCTCAAATTGCGGGAACCAAAAATGTTAAGGACGACTGGGGCCCAAAGGGCAAGAAGTTTTTAATTGAGATCGATCAGAATAGGGCGCAGAATGCTGGTATAACCAGCCAAGATATTGCCACCTCTTTAGAAACCGTTTTAGATGGCTTTCAAACTGGAGAGTATAGAGAAGATGACAAGTCGATTCCTATAATTATGCGCAGCGATGCGAACCAACAGCAGTCTCTTGGGTCTCTTGAAACCTTGAATATTTATGCCCAATCTTCGGGTAGGAGCGTTCCTCTATTGCAAGTGGCCTCGATAGTACCTGCATGGCAATATTCCAAAATTAAGCGGCTAGATCTACGCAGGACCATTAATATAACCAGCGAATTGAGGGAGGGCGGCAATGCCTCTGCAATTACAGCCGAAATAACGCCCTGGTTAGAAGACCAACTAAAAAGTTGGCCTTCCGGTTATTCCTATGAATTTGGCGGTGACGCCAAAAGTACTGAGGAGAGTATGGGATCTGTTATTGGATATTTACCCATCTCAGCATTCATAATTGTGCTTTTGTTGATCATTCAATTCAATTCTTTTAGAAAGATGGCAATGGTGGTTCTGACCATTCCATTGGGAATTATAGGCGTAGTAATTGGGTTATTAGTTTTCCAGGAAGCTTTTGGGTTTATGCCATTTTTGGGTGTCATTTCACTTGCCGGGATAGTGATAAACAACGCCATAGTACTTATTGATAGGATGGAGGTGGAGCAAAGAGACCTGGGGCGCACTGAGCACGACGCGGTAATAGCTGCCTGCTTGCAGCGCTTTAGACCTATTTTATTGGCCACATTTACCACGGTATTAGGTCTGATACCGCTGTACTTAAGCGGAGGTGAAATGTGGGAGGGTATGGCTGTAAGTATTATGGTGGGCTTGTTATTTGGTACGGTAATTACCCTGCTATTTATTCCTTCACTTTACAGTGTTTTGTATAAAGTTAATTATAAGAATTACTCCTTTAACGAAGCACTATTGGAGGAAGGCTAGTGGTTCTTACTTTCAGATATGGGATTAAAATTAGGCATTTGAGAAGATGATTATGGAAAGATTATATATTCATCGTTTCGAGATCTTCTTTGCTACCCAGTTGATTATACTTTTTGGGTCGCTTTTTTTTCCCACGGAGTTTTTCGAAGATGTGCTTACACCAATATTATTTCTTCTGAACACCCTGGCGGGCATTTTACTAGTTTCAAAAAAGCAAAAGCTTATGTGGTTCTTAATCCTGCTTGTGGGAATATCACTGGTGGTTTTTGGTAGCAGCATGATCCAAAAAAACACGGCTTTTGAAGATAATTTTATAATTCGCCTGAGTGTCTACTTTGTATTTTATATTCTTGTCACCTACCAAATTATCATACAAATTTGGAATGCCAGGAAAGTAGACAATTTGGTGGTAATAGGTTTAATGAGTGGCTATATTTGTCTGGGGTTTATCGCCTTTTTTTTATTTACCACTATTGAACTTCTGGAACCCGGATCCTATACAGAATTACTGGTGGAAGGAACGGATAATGCCAGACGATTGGATTCTATAATGTATTATGCCTATATCACTTTAATGACCATTGGATACGGAGAAATAATACCTACTACGCCACTAGCGCAAAAAGCCGCCATTTTGGTTGGATTAATGGGACAGTTTTACCTGGTAATTATCACGGCAATTGTGGTCGGAAAATATATTAGTCAATCTAGACGTGCAGAAGAACAGTAAGAACAGTTATATCAAGTCACCAAAACTTAAATTTTGGTAAATCGAAGGATAGGAGATAAGCGTTGAATAAGCGAGCTAGGATGAAAGCAACACAACTAGAAGAATTAATTTCAAAAATTGACCATATTGTTGAAGCCATCAGCTTGGAGGAAGCTGAGGTTCAGGAATTGATTAGAGACGTGCATCCGGTTTATCACAAGAGTGTAAAAAATTTGATTCACTATAACGGCTTCCGAAAATTCGACCTGAGAAAAATCCAAAAAAAATTTAGATACCTGGGGTTAACCAGACTTGCTCATGCCGAAGGACATGTAATGTCTAGCCTATTAAAGTCCAAATTTATCCTGCAACGATTGTTGGGAGATCCATCTCCCCCAAATTTGAAGTCGGGATTGTCCATTAAAAATGGCGAAAGAATTTTAGCGAAGCATGCAAAAGAATTATTTGGATTTCGCTCTAAAGGAAGAAGAGTGAGAATTATGGTGACCCTGCCAACCGAGGCCGCATACAATTATAACCTGGTATATGAGATGGTCGCCTCCGGGATGAACTGTGCCAGGATCAATTGCGCTCATGACGGTCCTGAGGTTTGGATGAAAATGGTGGAGCATATAAAGCAAGCCTCGCAGGAACTGGGAAGAAGCATAAAAATTGCCATGGACCTGGCAGGACCAAAAATCAGGACAGGGAGCATCGTAGCGGGCCCGAGAGTCAAAAAATTTAGGCCGGTAAAAGATATAAAGGGAAGAGTTATTAAACCGGCTACCATTATTATGGAAGGCAACCCGGAAGCTGGAAGTGCGATGGATATGCTTCCGGTGGACCCAGCATGGCTTGGGCAATTACGGCTTGGAGATAAACTTTTTATTACAGATGCCAGGAACAAAGTGAGAAAACTTAAGGTGGTCGAAGTTTTAGAAAATCAAATAATGCTAAGCTGCCAGAAAACGCTGTATGTTGAAACAGGTGCAACAATACGTTCCAGAAGTTCGCATGTAGAGGATATTGAAGTAGGAGAACTTCCCGCTACAGAACAGGCTATTATCTTAAGAAAAGACGATATCCTTAAAGTAACAAAGTTGAATGTAATTGGCAGCCTTCCTCTCTTTGATGGTGAAGGGAAGCTGCTTAAGCCTGCAAGCATCTCGTGCCAGTTGCCTGAAATTTTTGACCGAATAAAAGAAGGAGAAGCCATTTTATTTGATGATGGTAAGATTGAGGGTGTCATTGAAACGATTTTTCCTGATCATTTTGAGGTTCGCATTACCAGGGCGAAAGAAAAAGGATCCAAGTTGAGGGCAGAAAAAGGGATGAATTTTCCCAGGACTGATTTGAAGTTAGGAGGCCTTACCGAGAAGGATAAGACCGATTTGGAGTTTGTTTCAAAATACGCCGATATCTTAAACTATTCTTTTGTGAACACCAAAGAAGATGTTGCCGTATTACTAAGTGAACTCGAAAAGTGGAATGCGATCAATAGTGTAAGTATCATCCTAAAAATCGAGACTCGACTTGCTTTTGATAATTTGGTGGAGATCCTCCTCGCTGCAATGAAGGTGAAATACATTGGGGTTATGATAGCCAGGGGCGATCTCGCGGTGGAAACCGGATGGGATACTATTGGAAAGGTGCAGGAGGAAATTTTGGCGCTTTGTGGGGCTGCTCACGTACCCGTTGTTTGGGCCACCCAGGTTTTAGAAAACCTTGCAAAAGAAGGATTCCCTTCCAGATCTGAAATTACCGATACCGTAAGTTCGCTTAGGGCGGAATGTGTTATGCTTAACAAAGGACCTTATATTAAAGAAGCCATTCAATTGCTGAATACTATTCTTTCAGATATGGAACGTTTTCATGAAAAAAACCAGGCCATGCTTCCAAAAATGGAGAAACTCTGAAGTACTCCGGAATTTCAATAATGCCAATCTTTCTACTCAAAGTGTTTTATTGGGATTTTTATTTAAGCCTTTAAACCTGGATTGAGTGCAGAAATCTCATAAGGAGCTTATAAAAATAGTATCTTATATATGTTTAAGAAAGTATAGTGGATTTTGGGATACAATAAAGACTTATGAAGGTCAAACGGAGTTTTGTTTTATTCGTTTTAATGATGCTTGCCCTCCCGTCTAGCGGCCAGCAAAAAATCTTGTTGAATCATAGGATCAAAGAGAATATTCTAAATGCTAGTACTGGAATAGTATTGGTAAAGACTTCGGGGGCGGTTTATGGCATAGATCCCGAAAAGCACACTGTTGTTTGGGAGAATGAAGCCATCGGTAAGCTCGACTTTAGCCGCTATAGGGAGATTCCTTTTACTCCTTATGTTTTTTTTGAAGATAAACCTTTGTTAAACTCTAAGTTTCTCTCTAAAACATTGAATGCTAAAGGTGTTTCCCGTGTAATAGTTGATGTTACAAAGGGGAAGATCATGTTCAATTCCGAGGATCAGGGTTTTCAAGCTGTTTTCAATACGATGGTACTTCCGGAGCAACATGCCGTTTTGGTAGATGGAAAAATTGATGAGGGATTTGGGATTGGCCTCTTCGATTTTGAAACCGGAACCTCAAAATGGATGACCAAAGTGAGCAGTGATTTTTTCTCCAGAACAAAAGGGGCTCTACTCAATCAGGAAAAAGTGCTGTTAGATGCAGATAATAATATTTTTTGGCTAAAGAACCGTCATTTACTAAAAATTGATCTTACAACAGGCGATATCGTACATAACGAAAAGGGGATAAGCAGCATTTTATTAGACGAGCAAGCAAATAGGCTTTATCTATCCTCCAACAAGCTGCGAGGTGAAAAGTTAAACCAGGAAACCGCAATTTATGCGGTGGATCCAAAGAATATGGAAAGCAATTGGGCACGCCCTCCTGCACGAGTTGTTGGAAATATAATAGAAACCACCTTAGATGGAAATAAGCTAGTCGTCATTACCTCAAAAGGCTTTGACATTATTGATGCCAATAAGGGCACGAAAAAATGGAAGAGATCTGATCCCCTACCCCTGATCCGGAAGATTGTTCCTGTAGGGGATAGTTATTTGGTGGTCCAGGAAAACCAGCTAACCCGGATTGATGCCTTTGGGCATGACGTCTGGGACGCCCCTCTAAGAATCACCTTTTCTAATGATGAAAATCCGGTACATATTTTTGACAATGCGGCCCATGCACTTTTTATCACGCCTTCAAGGGTGAATAGGGTACAAATTGAGACAGGTAAGAAGATATGGAATGAAGATGTTAGCTTGTTCGACGCCGATTATATCAGGAGAAATTTAAAACTCAAACTTCCATACCATCGCGTTTGGTTTAATCCGGAAACCGATCAGTTTCCGGTGTACAATGAGAACAAATTTTATCTTTTTAACAATAGGGATAGCGTACCCCCACAATCTCTTCACCATTTTGATTTTGGCAGGAGATTTCCTGAGCTGAAGATTAGGAATGAGGGCTACTTTTTATTTGAGGGGAATAATTTTTATCTGTTCAATTTTTCCGGAAACCTGATGTACAAAAAGGAGTACCCTGCAATGAAGTCGGGTTCCTTTGTTCGGAGATCCTTTCGGAATTCCATATACTGGCTTAAAAGAAGCTTGCAAGTAAGTTCGGCAACTTTACTTTTTGCTCCTACACAGGCCAATCGTGCTTTTAGAAATACCATTGTTTCAAACAATTTGGGAGCTTTTGGCTCCGCTGCCGGGAGTATTTACGGGACCTATAACTCTTACGTAGACGGTTTCAGAAGTTTTACGGAGCTTGATATCGATGTAGATTCGAACCTGGAGTACGTCTTTAGAAGAATTCGAAAAAGCCGTAAAAATGATGATCAGATGATTATTGCTGTCCCGAAAGATGATAAAATTCGGTTAATCAATTTTCATATAGATACGGGAGCAGAAGAGACTATAAGGGAATTGGATGCAGACCAGGATAACTTCATCATAGACGAGGCGGAAAGATTGATATACTTTTTTGAGAACAAAGAAGTTTCTATTCAAAAGCTGAATTAGTTTCTTGTAGGATAAAAAACTAAGACGAACATCTTTAAGCCACAATTAAGCTTGTAGACTATCCCATTTGCTGAGGATAGATCGTCAGAAGAAGAACAATACCTCAAAATATAGTGGACATGAAATATTGGGCCTTACTCCTTGGTCTCTTCAGGAGGGTTTTTTCTAGATTCCAGGGCTTGCTTGCTAAGACTCGCCAGGTTGAAGTTAGGATCTAGTTTTAAGGCCTCATCAATGGTTGCTACGGCTGCGTCTATGTTGTTTTTATCCATATTATATTGCACCAAGCCTTTTAAATGCATAAACGCACCTTTGAGCGATACCTCGTAGGGCTGTTGCCTTTCGTAAAAGGCGTATTTCATATCATCTTTAGCATTGGTTATACCGTATTCAATATTTTCTGAAGCTCCGGCGTTATCACCAGTTTGTATTTTAAGATCGGCCAGTTCATAAGCCAGGTAAGGATTAGGATTTCTTAGAAAGAGCGCTTCAAATTGCTCCAGAGCACGCTTAGGCTGGTTAAGCGCCTTTAAGGAAATGGCTTTTACCTGTACGGCTAAATCTGAATCCGAGTCCTTTTTTTCAATACCTATGGTATTTAAGGCCTGAAGATGCTGGCTATTGTTGGCATATACATAAGCCAAAGTGTCTCTCCGTTCTTGAGAGGGAGCTAGTACGTTTAAGTGGGTAAGTGCATTGATTATACCGTTAATATCACCTTGTAGCCTCATTTCCTTGTAGAAAGCTTCATAATGATTCTGGAGCTCACTGCTTGTCTGTGCATAAGACAGGGTTCCCAAAGTAAAAAATACCAAAAATACTATCCTTCTCATCTTCATTAATTTAAGTGCGGCAAAACTACTACATTTTTTTCTGGTTTCAATTATGGAAGCTCTTAAAATAGCTCTACAAGCAAAAAAGGATGCCGATCGGCATCCTTTTTTTATGGTGGTTTTTGGTTAGTCGGTTTTAGACCGCCGTCAAAGTGACATCTTGCTTGGTGTAAGACCTTAGAAGACCGGCATAGAACGCCAGACTTTTATTGTCCGTATCAAGACAGGAATTCAAAAAGTCTTTTAGATTCTTGAATAGCAAATTTGCATGTAGTGTAGGTACATTTAAATTTACCGTTCTAGGATCATAAGATTTGTCATCCATAACAATATCCATTTCTATCCTCTTTCTGTGATAGTCAATAGACACATCCGCGGCATTGTAATGTTTCTTTACAATTACCTGGTGCAGGTTTTGAAACCTTTTGGTCATTTTGCCTTTGGCACAACTGCGGGAGATGAGACTCTCTATTTCCATTAAGACCCTCCCCCTAATACTCGAATTTTCCATGACACTTGGGATTTAATGTTTATACAAAGATAGGGTCTAGAGCCTAAAAAGCTGTAAATCAACGATATAATTTAACCGTTTATCGATGTTTTTGTTGTGAAAAGGTGTTAATGTGTGGTGAATTAATCAGTTAATGGGGTTGAAAAGCAGTATTTTTTATTAAGAATATTCCTACTTTTTATCTGTTTTCCCCTATTTTCTGACTTATTTGCCACATATTTCGGAGGTGGAAGTCCTCTTTTTTGAGCTTCTTTTATATAGTAATCGGCCTTTAAAGGATGGTCTGGATACACCCCGTTAAAAGTCTCATTCCAATAATTGTTTTCTAAGATAAAAAGGACCATCCCGATGCAATCATTCAAATGGATAAGATTGATATGGTATTCCCCATTCTTTAATTCCGTTCGTCCGGACAGAAAAGTTATAGGATGCCTTTGAGGTCCAATTAACCCCCCAAAACGGATAATCGTGGTCTCCAAGCTATCTTCATTCTTGAGTAGTTGTTCGGTTTGCAATAGTTGAATTCCGGACCTTGATGTTGGTTTTGGAGGGGTATCTTCAGTGACCTCTCCTTGTACATCCCCATAAACCGAGGTACTGCTAATGAACACAATTTGGCGAATATTGGAATCTTTTATATGTGAAAGCAGCAGCTTTATTTTCTGAACATAATTTTCGGTATTAGCCCTGCGTAATTTTGGAGGAACATTCAAGATTAAAATATTCAAAGGCGCTAAAAATGCGTCAATGGCACCTTCAATTTCGGTTTCGCCCAGAACTATCCTCGTAGGCACGATACCTTCATTTTTCAATAGCTCCAGTTTTTCTGAGGATGTGGTGCTACCGTGAACAACCAATCCTTCTTTAATTAAAGCCCTGGCCAAAGGAAGTCCAAGCCATCCACAACCTAAAACGCCCACTACACTACTCAAATCGTACAGTTTTTGTGACCAGGATGGCATCATTAAGCACAAAGGGCATAGGAATAGCGTCTTTGGGTCTGGAAGGAACGGTAAACAAAGGATTATCCAATAAATCGTTAGAAGCTTCATACAGTGTAAGTTCCAATACACTATCTTTTGGAAGGGTCAAGGTCAATTCCGTATAGGCGTTATCTGTGATATAGTGGGTGACCAACTTGCCTCTTCTTCGGTTTTCCAAAAAGTAATCCGATAAGGGAATTTGGTTTACCGAAGCTTTTTTCAATTGGATATCGTTGGTAAATATCTCTAATCTGTTTACGGGTCTCCGGGGTGTAATGCAAATTTCCAACAATCGATCCTCTCCAATGATAGTGTCCCTGGTTTTTTCAATTTTTGGGCTCGATATTTCCTTTAGAGGAGCCTCCGCGGTGAAGGTAAAGCCAGTACTGTATTTACTGCTCAAGGTTTTACTAGCCGCCAGTTTTGGGGAAGCATTATCCGGATTCACATATTGTCCCGTCCAATCGGAAACCACATGTTCATAAGTGGCCCATTGCGCCGCCTTTTCGTCCGCATTTAAGACGTAAAGCAAACTTGTAGGTTTGGCATTGTCTTCATCAAAACCTGCATTGAAATGGGCAGATACCATATAACCGATAAAAAGAACTATGCCCAGATAAGCCAGACGATTTTTATGCTGATAAAATCCGAATAGCGGCATTAAAAGAAGAAAGACGAGGGTAGCAAGTAAGGTAGAAGCCACCATCATTTTTAGTCCGAGTCCTACAGGGAACATTTTAATAAAGGGGGCATATATCCATAAGGCCGGAAGAGTCAGAAACACCAGTAAATAGGGATTAGGTGTTTCCTGGTTGACCACTACCAGAAAGGCCGCCAGTAACGCAAAGAGCGGAACAATAAAGAAACTTGCTCCAGGCAGATAAACGGCCATTGCTCCACTAATGAGTAACCATATTACAATAGGCCCGACAAGCAAATTAGCCGTTTTTATTTTACGGAATTTATGATACACCCAAAAACAAATGCTGATAGATAGCAGGACAAAAACCAAAATATAGGTGTGTCCGTTATAGGTAAAG
>JBFOMC010000055.1:0-9091 GCA_040830565.1 Flavobacteriaceae bacterium
GGCATTGGTGTATTTATGTTCAGCTTTTTCCTGGCAAGACACCGAAAGTGTCAAAAGCGAAAAAGCAAAGCATTTAAATGCAGAAAGTAAAGTTGACTTATTTGTCATATTGAAAAGCTGAGGAATAAAATTACAACAATTAGTAAGCTAAGCATGTTAAGGCAATAGATTCTTAAAGGATGTCTACTAGTGCTCGTTCTTGTGCTTGTAATCCCCAAAACGATATTTAACGGTACGCTTTAGTGGTATGTTCATCCCTTTGGTATTTTCCAACCAATCGTAGATTGCAGCGCTCATACTCTTAGCAATTTCCTGCTTATCCGGATCGGCAATTAGATTATACATTTCTTCAGGATCGTTCTTTATGTCGTACAACTCATTCCTATCCCATATGCCCTGATATTTCATATACTTATACTGATCTGTCCGCATTCCGAAAACAGTGGGGGTCATAGGAAAATCGTATTCCCAGTAATATTCATAAAAAACTTCTTTGCGAGCCGGTGCATTTGCATCTCCCGATAAAATAGGGATAAAAGAAACCCCAGGCATAGCTTCAGGCTGCTTAACTCCAGCTTCGGCCAAAATGGTGGGAGCAATATCAATATTCTGAACCATTTGTTGAGGAGTTTTACCTCCTTCAAACAATTCGGGACATCTGACCAAAAGGGGAACCTTTACAGACTCCTCATAAAAATGTCGCTTGTCAATCAAACCATGTTCTCCCCAACTAAACCCGTTATCTCCCATATAGATGACCAAGGTGGATTCGTCCAAACCTTCCTTTTTTAAATAGTCCATAACCGTCCCGACACTTTCATCCACACCCAGGAGGGTTTCACAATAGTCGACTACCATGGCGTGGAGATCCTTGTTGTCGTGGTACATATAATCCACTCCGTGCCAACTTATGCGCTGATCTGCCACCCATTGTGGCCATTTAAGATCACGATACTTTCCTGTTTTTGTTTGATCATAGGTGCTTGGCAGGGAAATCTTTTTTCCCTGATACCTTCCTTTGTGTCTACGAGCTGGCTTAAAACCGGCATGTACAGCCTTATGGGACAAATACAAAAAGAAGGGTTTTTTCTTATCGCGCTTATCGAGCCATTCAACCGCATGCTCCGTTAAGAGATCTGTGATATAGGTAGAATCTTTGTAAGCCACTCTTTTACCATTAATATTCAAGGTCGGATTATAATATACTCCTTGCCCCGGAAAACTCTCCCAGTGGGTAAAACCCGGTTGGGGTTCATCGCCATGATCTCCCATATGCCATTTCCCAAAAAATCCGGTCTGATACCCTGCTTTCTCAAGGTATTGTGGAAAATAGGTGAGGTTACCCGGATCTGGAGCCTGGTTATCTACTATGGTATGTGTGTGCGAGAACAGCCCGGTTAGAATAGAAGCTCTGCTGGGTGAACAAAGTGAGGTAGTCACAAAAGCATTCGGTAAATAAGCACCTTCACTAGCCAATTTGTCCATATTGGGGGTCTCTAACCAGGGTACCTTGCCGGTAAACCCCATATAATCATAGCGATGATCATCAGTAAGAATAAAAATTACATTGCGCTGCTTCTTAGCTTTATCAGCTACTTCGCCTTTTATCTGATCCCCGGATTCTGGCAAAGCACTACCGCTCAGAAATATTCCACAAGCAATACAGCATAAGAGAATTTTTAAATATTTCATTTTTCCGAATTTAATTTTTTCAATTTGTCCTTTCTTCAAAACTTTATGATGTTCTTCCCTCCAAAAAATAGAGGTACCTTATGTCTAACCCTTGTTAACACCATTTTTACTATTAATGACTCAATCTTTCCGACTTTGTTCAACAAACCACTCGTACAATTCTTCAGTGGTATATGCCTGCACCCATGAATTGTGACCAACTCCCTCATAACTAGTAAATTTGACATCATAGCCCATATCCTTTAATTTGTTCACCATATTCTCCGATTCAGAATAAGCGATAGATTTGTCTTCAGTGCCATGAAAGACCCATATGGGCATATCTTTATCGATCCAGGCTGCATAAGGAATCGGTGTCATTCCGCAAACCACGGCCATTGCGGCGAACTTTTTGGGGTATTGAACTGCAAGTTCCCAGGCCGCACCTCCGCCCCTGCTCAAACCGGTCAGGTAAATGCGTTTCTCATCTACCCGATTACTTTGAACAATGGTATCTAACAACTGCATCACCGCCCTGGTATTCCACCATTTCTTCTTATGTGGATTTTGAGGAGCCAGGATCAGAAATGGAAACTGCTTTCCCTCTGCTATCAATTTTGGCGGACCGTTAGACTTTAAAGTTGACAGGCTATCACCAGACTCCCCTCCCCCATGTAAAAAAAGCAGGAGCGGAAACTTTTTGGTTCTTTCGTTCTTGTACTCCTGTGGATAGTATAAGTAATAGCGAAGGTTTTCAATAGTTACAACAGCCTTTTCGTCCTCGATAAGGTGAGAGGAAGTTTGAGCAGCGCATCCACTAAGCACCATAAAACTAAAGACAAGGCATAGGGTAAGTAACGCTTTCATCAAGGGCACTGGTTATAATTCAATTAAGTGATATTATTTGTTATGTAGCGGGCTTTGCAATCCACAATCTCCTTGCTCTAATATATTGCTTTTATATACAAGTGTCACTGAAAAATAACATATAATTTTTCTCTTATCTCCCTCCTACTTTTAATTTTATGAGTAACTTTTGCTCTTGATAACATATATGGATGTCTGAATTATTTAGTGTTAAGGAGAAAGTCATTGTCATAAGCGGTGCTACGGGGGTTTTGGGTTCGGCAATGGCAAAATATCTAGCCAGTGAGGGAGCCAGAGTTATTGTTCTAGGTAGAAATAAAGCTAAGGTTGAGGCCCTTGTTGAAGAGATCAGAAATAACGATCATTACGCCTTTTCAGCGGTGGCCGATGTCACCAGTGAAGAAGCCTTAAAAACAGTTTTTGAAGAAATTCAAGATGAATTTGGAGCACTAGATATTCTGGTAAATGCCGCAGGCGGCAATATGCCCGGTGCAGTGGTGATGCCAGATGAAGATATTATGAAGAGCGACCTTACATCACTTCAGAAAGTTATGGAGCTAAATTACCTGGGCACCTTTCTCCCTACGAAAATATTCCTTCCTTTATTGCTTAAAAACAATGCTGGAAGCATTATAAACATTTCGTCCATGGCAGCCTCAAGACCTATGACCAGGGTAATGGGCTACGCTTCAGCCAAAGCAGCAGTAGACAATCTCACCAAATGGTTGTCTACAGAGTTTGCAAAAAAATACGGAGAGGGGATTAGGGTGAATGCCATTGCTCCAGGATTTTTCCTAACAGAACAGAACAAAACGCTGTTGACCAAGGAAGATGGCAGCTTAACTGCACGCGGGCAACAGATCATTCAAAATACTCCAATGGGGAGGTTTGGTTACCCAGACGAACTTTTTGGAGCGCTACATTGGCTATGCAGCGATGCTTCTAAATTTGTAACCGGTACGATCATTCCTGTAGATGGTGGGTTTAGCGCCTATGCCGGAGTCTAAGCAATAAGTAAAATGAAGCTACTAGAAAAAACAATGCGCTGGTACGGCCCTAAAGATCCGGTAAGTCTACAAGATATTCGTCAGGCCGGGGCAACCGGGGTAGTTACCGCCCTGCATCATATTGAAAATGGCGCAGTTTGGACTCAAGAAGAGATCCTACACAGGAAGACGGAAATTGAAAATGCCGGCTTAAAATGGTCTGTAGTAGAAAGCCTGGCAGTCCATGAAGATATAAAGACCCGAAAGGGTGCATTCAAAACCTACATTGAAAACTACAAAACCAGTATTCAAAATCTTGCTGAATGCGGAATTAAGACGGTTTGTTACAACTTTATGCCACTTCTGGATTGGACCCGCACAAAGCTAGATCATACCCTGCCAAATGGCTCCAAAGCACTTTTGTTTGAAAAACAAGCGGTAGTGGCTTTTGATCTGTTCATTTTAGAGCGGAAAGAAGCAGCTCAAGAATACACCTCTGAAGAAAAGGAACTGGCCAGTTCTTATTTTAAGGGATTGACACAAGACGATAAAGACACTTTAAAAGCCAACATCTTAAAAGGACTTCCAGGTTCTGAAGTAGGATTTACTATAGAGGAGTTCAAAGAGGCCATAGAGAGTTATAAGAACATTAGTCGGGAAGCATTAGGCAAAAACTTGAATCTCTTCCTGAATGAGGTAGTGCCGGTAGCAGAGGCGAACGGACTTGTATTATGCATACATCCGGACGATCCTCCTTTCCCAATATTTGGATTGCCCAGAGTTGTGAGCACGGCAGAGGATGTTCGCAGAATCTTTAAGGGCACAGATAGCAGCGCTAACGGATTAACCTTCTGTACCGGTTCTTTTGGAGTAAGGGCAGACAACGATCTCCCTGCCATGGTAAAAGAGTTTGGTAAGCGAATACACTTTATTCATCTCAGAGCTACAAAAAGAGATATGGAGGGCAACTTTTATGAAGCAGATCATCTAAGTGGTGATGTGCCTATGTACGAGGTGCTGAAAGAATTGCTGTATTGGCAGCAGAAAAAGGATCGTCCGATCCCCATGCGTCCAGATCACGGGCATCAAATGATGGACGACCTTAACAAGGAAACCTATCCGGGTTATACGGGCATTGGGAGAATGAAAGGTTTGGCAGAACTCCGGGGCTTAGAAATGGGAATAGCCAAAGCAATTGAAAATCAACATAGCCTTTAAAGAAAAGAGCACTTATTCACAAGAAGGAAAAAGCCTTTTTTGATTTTAATAATTAAAAAAGGGCACAATACCTTGTACCCTTTTAATGTTGTTGAAGAGCGTTATCTATTTAAGATCCTGATCCAGAGGCCCACTGATGAGGGTACCCAATTCATTAGTAGCCTCCCAAAAATTGAATAGCCCATCATTACCATCATCTCCCGCCAGGGTTAACCATTCTGTGTGTTCACTCACTAAATCGAATTCGGCATCCGAAGGAGTTTCATTATCTAGTAATACCACCAATATTTTGAAGGTTTGCTCATTATTTACCGGATTGTTCTGGGTTACGCCTAATTCGTTTTTTGCAAAATCTTCTACACTCATCTTTTCAATTTTATCCGCTGAAAATCTAGTATACCCTCCATTGGAAGTATACTCAGATCTAAGAAACTCTGCATTCGTCGGAACCCAGATGTAACCTGCCTGGTCCCAGCTGATAAAACCCATCTCAAACATGGACTGCCCATTGTATGGTATACTATTACCTCCGTTAGCTACCCGGCCAAAAATGTCTGCTTCAAAGGTTCCACCGTCTTCCAAGGTAGTGGTAATAACAGTGGAATTAGACTCGTCATTTGGGTCTACAGTTACTTCTCTTAATGTGGCGCCAGTTCCACCTCCTAGGGGATCTCGCCCATCTGCGGCAGGGTGAAGGCCGTTAGCCTCGTCAGCTTTCGAGTAAAGATAAAGTCCTTTGTGAGGTGTCCATCTATGGCCTAATTCGTGTGTCATCGGACCGTATTTAATCGCTCGGTTAAAGGGCATATGTATTATGCCTTTCAAGTTTGGGGCAAAGTTGTAAAAACCACTACGAGCCTGACCAGAATAGCCAAATCCGGGATTATCTTCTCTGTTAGTCACTAGTATTACCCAATCAAATTCGTCCTTAAAACGCTCGTATACCTTTTCGGTTACTTCAATCTGAGCATTACCGTCAAACTCGTTTGGGTCATCGACGCTTATTGTATTAGGCAAAATCATATGAACTGCATTCTTACTGCTGTGCAGTGTAACACTAAACGGATCTTCACTATTTGGGTCCCCAGGGTCTGGGTCTTCAGAATCCGGGTCTTCATTAAGCGGATTTTCCGTGTCATCTTCCCCTACTACATCATCTGAAGCAGTGTCTGTGTCTTTACTACAGGCTAGAATCATTAAAAGGGTCAGAAATGCGAATAATCGCGGGAGATAAGTAGATTTCATATACTGCATTTTTGGGGTCTAATAGGAAACTAACGGAGAAAAAAGAGCAAAATTGGAATAGTAAGACCAAAAATCGACGAACTGTCGTGTTTGGTAACTTTTTTTTGAAATACCATTCAAAATAAAAGATTTTGGAACATTCTTATGATAATATGACTAATGTCATTAGCCGGCGACAGATTCTATTTCGATATTTGCACTCTCAAACAAAATCCTATGAAAACAGTTTCTGCCTCTAGCGCAGCCTCCTTGATAAAATCTGGCGACCGGGTCTTTCTGCAAGGAGCCGCAATGACCCCAAATCTTCTCATTGACGCTTTGTGTGATCGATATGAAGTCCTTTCAGATGTGGAAATAATTTCGATCCATACAGAGGGAGATGCCAAATACACTCTTGAACCCTATAATCAGAGTTTCCGCACCAATAGTTGCTTTGTGGGCCGGAATGTCCGTAACGCGGTGAATGGGTCAAAGGGCGACTATATCCCCATATTTTTAAGCGAAATACACCTACTATTCCGAAGAAAAATACTCCCTTTAGATGTGGCAATTGTACATGTCTCGCCCCCGGATAAGCACGGTTTCTGCTCGCTTGGAGTCTCCGTAGATATAGCCTTACCCGCTATTCAAACTGCGAAAAGAGTCATTGCACAGGTCAACCCGCAAGTTCCCAGAACGCATGGAGACGGGGTAATACATATCAACAATATAGATTGTGCTGTAGAAGTAGATGTTCCCATTCATCAACACGGGCTTAGCCCAATATCAAAGATTGAGGAAGAGATTGGAAAGCATGTTGCCGGATTGGTAGAAGATGGAGCGACCCTTCAAATGGGCATTGGAAACATCCCCAATGCGGTCCTAAACAACTTACATAACCATGCGCGCCTTGGAGTACATACTGAGATGTTCTCGGATGGTCTACTTCCCTTAATTGAAAAAGGTGTGGTTACCGGAGAGGAGAAAAACATAAAAACCAATAAAATAGTGAGCTGTTTTGCTGTAGGCTCTCAACAACTATACGATTTTGTAGATGATAACCCTATAGTACATTTTAAAGAAGCGGGATATACCAATGATACTGCTATTATACGACAGAACCCCAAGGTAACGGCTATTAACAGCGCCATAGAAATCGACTTTACAGGACAGGTATGTGCAGATACCATAGGGAGTTTACAATATTCGGGAGTGGGTGGGCAAATGGACTTTATCCGCGGAGCTTCCCTTTCTGAACGTGGAAAGCCCATTTTTGCAATGCCTTCAGTCACTGCAAAGGGGATATCTAAAATTACGCCTTATCTAAAGCAAGGAGCCGGGGTGACTACCACCAGGGCCCATATACACTATGTGGCTACCGAATATGGGGTCGTAGATCTGTTTGGAAAAAACCTAAAAGAAAGAGCAAAAGCTATGATCTCTATTGCACATCCCGATCATAGGGAGGAGTTAGACAAGGCTGCCAGATTAAGGTTTGGCTAACTAGAACCTGCGCCTCTGGCCGGAATATTGCATGGCTTCCCCTTTACCAAAACCATAGCTAAAGCCCAGAGCTACAAAAGTACCCCTCAGCCTCCTGCTATATACTTCAAAATCTTCCTGGGCAATAAGGTTTTCATTGATGCGTGATGCAAAGAGATCTCTGACACTCAAGTTCAATACAGCCTTCCCTTTCATGATATCCTTGCGGATCCCAAGGTCCATAAAGAGATAGTCTCTTCGCTCTCCTTGAACCGTTCTTACCCTGGATCTATAGTTGCCTGTGGTTTCCAGTTCAAAATCGGCTGGCAGTTTCAGTTTGGCCATAAGTTTTGAAGACCATTGGTCTCCATTAAAGTCGAATACCGTGCTCTCAAAAATGCCTTCCCGGCTGAACTGACTGTAGTTAAAATCGGTATTCAAGGTCATCCATTTAAAAGGGCTGTACTTGGCATTAAACTCTAGTCCGGTAGTGTTGCTAATTCCGATATTTTCTGGTCTGAAGGTATTCACATTATTCTCAAATACCGATACTCTTTCAATCACATCGGTTGTATACCTGTGGTAAATTCCAAAGTTCAAGGACGCTTTTCCCAGAATATATATGCTTGTTATTTCGTAAGAATCTGTGAATTCTGGTTGCAAATTTGGATTCCCCTGGCGGATGCTGAAGTTATTCCGAATGTTGAAAAAAGGATTCAAGTCCCACATCCTGGGGCGGTACACTCTTTTAGAATAACCTGCTTGCAAAGATACCCTATCGCTAAACTTATAGGAGGTATGAAAACTGGGAAACAAGTTGGCGTAGTTTTGTTCATTGGCTTCATTGGTGTTGGCAAGCAAGGTATTTAGATCTGTCTGTTCCAGTCTCAGCCCTGCTTTCACTCCCCATTTTTTGCCCTCATATGCCCCAGTGCCGTATAGGCCCAGAACATTTTGATTAAACTCAAATACGTTCGTTAATCCGGGATCAATCACAAAGATGCCATTAGTAAGATCTCTTACTTCAAAATCGTTTGCAACATCGTTAAGTACATATTGGGCTCCTGTCTCCAGTTTCCATTTCTTGGAAAAAGGTTTGGTATAGTCTAATTTAAAAGTAAAAACGCCCTCCCTAAAGTCGGTTCGGGTTTTTTGCTCACTATCATTATCCTCTC
The DNA here is from genome assembly GCA_040830565.1 of Flavobacteriaceae bacterium. Taxonomy (GTDB): domain Bacteria; phylum Bacteroidota; class Bacteroidia; order Flavobacteriales; family Flavobacteriaceae; genus JAFMPW01. Next base: position 8,624 of record JBFOMC010000055.1, read on the forward strand.
CGCTAATGGTAGTATTGATAAAATCTGATGATTGATCTTTCCCGAAAAAACTTCCCAAAGAACTGAAAACAAGGGTATGATCTTCATCGTCCTCGAAGTCTTTTTTGTATTGCAATTCAAATTGAAGTTTTGGATTTTTTGCCTCGGTGGTCTCTGTACGTCTCCATTGTGAGGTGATGGTCTCAGTGGCGTCCAGGGCAGCAAAATTGGTCATAGAAGGCTGATCTTCAATCTCCATAGCGAAGTTGCCCGAAAGTGTTAAAACGTTGGTTTTATTGATATAATAATCTGTCCCGAGCACTAAGTTGTAGTAGGTCTCATTTCTATATTCCGTGCCATTTGATAGGATGGTGCTGTTGTTTACCAAATCGACATTACGGTTTTCTACGTCGTTGGGCAATTCTCTTATTCCAAACCCCAATTGGCTAAACAGGTTAAACTTCTCACTCCTCTTATTAAGGCTAACCC
>JBFOMC010000056.1:0-21091 GCA_040830565.1 Flavobacteriaceae bacterium
CAGGATCATTTTGATAGAAAAGAGGCCCGAAAACTAGATAGGTTTGCACAATGCGCTTTGGTTTCATCAGATGAGGCTATAGCCGATTCCGGAATTAATCTGGAAAGTGTAGATAAGTTTAGGGTTGGTGTAATTTGGGGAGCAGGTATTGGAGGGCTGGAAACTTTTCAGACCGAAGTGCTCAACTATGCAGCCGGTGATGGAACACCAAGATTTAATCCCTTTTTTATCCCTAAAATGATCGCGGACATAGCTCCGGGAAATATTTCTATAAAGCATGGATTTATGGGCCCGAATTATACTACGGTGTCTGCTTGTGCTTCATCAGCCAATGCCATGATAGATGCCTTGAATTATATTAGATTGGGTCATTGCGATGTCATTGTAACAGGTGGTAGCGAAGCTGCCGTTACCATTGCAGGAATGGGTGGCTTTAATGCAATGCACGCACTTTCGACAAGAAATGATAACCCTGAAACGGCATCCAGGCCCTTTGATGCCACTCGAGATGGTTTTGTGTTAGGTGAAGGGGCAGGAGCTCTTATCCTTGAGGAATATGAACATGCCAAGGCGAGAGGGGCAAAAATCTATGCTGAAGTAGTTGGAGGAGGATTATCTAGTGATGCTTATCATATGACGGCACCGCACCCGGAAGGGATTGGAGTTACTCGGGTAATGGAGAATTGTCTTCGAGATGCCGGGATTTCTCCTGAAGAGGTCGATCATATCAATACACATGGAACTTCTACTCCCCTTGGGGATGTGGCAGAGTTAAAAGCCATTTCGCGTGTGTTTGGAGATCATGCTCATAAGATCAATATAAACTCTACAAAATCCATGACAGGGCATTTGTTGGGCGCGGCCGGAGCGATAGAAGCGATCGCTTCTATACTGGCTATTGAAAACAGCCTGGTTCCGCCGACCATAAATCATACGACCGTAGACGAAACCATTGATCCTAAACTAAACCTTACCCTGAATAAGGCTCAAGAACGCCAAATCAATGTTGCAATGAGTAACACCTTTGGATTTGGCGGGCATAATGCTTGCGTGCTTTTTAAAAAAATAGAGGCATAAAAAAATGAGTTTCACCTCTAATATATTTAATTCTCATCCCAAGGAGGATGAGAATTTTTTTTTAGGGATGAAAAAGATTTTGGGATTTAAACCTAAGCAGCTAGAAATTTATAAAAAAGCCTTTTTACATAGGTCTGCCAATAAAAAGGATGCCCTGGGAAATCCTATGAACTACGAAAGATTAGAATTTCTGGGAGATGCCATGCTGGGGACCATCATATCTAAACATTTATATAATGAGGTTCCCGGAGGAGACGAAGGGTATCTTACCAAGATGCGGTCGAAAATTGTGAGTAGGAAACACCTTAACGAACTGGGGAAGGATTTAAAACTCATTCAGTTTGTTGAAAGCCGAATTCCGAAATCTCATTTTGGTGATAATATTCACGGGAATGTGTTTGAAGCCTTAATTGGCGCCATCTATTTGGATAGGGGATATACCTATTGCGAAAAGTTCATAAACGAAAGGGTTATTGAGCCTTATGTAGATATTGAACAGTTAGAAGGGAAAGTCATCAGCTATAAAAGTTTGGTCATAGAATGGTGTCAAAAACAGAAGAAAGATTTTCATTATAAGGTATATGAAGATACCGGGAATGATCCCCTAAAGCACTTCGCGGTCAAACTTTCTATAAATGACAAGGTTATGGCAAAAGCCAGGGCCACATCCAAGAAAAAGGCCGAGGAAAAGGCTTCGAAAAGAGCATTTTTTGCTCTGCAAGATAAAATGAACAAGTAAGTTCTTATAGCTAAGAGGTAACTCTAACGTTTTCGTAGCTTCTTTAGTAGCATATGCCATATCTGGGCTAGGCTGGTTTCCTTAATAGTTATATCTTTACCCTTGGCTCAGACGCAATGGCAACAACACATAAGATTTTTGACGACTTTTATGAAGAAACCTTCGCGCTATTTGCGATACATTGCAGTTTGGAAGACTATGCAGTAGTATACAGTCTAAATGAGTCGCTCAAGACCAAATTGCGAAGGTCTGATTCAGATTTGGAAATGTCAGAAAATTTCTCCTTTCCCTTTTTTGAATGGAAAGATGAATTAAACGATCGTAATTGGACATTGATTACCAATTATTGCAGTAGGGAAGACAGATCCGAATTGAAAGATCTTTTTCAAAATGAAACTTCTTATACTAAACACCATTTGATACCGGAATATAAGGAAGTTGACTATTTCTTGAAAATTGAACATGATGATGTTGAGATGAATGACACGCTCTTAAAATCAGTCCTTAAAATCCCTAAAATAATCACAGCCTACCCAATTGATATTGACAAACTTAAATCCAAAAACAATCTAATATTTTAAAGGATGCCAACTAAGAAAAAAACCAAGATTGTAGCTACTTTGGGACCAGCGACCAGCAAGAAGGAAACCCTAAAGGAAATGATGCTGGCTGGGGTAGATGTTTTTAGAATAAACTTTTCTCATGCGGATTATGAAGATGTTAAGGAACGTATTAAGATCATTCGCGAGTTAAACGAGGAGTTGGGCCTATACACATCCATCCTGGCAGATTTGCAAGGCCCAAAGCTTAGAGTAGGGGTCATGGCCGGAGAGGTGGTGGTTGCTCCCGGGGATGAGATCACCTTTGTAACGGGCAAACCTTTTGAAGGAACTTCGGAAAAAGTGTATATGAATTACACTAACTTCCCTAAAGATGTTAAGCCTGGCGAACGCGTACTTCTAGATGATGGAAAGCTAATTTTTGAGGTGCTTTCCTCTAATCAGAAGGATATGGTTAAGGCCAAGGTTGTTCAGGGAGGACCATTAAAGTCTAAAAAGGGAGTGAACCTACCTAATACTAATATTTCCCTACCTGCACTTACAGAAAAGGATGTTGACGATGCCATTTTTGCACTTTCTCAGAACGTGGATTGGATAGCGCTTTCTTTTGTAAGATTCAGTCAGGATCTTATAGACTTACAGAAGATTATTAAAGAGCATTCTGAGCACAAGGTCCCGATAATTGCCAAGATAGAAAAACCCGAAGCGGTAGAGAATATAGATAAGATCGTTGCATACTGTGACGGATTGATGGTTGCTAGAGGGGATTTAGGAGTTGAAGTACCGGCTCAGGAAGTCCCGCTCATTCAGAAGAGGTTGGTGCTTAGGGCAAAAAAGGCTAGAATCCCGGTAATTATAGCTACCCAAATGATGGAAACGATGATCACCAGTTTGACTCCAACAAGAGCAGAGGTGAATGATGTTGCGAATTCCGTGATGGACGGGGCAGATGCCGTCATGCTCTCAGGGGAAACTTCGGTAGGGAACTATCCTGTACAGGTGATTGAGAAAATGGCAGGAATTCTAAAAAGTGTCGAGAACTCCGATCTTATTCAGGTACCTCATGATCCACCCCATATTCGCACAAAGCGGTACATCACAAAATCGGTCTGCTATCACGCTGCTATAATGGCCAATGAGATAAAAGCAAAAGCAATTTCTACCCTCACCAATAGCGGGTACACTGCATTTCAGATATCCGCCTGGAGGCCTAGTGCACACATCCTGGTTTTTACCTCCAACAAACGCATCCTTACCCAACTAAATTTACTTTGGGGGGTAAAGGCATTTTATTATGACAAGTTTGTTTCAACAGATGAAACCATTGAGGATGTTAACAGCATTGCCTGCAAAAAGGGGTTTTTAGATGTGGGAGACATGCTGATAAGCCTGGCGGCGATGCCGATTAAAGATAAGGGAATGGTGAATACCCTTAGGGTTACAGAAATAGAGACTTGTACTTTCTAAGTTTAGGAATTTTATTCTAAGATAGATACAAGCCTCAGGGAATAACAATTCTCTGAGGCTTTTTTTAAAGGTAATATATCCTAGTTTCTTCCGGCCATTACGCCTCCGTCCGTATCCCAAATGGCACCGGTTACCCAGGATGCCTCATCGGACAACAGGAAGATAATTACCCTGGCTACGTCCTCTGCCTTTCCAATACGTCCAATAGGGTGAAAGGCATGAAATCCTTCCAGCGCCTTATTTGCTTCTTCCCGATTACCAAAAACTGAATCGTATACTGGAGTTTGCACCACGGCCGGGGAAACGGCATTTACTCTGATATGATCATCAGCAAGTTCCATAGCCAAATGTTGTGTTAGGCTATGAAGTCCGGCTTTTTGCATGGAATATGCCGAGGACGGAGTGGCTTTTACCGACTGTTTGGCCCACATAGAGCCCACATTTACAATAGCTCCACCTCCAGTATTTTTCATCTTTTTTGCCACTGCCTGAGTGATAAAGAAGAAGCCTCTGTTGAGGTCTAAATAAGCATCGTAGTCCTCATGGGTGTGCTCTAGAAAAGGTTTAGGTCCAAAAATTCCGGATGCATTGACAAGAAAGTCCACGCTATCCAGGTTTTCTATTGAACTAACCAACAGATCTACCTCTTCTTTTTGCGAAATATCTACTTTATGAGGAATGACGTTTCCTTTTTCTTCAAGTCGGTCAGCACTTCTGCCAACAACATGTACGGTAGCTCCCATGTCACTGAGTTGTGCCGCTACTGAGCTGCCAATTCCGCTAGTGCCACCAATTACAATGGCGGTTTTGTTTTTAAAATTTGACATTTGTATAGTATTAAATTATTAATAGACAGACAAGTCTGTCTTTATTGTGATAAATTTTTTTAGTTAATTAGTTGTTCCCCAATCTTTTTGGCAGTTTTAATAGGCCAATCTGCCTGATGCAAATGGCTTTCACTTACAGCTCCTTCGTAAAGAAGATAAATACCATTGGCAATTTTCTTGGAGGCAACCTTTGAAATATCTGGCTTATTGTCTTGCACTACCTGTGTTAAAAATTCCTGGAGCTCCTTTTTTTGTTTTTGAATTTCGTCTCTTATCTCAATATTTTCCCTCGGGATTTCGGCCACGGTTCTTACACACCAGCATCCGTTGAATGAGGGGTCAGAATAGAAGGTTGTCAAGAAATCAAATACTCCCAGCAACTGTGCTTTTCCTTTAGGGCGAGAGTATACAAAATCTTCGAGCGATTTACTGAACGTATCATGCCGGTATTTCAAATATGCAATACAAACATCGTCTTTTGACTTAAAATGATGGTATAAGGTAGCTTTTGCAATCCCTGATTTGCTAATTATTTCGTTTATTCCAGTGGCATTAAATCCATTTTCATAGAATAGATCTGATGCGGTCTGAATGATGTGTTGCCGAATTTCTGAGCGTTTCATTTTACAAATATAGACAAGTCTGTCTATTTTCAAAATTATACGATCAAATTTTTTAGAAATCGAATTTCAATTGAACAGAAACGCTCTGCTCGCCACCAGGCTCTTCCTTCAATTGATTAGACTGACCTGTATTCAGATTGGCTAAAGAAATACCCAAAAGACGCACAGAGTTTTGCAATGCTTCTTGATAAAGCAACTCCTTCGCGGTTTCAAGGATAAGTTGCTTGTCAGAAATGAAGTAGGCCAGGGTTTTACTTCGGGTTTGTAGTGTAAAATCGCTATACTTAATTTTTAGGGTCACAGTTTTTCCGGCAATTTTATTTTTCTTTAACCGTCTCTCAAGTTCCTCAGCGATATGACCCAGCCGTTCTAACATAAAGACCTCACTGCTCAGGTTCTCGCTAAATGTTCTTTCAGCACCAACAGACTTGGGAATACGATGAGGTTTTACTTCGCTGGTATGAATCCCCCGAACTACGTGATAGTAATACCTTCCACTTTTACCAAACGCATTGGAAAGAAACTCAAGAGATTTTTCCTTTAGATCTTTGCCAGTGAAGATACCGAGCTTGTACATCTTTTCGGCAGTCACTTTTCCCACCCCGTAGAATTTCCTAATCTCCAATTGCTCAAGGAACTCAATGACCTCTTCCGGATTGACGGTTTTCTGCCCGTTGGGTTTGTTATAGTCACTAGCTACCTTAGCAATGAATTTATTGATGGATATTCCGGCAGATGCCGTCAGCCCGAGCTCATCAAAGATCCGCTGACGAATCTCTTTTGCAATAAGTGTTGCCGAAGGGTTTCCTTTTTTATTGGTGGTAACATCTAAATACGCTTCATCCAGGGAAAGCGGTTCCACCAGATCTGTATATTCAAAGAAAATAGCCCTAATGGCCTTTGAGATTTCGGAATACCTATCGTACCTGGGTTTTACAAAAATGAGATCCGGACAATTCCTTTTAGCTATGTACCCACTCATTGCACTTCTTACACCAAATTTGCGTGCTTCATAACTGGCAGCAGAGACCACTCCGCGTTTAGAGCCTCCTCCCACTGCTATGGGTTTCCCTTTAAGCTCCGGATGGTCTAATTGCTCCACAGAGGCATAGAAGGCATCCATGTCTACGTGGATAATTTTTCGCAAAGGGAAATCATAGCTCATAAGCAAATTTAAGGTATATTTAAATGGCCAGATCGAGGGGTATTCCTAAGGAGTATGACGGAAATTGAACGAAAATTTTTGGTGAAAACAAACGGCTTTAAGGCCGAGGCAACAACTGCCGAATTCATTAGTCAGGGATTTCTAAACACCCATCCGGAGCGAACAGTGAGGGTAAGAATAAAAGGAGGTAAAGGATACATTACGGTAAAAGGGATATCAAACGCTTCAGGAACAAGTAGGTTTGAATGGGAAAAAGAAATCGGGTTAAAAGATGCAGAAGGGCTTCTAAATCTCTGTGAAGCCTCTATAATTGAGAAGAGACGTTTTGAAATTCCCGTTGGTCATCACGTATTTGAAGTAGATGAATTTTGCGGTATGAATGAAGGACTGGTCATTGCCGAAATTGAACTGGGGACCGAAGATGAGATTTTCGAAAAACCCGATTGGCTTGGGAAAGAAGTTACCGGGGATATAAGATACTATAATTCACACTTAAGCGTAAAACCTTTTAAGTCATGGAAAGAACAAGAAAGTTAGCGGCAATTATTTCGATATTCGGACTATTAATAGGGTGTAAGCCGGAATCTAAAAAAGTGACGGATCCCCCTGTGGCCGAGGTGGAGCATAATGAAAAGTCCATGGCCGAGATCAAAGAAGAACTAACCCAAGCTGGTTTTCAGACCTTTGATTATGTTAATCAAAAGACCAAAGACACCGTCCTAATGCAACAGTACTTTATTGCATTTCTTAAAAGGGGACCAAACAGGTCTCAAAGCAAAGCAGAAACCGATAGTTTGCAAAGCTTACATCTGGCTCATCTTGGAAGAATGTACGAAGAAGGCTATGCCGACATTTCCGGACCCTTTGGAGACGATGGAGACATTCGGGGAATTACCATATATAATACTCCAACCCAGAAAATAGCAGATAGCCTTGCCAATATGGACCCTATGGTAAAAGCTGGCAGATTGGTAATAGAAATTCATCCCTGGTGGGCAGCAAAAGGATTTCCTCTGCGATAAACCTAGGAGCTATAAGGCCGACTTAAATTGTTCCAGGAACCTCAGATCATTTTCACTCAGCAATCTGATATCTGAAATCTGATGGAGTAAGAGTGCAATTCTATCGATCCCCATCCCAAAGGCAAAACCAGAATACTTCTTGGAATCTATGCCGCAGTTGTCTAAAACATTTGGGTCTACCATCCCACAACCCATAATCTCGAGCCAGCCCGTGCCTTTAGTCATTTTATAGTCGGTTTCCGTTTCCAACCCCCAATACACATCTACCTCTGCGCTGGGTTCGGTAAAGGGGAAATAAGATGGGCGCAACCGAATTTTTGATTTTCCGAAAAGCTCGGTAGTAAAAAATTGTAAGGTCTGCTTTAGATCTGCAAAAGATACCTCTTTATCAATATACAAGCCTTCTACCTGATGAAAGAAGCAATGTGAACGTGCAGAAATAGCCTCATTTCTGTATACCCTTCCGGGTGAGATGGTTCGGATGGGAGGTTTGTTGTTTTCCATATACCGGACTTGCACAGAAGACGTATGCGTCCTCAGGAGGATATCCGGATTTGTCTGAATAAAAAAGGTATCCTGCATATCCCTTGCAGGATGATGCTCCGGTAAGTTTAGAGCGGTAAAATTGTGCCAATCATCCTCAATTTCCGGACCTTCAGAAACATTAAAACCTATTCTGGAAAATATCTCTATGATCTGATTCTTGACAATAGAAATAGGATGCCTTGCGCCTAACTCTAAAGGTTCCCCGGGTCTCGTTAAGTCGCCATAAATAGAGGTTTCTTTGGTGACCTTTTTCAGAGAATTGTTCAGCGCGCTTACCTTTTCAGTAGCAACTGTTTTAAGTTGATTAATGGTCTGACCAAATTCCTTTTTCTGATCCCCGGGAACATTTTTAAATTCTGCAAAGAATCTGTTCAGAATACCTTTTTTTCCTAAATATTTTATTCTGAAGGCTTCAATGTCCTGAGGATTATCTGCAGAGAAATCCGTTACTTCAGCAATATGTTCCTTAAGTTCATCTATCATGAGAGCTTAACTAAAAGAGGATAATAAAAACCAAGCGGTAAATCTTCTACCGGAAGGCAAATTTATAACATTTATGGCTGTTTTGCAGAAAAACTAACCTTTGATGAGGTAGCTCCGGAACACTTTATCCGCTCTGGACTTGGCTTGATTGTTTATTATGAATGTCATTCACATGCTCCTTAAGCCACACGACGCAGTCTTTAAACCTTTCAAATATATGGTCGTGAGGAACCATATCTGGAATGATATCTATTCGTTCCATCATGTACCTGGGCTGATCCAGTACTCCGGTGAATAATACGGTGATGTTGTTTTTCTGAAGTTCCTGTAGCACATCTTCCATAGCATATAAACCGGATTGATCCATATATTGCATCCTTCCCAACCTAATAATCACATATTCTGCAGTACCGGGAATTTGATCAGCCAGGGCCTGAAATTCACTTGTTGACCCAAAGAATAATGGCCCTTTGAGATGTTTGATAAAAACCTCTTCTTTTAAATTTTCAGGAAAATCTTTTTCATCTGCCCAGGCTTTTTCTGCTGTGAGCGATTTGACGTCCGATCTTTTGGCGGTGAGATCCCCTAGTTTTTTCATAAACATCAGAGAGGCTATCACAAGGCCTATGCCCACAGCGTACACCAGGTTCCAAATAGATGAAAGTATCAGTACGGTTAGCATAATGATAACCTCCGAACTGAGTTTCAAGGGCCCTAGTTTGATGTCCTTCGGAAGCACCGGTATTGCACGTAGACCCTTGTAATCCATTACGCCGATCCCTACGGTGATAAGAATACCGGCCAATACTGCCGCCGGTATCTGAGAGGCAATAGGCCCAAGCGCCAATAAAATGACCAATAACAATACCCCTGCAATCATTCCAGAAAGCCTCGTTTTACCTCCAGAATTGATGTTAACAACGGTGCGTATGGTAGCACCTGCACCAGGAATACCCCCAAAAATCGCCGCAATACTGTTACCTATTCCTTGGCCAACAAGTTCTTTGTTAGGTTTATGTTTGGTTTTGGTCATATTATCAGCTACCACAGAAGTCAATAACGAATCAATGGCCCCTAACAAGGCAAGGGTGAGCGCTGTAAAAATAAAAGGGGTAATGGATCCAAGCTTAAATTCGGTAATAATTTCCAGGTTGGGAATGGGAAATCCTTCCGGGATCTTCTCAATGGGACGGTAATCCATTCCAAAACCATAGGCGACACCAGACACTACAAGGAGGGCTACCAAAGTGCTTGGTACCGCAGTGGTTATTCTTTTAAAGCCGTAAATAATTATGATTGTAGCAAGGGCAAGGGCAAGCTCAAGAAAGTCGATATTCTTTAGTGCTCTGGGTAATACTTTAAAAGCCCCAAGGACTCCCGAGGCCTCTTTTGCCGCCAAAGTTCGAGCTTCTTCTTGAATGGTTTCTTCGGTAACTTCTCCAGAACGGGCAATGGTCTCTTCAAAATCTTCCAATACCAGGATACCTTCTCCGGCCTCTTCTCTTAGTATATTTTCTAGAATAAGCTCTTCGGCCTGAGGTTTAAAAGGGTTTACCCATTCTGAATCTTCCTTTGGGTAATAGCCTAAGGCTGGTAAAATTTGTGTTACCAGGATGATCACACCTATGGCGGTCATAAATCCGGAAACAACAGGATAAGGAATATATCTTATGTATTTTCCTATACCAATTAAGCCTAGTCCAATCTGCATAATACCAGCCAAAAGAAAGACAGTAAGAATAGCCGGAAGTGCCTTTTCTACGCTACCGTCGTACATTGCAATGATGGTTGCAATGATCACCATACTCACAGCTGTCATAGGGGCCGTTGGTCCTGATATTTGGGTGTTGGTACCACCAAATAGCGCAGCAAAGAAACTTATAAAAATTGCTCCATAAAGTCCGGCACTAGGGCCAAGTCCGGAACTAACACCAAATGCCAGAGCCAGAGGGAGTGCCACTATTCCTGCCGTAATACCACCAAAAAAGTCCCCTTTGAAATGGGCAAACATATTTTTCATAGAAATCCTTAGATTGGTTTACCAAGTTGTTAAGATAGTTCTTTTTTGATATAAAAAAAGCCGATGTAATTAACATCGGCTCAATTTTAAATATTATTTGGGTTCAATAGAAGGCAACCTCGCCATTACTAATGTCATACATGCCACCAACAATTGCAATTTCCCCGTTCTCTTCCATTTCCCTGAGAACGTCACTTTCTTTTCGAATGTTGTCTATGGTCATCTCAACATTTTTTTGAGCAACATTGTTTACAAACTCTAAATTTTTAGAATTCCGAAGGTCTGCATCGCTTGGCTCAGACACGGCTGCCACCGCCGGCTTTAATTTGCTGATCAAGGCGGTAAGGTTACCAAGTTTGGCATCATCACAGGCTCCTTTTACCGCTCCACAACTGGTATGGCCCAAGACTACCACCACTTTAGTACCGGCCAATTTACAAGCAAACTCCATACTTCCCAAAATGTCTTCATTAACAAAGTTCCCTGCGACCCTGGCACTAAATATATCGCCAACACCTTGATCAAAGATCAATTCCGAGGAAACTCTGGAATCTATGCAACTCAGGATGGTTGCGAAAGGAAATTGCCCATTTGTGGTTTCACTAACCTGTTGTAGCAAATCCCTGTTTAATTGTCTGCTATTGACAAATCTGTCGTTGCCATCTCTTAGTGCCTGCAGTGCAGATTCTGGCGTCATGGCAGCTTGCGTCTCTTTCGTTTGTGCTTTCATAATTTGATGTTTTATTTTCCTGAAATTAAAAGGGTGGTTTCCAGTTTGCTAATTACACTATTGATATTAGGAGTGATAAATTTTTGTTCGCTATCCGGATCCTGACCTGCCCTATCTATGGTCAAGATACTTATATTATTTTTAGATAAGTAATTTGACAAGTTTTGGATAGAGCTATCATTGTGTTCAAACACATAATCTATTGTCTTCACATCCAATGTTTCTGAAGTGTCTCTAACAGCATTCGAGTTTTTAACAAGCTTAAAGGCCTTTAAAGGTTTTTGGGTGTGTTTAATCAGATCCTCGGCAAACTCAAGGTCTGAGAAGGGTTTCGGACTATTGAGAGCCCCAAAGGAATTTTCTTTATTTGGCACAAGGACTTCTTTATCAGAATTTATTAAAACCACTCCCTTAAAGGTTTTTAATATGTATTCTGTAATACCGTCTCCAATGAGGGTAAAGGGCTTGGACCTACGTTTCCCTAGTACGAGAATATCAGGTTTAATTTCTTTGATGAAGTCGTCTATTTCGTGTTTCACATTACCAAATCTAAAGGAATAAGGTATTTTCATATTATATTCCTCCGAGAGTGGCCGAATTAAACTTTGAAATTCTTTATGGATGGTTCTATGCTTGGAATTGATTGTACGCATAGCGGATAGTTGATTTTCACTGTCCACAATTTCTGAAGGTTTTTTAACGTGGAAAACCTCTATCTCCCCACCGATCATCTTGGCCAGACCGATAGCACTTTTTAGAACTGTCTTTGTGGATGGGTTCAAATCTGTAAGAACTACTAACTTATATTTATTTCTATTTGTTTTCATTTTTTTAAATTTTTATGGTTTATTGAAAGCGAAGAAAAAACAGACTTCTTCCCTCTCGTTATATGATTTTTATGCTGATTTAGGCCTTAATTGGAAGAACTCTATAAAACTTGGCGGATTGGTCACAGTGCCGAGCTCTGAAATTAAGGTAATGTCTATATTTCTATCCTTGGCTTTGAAGGCAAAATCGTCTAGAATTTCAATAATATCATTGTCTAGATACCTTGTTTTTCTCACATCCAATTCCAAATATGTATCTATCGGTAAACTTTCCAGCTCATTAAGAATAGCTCCTTTGTTAAAGAAGGTCACCTCTTCGGCCAAGGTCATTTTGATTTTATGCTTACCATTGCTTTTGTCTTCAATATGCAGGAAATGAGAATTCTGATAACTTTTTATTAGAATAACTACAATACCCACTCCTAGCCCCATTCCAATTCCAATGAGCAGGTCGGTAAAAATTATACCGAGCACTGTAACTGTAAAGGGGATGGACTGTTTCCAGCCTAATTCGTACATTTTTTTAAACAATGAAGGTTTAGCCAGCTTGTAACCTACTAGGAAAAGAATGGCTGCAAGAACAGAAAGCGGGATCATGTTCAATAACCTTGGAATGAGAATTATGGAGATCAACAAAAAGAAACCATGAATAATTGCGGACATTTTGGTTTTCCCACCAGATTGGATGTTGGCAGAACTTCTTACAATTACCTGGGTAATTGGTAAACCTCCAATTAATCCCGAAACAATGTTTCCGGTGCCCTGAGCAAAAAGCTCTCTATTCGTTGGGGTCACTCGTTTTTGAGGATCGAGCTTATCTGTCGCCTCCACACAAAGCAAAGTCTCTAAACTAGCCACCAGAGCTATAGTAAATGCGGTAATCCATATTTGAGGATTAGTGATGGCTCCAAAATTTGGAAAACTAAATTGGGCCGCAAAAGAGGCCGCATCTTCCGGAATGGGAACATTGACCAGGTGATCGGTTGAAATGCCCCAAAGCTCACTGTCTTTGGTAAAAACAAAAAATAATATTCCAGCGACAACGGCAACCAGCGGTCCCTGTATTAATTGGAAAATCTTGGCCTTTTTAGAGAGGACTCGTTCCCATAGCACTAAAATCAGCATGGCGATCACCGCAACCAAAGTTGCACCCGGACTGATATTATTTATGGCGTTAATGATCTCTGAAAAAGTGTTTTCACCGTCTACCTGGAAGAAAGCAAAATCTCCTTCCGGATTGGAATCATATCCAAAGAAATGTGGAATTTGTTTAAGGATTATTATAATTCCAATGCCCGTAAGCATGCCCTTAATTACTGATGATGGAAAATAGTATCCAATGATCCCGGCTTTAAGAATACCAAAGAGCAGTTGGATAACACCTCCAAGCACAACAGCCAAAAGAAAATTCTCAAAGCTGCCCAGAGTGCCTATTGCAACAAGCACTATAGCCGCCAGCCCTGCTGCAGGGCCACTTACCCCAATTTCAGAACCACTAATACTACCTACCACAATACCCCCCACAATACCGGCAATTAAACCAGAGAACAGCGGAGCACCGCTAGCTAATGCAATACCCAAACATAGAGGAATTGCAACAAAAAATACCACGACACTTGCAGGCAAGTCGTTTTTTAAATATTTAAACATAACGAAAAGCAATTTTTGCCTTTAAAAACTTAAAGGCCGGTTAGTAAAATAAAAAACAGATGTTGTAAATTGAACTAAACGTTACGTTCGGGGGGAGGAAGGTGTATTTCCGGGGTATGATTACTCAACTCTAAAATATAGTTGTCTGTAGAAAGACTTTTATCCGAATAGATTAAAGCCACGGAGGTACCTATAGCTTCAGGAATGATTTTTTCTTCACTTTTATCCTTTTTTCCCTCTTCTGGTTTCTCCTCCTCTCCAAGCCCCATAACAATGATATGGCTTTCTCCCTTGGAAGCGATATTGATCAAACAGGGAACTGTCAAGGCACATACCCAAAGTGTCAGCAATGTAATATGAATTGCTACTTTCATTGTTTTTAGACTGATTGAAGCACAAAAATAACAGTATCCCGCAAAAATTTTGTTAAGGAATTATTAAAAATCTTTCAACAATTTAATCTCGTCTGAAGGAATCCACCCAGTCTTTCCGTCAACCAGCTGAATCTTATTATAGTCGTTTAGTTCTTCCAACACATTCACTTTGGTCCCCTCATGTAAGACAAAGGCCTCCGCACTTCTTCTGTTAGGTTCTGATTTTACAGACACCTCTTCTGAAAAAACAATAGCCGGTTGCTGAGAGTTATAATGAGCGTATTGCATAAAAGCAAAGCTGAGGGCAGCTACTGATACCACCAGAAAAACAAAACTGCTAATAAAAGCAATTCTTTTGTGCGTTGCATAGCTCAGATAATAGAAGGCAATATAGGCAATGACAAATAAGATCATAAAAACAACCGCTACATATGACCATTGGTCAAAGGACAGCCGACCAGTTACATTTTGGTAGATCTTGGCTAAGCCTGTTTCCGGAAGTACTTCAATGGCGTCTAGCGTCATATTTTGGGCATAAGACAAATTGTTTTCTATTTCAGGATCATTTGGTTTTAGCAAAAGCGCCTTTTCGTAATAGTAGATACTCGGAGCAACCTGGTTGAGCTTGTAATATGAGTTACCAAGGTTGTAGTAAAGTGCGGCCGAATGCTCTCCCTTATCCAGAATTTGTTTATAAATCTCTATGGCCTTTTCATAATCCCCTTCATTGTAGGCATCGGTGGCCCTATTAAATAAGGCTCCTGTTTGAGCATTCGCCCAAAAGCAGAAAAACAATACGAATATGAATATCCTTTCTTTCACCTATTTAATTTATAGTTGCTTATCCATATATGAAATTACCTCACTTGCCTTGTCGTAATCTTGTTGCATCTGAACCTCTGAAAATGGGCTGTAGCGCGCCATCTCACAATTTTTTAATAAGCCAATAAAACCGTCAGAGGTAGTCAGATCCACCTGCTTCTCTTGCAATAATGAGGCTATTTTGTCCTTACTAAATTCTGAAGTTTCTATCTTCAATTTGGCCTTGAGATAGTTATGTAAAGCTTTTTCAAGGGCAATATAAAATGCTTCCTTATTTCCTAAAGCCTTTCTGGCCTTGGAAAGATATTTCCTGGCTAACTTATTGGCTCTTCTCAATTTATTTCCCGCAACATCGCTCGCTATCGCCTTCCTTCTTTTACCAACCAGGATAGCTAGCGGAATCAGTAGTAATGGGAGCAATAACCATAGATAAAAGCACAAAGATCCAAAAAAGTAGTTAGCTCCTATGGGAGTCAAATTAGGCTTTAACTTTAGAAAATTAAACTGACTTCCAGAATTTATGACCACCTGTTTATTGCCAGGGATAGATAGGGCCGGTGCATTATTAGCGTTTGCAGGCCCATCCATAACATTGATCATTATTTCATCAGAGTTTATCGTTCGGTATTTTCCGGTCTCCGGATTAAAATAACTAAACGTAATGCTTTGTACCGGATACTTACCTCTGTAGGAGGGGACTATAGTATAACTATTGCTTACTTTGCCCTGCATACCTGCCAAGGTAGTACGGACCTTTTCGTCAAACTCAGGTTCATATACCTCCAAAGCACTAGGGAAATTTGGTTCCGGAAGTTGAAACAGCTTCAAATTACCCTTACCTGATATTTCAACCTTCGCCTGCAATGATTCAGAGGCCTTCAGATCTGTTTTCGAGCTAGTCACTTCAAAATCAAAATCTCCTACGGCTCCGGTAAAACTTGCGGGTTTTCCTTGTTCGGGAAGGGGCTTAACCCTTATAGTTCTTTTTCCTGCAGAAACAGTTTTATTGGTTTGAGTATAAATTCGTCCTCCAAAAAAGTCGCGTCTATTTGTAGGCACATCTAAAGTTACATCAAGAGACAGTGGCTCTATTTCCAGTTGTCCGCTTTTCTGAGGATAAAGCACTACTCTTTTGAGAATAACATACCGATAAGATTGTCCCTTATATGTCCCATTTTGAATATTATACTTGCTGAAGGGCATATCCTGACTCCAAAAATTATTGTATTTCGGATTGTCCAAAGGCCTAAAGTTCGAAACATTGATCCTCGGGCTCACATAAAGTTTGTATACCACACTTATTGCTTCATTCAGGTAGGGATTAGATTTAGAAACCTCGGCAACTAGATGGAGATTTTCATCGGCAATATCATCCACCGTCATCTGGTCGCTTGGTTTGTCTACTGCGGCGGTAACTTCTACCTCTTTAGGCAGGGATTTGTACGTTTTACCCTCAATGACAATGGTAGCCTGATTAATTTTGAATTTGCCCCTTGCGGTTGGCGCCAGAGTGTAAGAGTAGGTTTTAGAATAGGTTCTGACTCCATTTATCCAGGAAGAGCTAATAGACTGAGAAGGGCCCATGAGTACCTTAAAACCCTCAAAATCCGGAGGATTGAAATTGTCCCCATCTTTATTCATTTCAAAATCTACGCGAAGGCGTTCGTTAATACCTAGCTTTTTTTTGCTAAGCGACATTACAAAGGTTACTTCCTCCTTGTCCTTCTCCTGAGCAAGGCTTGATGTCGCACTACCCAGAAAGAGTAGCAATAAAGGCAAATATGTGACAACCCTTTTTATCACCAGTCTTTTTCGTTTTTAACCTTAGCCCCCTTTACCTTTTTTGCATCAATTTTCTCCTGCACCTTCTTCTCCTCATTCTGCATAGCCTCAAGTAAATTTTTTATTTGCTGAGGAGAGAGCTGATTAGGTCTGGGCTGTTTCTGATCTTGTTTTTGATCCCCCTGTTCAGGCTTTTTCTCTTTCTTCTCTTTTTCGTCTCCTTCTCCTTCTTTGTTCTCTTCTTTTTGCTGATCTCCCTTATCGCCTTCGTCCTTATTCTCGTCTTGTTTTTGGTCTCCTTTGTTGTCTTCCTTATTGTCTCCTTCGTTCTGCTGATCCTGGTTTTTGTCCTTTTGATCTTTTTGATCCTGATTATCCTTATTGTCGTCGTTTTTTTGTTCGTCCTGCTGTTTTTTCAGCATTTCTTTGGCAAGGGCCAAATTATAACGAGTTTCTTCATCCTTAGGATTATTACGAAGCGCTTCCTTATAGGCTTCAACCGCCTTTTCGTATTCCTTTTTCTTCATGAATACATTTCCCATATTATGAAAGGCCCTGTGTTTTTCACTTTTTTGTGCGGCATTTTCTCCAGCCTCTTTAAAACGACCAAAAGCTTCGCTATAACTTTCTTTGTTGTAGTAAGCCGTGCCCAGGTTGTACGGTGCTGCAATGTTTTCACGACTTTTGGCAATGGCCTTTCTATAATCTGCTTCGGCCGAAACAAACTCATTTTCAGAAAGTTGCTGATTGGCTTCATAGGTTAGGTTTTGGGATGCCTTTAGCGCTTTAGGATCCGTCTTCTCCTTATCTGCCTCTTGGGCATTTACCAAGCCGCTCACTAACAGTAATATGATCAAAAGCCTACCCATTATTCCTCTCTTTCTTTTTCGTTAAACAAATTCAGTCTTTTTAACCATTTGGTCTTTCTATCCAAAAGGAAAATATCGAGGAAAAGCAAGAGAAGTCCTGCTCCTAAAAACCATTGGAATTGGTCTTTGTATTCAGCGAATTGCTTTGCCTCAAATTCCTTTTTGTCCATTTGGTTTAACTGCTCCTTGATAAACTCTACCGCCTCTTCTGTATTTGCCCCATTGATGTATTCTCCATTCCCTTTGTCGGCAATCTCTTCTAAGATCTCCTCGTTTAGTTTGGTGATTACTACCTCGCCCTGGGCGTCCTTTTTCAGGCGTTCGACTACACCATTTCTTTTGATAGGAATTGGGCCGCCCTTGGTCTTTCCAACACCAATGGTGAATACTTTTATTCCTTCTTCCACTACCAGGTCTACTGCGTCTATTGTAGACTCTTCAGAATGATCTTCCCCATCCGAGACTATAAACAATACCCGGTTGGTTTGTTCTTCATCGTCATAGTAGGTAGAAGCCAATTCAATAGCCTCATTGATTGCTGTTCCCTGGGAGGAGAGCATATTGGTATTCATGCCCTGGAGGAACATCTTGGCCGCACCGTAATCCGTAGTTATCGGAAGCTGGGGAAAAGCTTGTCCGGCATAGGCAATAATTCCAATACGATCACTAGCCAGCTGATTTATGATCTCTGAAACCAGACGCTTGGCTTTTTCCAATCTATTAGGTGCTATATCCTCTGCCAGCATACTTTTAGACACATCTACCGCAAAAACAATATCAACACCCTCACGTTTTACGGTTTCCAGTTTAGTACCTATTTTCGGATTGACTAAGCCCAGGATCAGTAACGCAAGCCCTAGAGAGAAAAAGATAAGCTTTAGAGTCGATTTAAAATTAGATCTTGTTGGGGTGAGTCTCTTGAATAAGGTAAGCTCCGCAAATCTGCGCTGGGTTCTTTTTTTCCAAAACTGAAGAAATACGAAAAGCACCACCAACACCGGGATGATGAATAGAAGGTAGAAGTATGTCTTTTCGTCTAATTGAATCATCTGATTTTATTTACGGCCTACACTGGCTATTATATAAAACTTCGGAACAGCGTATTTCTGAACACCCACTCAAATAATAGCAATACCCCTGCCAGAAGCACCCAGGGCCTAAATTTCTCTTCGTATTTATAATATTTAAATTCTTCTATTTCCGTCTTTTCCAATTTGTTGATCTCGTCATAGATTGCCTCAAGCTTTTCGTTATCGGTGGCTCTAAAATATTTTCCTCCGGTAACTTTGGCGATATCCTCTAAGAGCGCTTCGTCAATTTCAACCTGTCGCATTCCATATCTAAAGGAGCCATCTGCATTATAGGCTATTGGAGACAGTGCATTTCCGTTTGTACCCAGACCTATGGTATAGGTTTTAATATCAAATTCTACCGCCAAATCTGCGGCGGTTTGTGGTTCTATAAAACCAGAATTGTTTACTCCGTCTGTGAGCAAGATAATTACTTTACTTTTGGCTTTACTTTCCTTTAGTCTGTTAACCGAGGTCGCCAGCCCCATACCAATAGCCGTACCATCATCTAGCTGTCCATAAGTGATTTCACGTAGCGCATTTAAGACAATAGTCTTATCACTGGTAATGGGTGTTTTAGTGTAACTTTCACCTGCATAGGCTACCAGGCCTATCCTATCATTAGGTCTTTTTCTTATAAAATCTGCCGCTACCTCCTTAAGTGCCGAAAGCCTGTTTGGCTTAAGATCTCTGGCAAGCATACTTGATGATACATCTATTGCCATAACAATATCTATCCCTTTGGTAGTCTTTGTTCTGGTTGAGATGTCCTCGGTTTGCGGACGTGCCATTGCAACTATGATGGCTGCAAGCGCCAAAATGCGAAAGGCAAATAATAGGGGCTTTAATCTGGGTAACAATTGATTGGTAGGGAACCCTTTCGTGCTAGAGATCTTAAGCGAAGCAGTCTCCTCCTTTCGTTTTAGAAAATACCATAGCAAAGCGAGTGGCAGTGCCAAAAGCAGCCAGAAGAATTGTGGATTTGCAAATTCGATATTCTCTAACATTAAACCTGTGTTTTTACATCTATGGATCTTAAAATCCTATCTACCATCTCCTCTGCATAAGTATCGCCGTCTAACCAAGAAAGGATGATTTGTTGTTGAAAACCATTCCCTCCAAAAAGTAAAATGGCATACTGCCCTTTAACCAATTCATCGGATTCCGGAACCGCGAACTTACCATTTCCATATACTTTTAAGCCAGAAACGCCAGTGAGCGTGGTAAACTCCTCTCTTTTGGTGATGATATTCTTTGCCCCCTTGTCCTCAAAATTCTTTAGTAAAAGGTCTATTGCCTGCTCAAAATCCGGTGCCACCGGTTGCGCCAATATCGTCGAGGTGGTTCCTACGGTAAACAGTCCTTCTTCACTTCGATACATAAATGCATGAAGCTCTTTAATATTGGCTTCTGCCTCGGCCGGCAGTTTTACCTTTTGACGTAGGAGGACTTCCGGAGTTTCCAGATTAATGGGAGGAATTCCATAGGAACTTGAGACCCATTCCCCTTCTAGCAAGGCTTTGGTCGGATGCCCAAAAACGGTGTCTTTTACGTAATTAAAGCCATAATAAGAAGTGGCCATAGCTCCGGCAAGAAGTACAAGGCCCAAGAAGGAGGCCGCCGCAATATATATCTTTTTCCTTCTGTTTCTACGAGCCAACTCTTCTTGATATTCCTCCTGTTCTAGTAGTTCTTCTTCTGTAGGCTCCGGAAGGGCTTCCTTGGTTTTCATTACAATACCTTCTACCGCAACCCGGTCTTGTTCGGCAACAGCTAAAGCCGGTTTAGATCTTGCAAATTTCACCAAATCCGCAGTTTCCAGAATTTTCTTGAACTGCAGAATGGTATCCTCTTCAAGTTTAAGTTCTCCTGCATCTTTTAGAAGTTCAAGCTTATCAATTAGCTGATTTGTGGTGCTTTCCAGGGCCGAAACATTAGCATCTTCTTCAAGATAAGATCTTACGATGTCTGTTAATTCCGAATAGTACTTCTTATATTCATCCTGAATGAGATACTTTGAATTTTCAAGACGTTTAAGTTCAAGTAAAGCCCTATCATAAGGAGGTAGCAATGCTTCTTGCTCCTCTTCAGTAAGGGGTTTTTTACGAAAGAAAAACCAATAGACCAATCCCCCAATTATAGCCAGGCCCAACAGTACCAAGAGTATTACTATCCACAGTCCGGCATTATTCCTATCCACTTCTATGAGAGGCTTTATATCAAACATCTTCTGTGTAAGGGTATCTACCGGAACGGTGGCAACGTTTACGAAAAGGGAATCCGTGAAATAACCTTTACCATCAATTTCAATACGTTGGGTGGGGAGTTTGTAAACCCCGGAATCAAATTGGGTTAGGGCATAGGTTTTTTCAAGTGTTATTCTGTCCTTCTTGCGGGTGGTATCCGTTTTAAAGGCTTCAACCGTTTCCAAAGGCGAA
>JBFOMC010000057.1:0-2165 GCA_040830565.1 Flavobacteriaceae bacterium
CAGAGGTTTGATAAATCAAAATTTGGAAAATCTTGGAATGTTTATAGAAAACGTCCGCATATCGTTTGCTTGGGCGCTATGAAGAATTTTGCGCACTTTAACAACTGGCTACAAGAGCAGAAAGACGAAGACTGGCAGAATTTCTTCAGAAAAACAGTAGCTCTCGTCCTTCTTTGGAATAGCTCAGAGAGAATTGTTCGACGAGCTAAGTTTGGTGGATATACACACGCGATTGTAGCATACACATTGGCTTGGCTACATCATATTACAGATCTTAGAATTGACCTAGACCGTCTTTGGGAAAAGCAAGTGGTCGATGAATCTTTGCTTGTCGCTATTGAAGTTCTGTCCATTACGGTAAATGACCATATACGATCCACTAATTTGAATGTTACTGAATGGTGTAAAAAGGAGGATTGTTGGAATAACTTGAAAAAGCTAAAGGTACCCCAATTGCCCTCGATGGCTGATACCTATATTTCAGGAAATAATACCTCTCAATTTAACGATTCCTCCAGCTCAGAGAAAGAAAATATTAATTTCTGTGTCGAGAAGGGCGCAGATGCTTGGTTTGAGCTGTCAAAGTGGCTCAAAGAAAGGGGATTCATGCAGGGAAAGCAGCGAAGTCAGTGTTTCAATATGGGAAAGAAAGTATCAGCGTCGGTGAAGGGAAACGGGGAACCATCGGCAATATTGTCCCAAGTATGTCGGTCGATTTGGGAAAAGGCAGAGAATGGGTATGGTTGGACTCATAACTCTGACAAACGGTAATCGTACGATCCTATTGAAAGAAATGAGTTTGATTACCTGGAATTGATTGTAGATTTTCCTGGCGAGTCATAGTTGACCAATCATACTATTTAATAAATGCAATCATTCTGTAAATGAGTATACCGGTCATAGATCTTTTCGCAGGTCCAGGTGGACTAAGTGAAGGCTTTAGCCAGAATGGTTTCAATGTGCGCCTATCTATTGAATGCAACAGATATGCTCATCAAACCCTATTATTTCGATCATTCTATAGAAAACTCATCAAATCGAATGACAATCTGTCAGTCTTGCACAAATACTTCAAAAACCAGTTCTCTGAGAAGGAATTGTACTCAACGCATGAGGCTATCTATAACGAGGCTGATAATGAAGTTTGGTGCGCCGAATTGGGAAAGGTACCAGACATTGTAGTCGACAAACGCATTAGAAAAGCTCTTGGAAAAGAAAAGAATGGGGTGTTAGAAGGTGGGCCGCCATGTCAAGCGTACTCGTTGGCCGGAAGGTCCAGAATGAAAGGAACACATCCGGAATTTGAAGACGATCACAGACATTTTTTGTACAAGCAGTATTTGCGTATAGTCGGCAAACACGCGCCCGCTATATTTGTAATGGAAAATGTGAAAGGTATTTTATCTGCGAGCGTCAAAAAAGTGGGGATTTTTCAGCAGATTCTCAAAGATCTTGAAAATCCGAATAAATCCCTGGATCCATCTATTCGAGCAAATCGAAAGCTGAGGTATACCTTACACCCAATAGTAATGCCTGAAGTAGAGGGGCAACTTGAATTGGAGTGTTATCCTCCATCCGATTTTATAGTTAATTCTGAGAAATTCGGCATTCCCCAGAAACGTCACCGAGTATTTATCGTCGGAATTCGT
Source organism: Flavobacteriaceae bacterium (assembly GCA_040830565.1). Taxonomy (GTDB): domain Bacteria; phylum Bacteroidota; class Bacteroidia; order Flavobacteriales; family Flavobacteriaceae; genus JAFMPW01. The sequence continues at coordinate 1,650 of JBFOMC010000057.1, forward strand.
GAGGGTTCAGGAATTACCATGAGTCACTTAACGCCATCAAAAGAAGAGCAACTGACCGTATGGAAGGCGATTGGTGATTTACCCGGACTGAGAAGTGGGCTCACTAGGAAGTCACTGGGTGATTGGAATGAATCAATTCAACAGATCACTAATTCGGAGTGGTTAAATAAACTGAGGGAAACCGATTTTGAATTGTTTCGGGAGTTAACTAAACAGTTGAAGTCTCTACGGAAAATTCAAAAGAACGGGGAATCTATTGTCTCTAGATCTGGGAATAAGCATCCAGGTGCTCTAGAGAAATGGTATCGAGGTAGTGATTTGCCATTTCTGTTTAATCATGTTTGCAGGGATCACATGGATAGGGATCTTCAGAGATATTTTTATGCTGCTTGCCATTCGTTAGTTCATAACAGAAGCCCAAAAATTCGTGATTTCCCGAAGGAGCTCTGGCCTAAGCACAAAAATGTTCAGAATTCCAAAGGAAAGGTGATTTTTGATGATCGATTCAGGGTTCAA
>JBFOMC010000058.1:0-2926 GCA_040830565.1 Flavobacteriaceae bacterium
GGATTTATATTCTACCTGATTTAATGACAAATTGGCAACAGTAACCACAATGTCTTTGGGGCCGTGCTTTAAAATTTCGAACTCTTTAGGAGTAATGGTGTTTCTAATGAGTTCTAGCAGGTTATCACTCTCTCCAAAAGTCTTGCTTCCCCTATAAAAGTTCTTGAGAACGTTCCAATGGTTGATCGCGATGTTGGCCACACCGTATTTCTTTTGAATGGTAAAGGGGCAATTACTAAAAATGCTATCCTGATCTACTGAAGTGTAAACATCCTTTATTTTTTGGATTTTCTGTAAGGCCAAATGGGAAATGAGCAAACTTCCGGTAGAAGTACCCAGGAAAAGGTCATAAGTATGGTTTAGTTCCTCCATCAGGCATTGGGCAACCCCACCTGCAAAGGCTCCTTTACTTCCACCTCCCGAAATAACCAAAGCTCTCATTTGACTTCCAATTTACTTTTAATATAACGTCGCTCTTCCCCTTTTAGTTCTTTTATCAAGCGCTGTAAACGCTGTTTTTGCTTGTCATTGGCCATGGTCTTATCTAAAAGTTCACGGGCAAACTTTCTAAACTGCCAGGAATGATGTACCGAAGCATTCACGAGATCCTTAAGATTTTCGTCGGATAGTTTTAACACCTCAGACAGCAATGCAAAGGCATTTTGCCTAACCTCCACGGGGTATTCCTTAGAGGTATAACTTCTAAGTTCTTCTATATACTCCTGCCTGCTTGCCTCATCCTCATAGTTAGTCGTAAGCGAGGCCAGAAGCAACCATAGGAGCCGGACATTTTTATTTGGAAGGCCTACAATGTCTTTGGTCCTTTCCAAATATCTAACCCTACCCTCCGGAGCATAGACCCAAAGTTTGTACAACGCATTCTCTACGGTGACATAACTTCTATCTGCTAGAAGTGTTTCAAATTCCTTTTCGAGGCCTTCTGGAATACCCTTTAAGGCATTGGCCAAAGCCTGTCTTATTTTTATGTTATCCGTATTGAACGCCTTGAGTAGAAAATCCCTGGAGAGGGATTTATGGTATTGTAGAATACTGTGCTTTCTTAAATATTCAGATTTTGAATCTTCCCAGTATCTTTTTATGATCTCCTCATTGGGCAGATTGCTTGTGCTCAATTCCCATTGCATTTCCATATACTTCCTAAGACTCTCGCAGGAGTCCTTCAAATTCTGAGAGGCTTTCTCATAGGGAAAATCAGTTTCGTTTAGCCACAGGGCAACAAAATCCGAAAGCGAACGTCCGCTTGCCAGCTCCATTTCTGCTATTAGCTCCTCAATAGTAGCATTCTGGTACTTAAACTTTTCCAGATAGGCCTTTATTCCTTTCCTAAAGGCTTCCTCCCCCACTTCTGTCCTAAGCATATGAACCGCCCAGGCACCTTTTTCATAAAAGGTCAAGCTACTTGCCTTCGGATCTGTTAGTGCCTCTCCATTGTCATCCCTGGATACCTCTCTGAGCGTTTTAGCGGTTTCAAATAATTTCCAATAAAAGTATTCTTCTCCAAATATTTCTTTTTCGGCAAGATAGGCGTAGTAGGTGGCAAATCCCTCATGCAACCAATGATGATTACCGTCTTTCTCTGTCACCAAATTGCCAAACCATTGGTGGGCCATCTCGTGCGCATTTACATTGACATAATTTTTATCGACAAAGGCTGTGGAATCTACCACATAAGAATCCGAAAATAGAGTTGTTCCCGTGTTTTCCATTCCGGCATATAAAAAGTCCCGTACAGGCAGCTGTTTGTAACACAGCCAGGGATATGGTACTCCAATCTCTTCTTCAAGAAAATCCAAAATATGCTTGGTATACCTGTAAGTAGGTTCAACGCTTAAACTGTCGTCAGGGTAATAATACAGTTCAATTGGGACATTGCTTTTGGAAACTAATTCCTTCTTTTTATAATTACCTATGGCGAAAGCAAGCAGATAACTACTCATGGGCCGGTCCATATTATAAGACCAGGTCTTAATACTATCTTTTAATTGTGTTCCGATGAGACGACCGTTTGCAACTATCTTGTAGGAGGCATCAAAACTGATGTCTAAATCAAACTCGATCTTTTCTGTCATGTCGTCCAGGCTTGGTAACCAATGGCTGGTATATTTCCCTTGACCCTGTGTCCAAACCTGCTCCTTACCCCTTTTTTTATCGTCCCAGCCCACGAAATAGACTGTTTGCTTAGGTTGAGTGGTATATGTTAATGAAAGCATATGTGAACTTCCTTTTTTGAATTTTTTATGTATCACAATGGTTTTCCCATCGCTTGCATATTTTACCTTTTTATTATTGAGAAGAACCGTTGAGAAATTCATGTTCTTGGCGTCTAAAAAAACAGTATCGATCCTATCCAATACCTCCAGGGTATACACAACCTCACCGGCAACTTGCTTTTTATGCGCATCAATTGAGATAGCCGCCTTGGCATGTTTAAAGTCTACTTTGTCTTGACGTTGACCTAAAACGGAAACGCCTAAGAACCCAAAAAGTATAACCGCAATCCTCTTCATATGAGATCTAATACAAACCTTGGACCAAATTTAGCATTTTGCTTTGTTGCAGTTCTATAGGGCAAGCACTAATTTAGTCTTATGAACTCCAATTTCCTTCAAACACCTATCACCTATCTCAAAGGTGTAGGGCCAAACCGTGCAGATTTACTGCAATCCGAGCTTGGAATTGGGAGTTACCAGGATCTTATAAATTTTTTTCCTAATCGTTACATAGATCGCACCAAATACTATAAGATTAATGAACTACAAAGAAATAGCGCCGATGTTCAGGTTGTTGGTAAGATCATTGATATTAAAACAGTAGCTCAAAAAAAAGGAACTCGACTTGTAGCTACCTTCATAGATGATACAGGAGAAATGGAACTGGTTTGGTTCCGGATGCAAAAGTGGATCAA
>JBFOMC010000059.1:0-4159 GCA_040830565.1 Flavobacteriaceae bacterium
TTCTATCCTCGTCTAGCAATGTAAAGTCCAAAATGCCTTCGGGTAATTCATCAGCAGCCAATGCTGTTTCTAATGTACCGCCCTTCAGGTAGCCTTCAATTAAAAGGTATTCTACCCCTCTCGAACTTGCTTTAATATACACCTTTCCATCGAGGGTATTCGAAGACACCCTAAACTTCACCTTATCTCTAAATCGGCTTACAGATAGCATACTACTCTTTTTGTCTACCTTAGGAAGAGCAACATCTATTGTCTGCCTGCTTTTGTTTGGAAAGGAGATTCGTGCGTGGTATTCAGAGGTGCTGTCCGGCAGCATATAAAAAAAGCCCATACCCAAATGATTGCTCTTAAAAAGGGCTACCCTCTTTCCTCCGTTATTAAACACTTCTCCCACGGCCATGATTCCCAGGCCGTTTGCATCCAATGCCTTGAAGCCTATTCTGTTTTGAAACCCATGCACCAGCTTCCCGCTTTCAGGAAAAAAAGCCACTTTAGGGGTCCGCTCTGTTTTGAGGGTGGTGTCCGGTAGAGCTGTCGGCAAGCTCTTTGCCAAAGCGATATTTCTAATATTTGTTTCGCCAGATGCCTCATACAGGTCTATGTAGGTAGTAAACATAAAATCGTCTCCAAAATTCCGATTCCATTGGGTATAGGCCCTGAGTTGGTAACTTCCGGGAGGGTAGTTCTTTGGTAACTCCAAAGATCCGTGGCCAATGCCATCTTTGAGTTTTACCAGTTTTCGGTCTACAATTTGCCCCTCGGGACTCACCAACTCTATGTAAAGTACAGCACTTAGTTTGGAAGGGAGATGATTTTCGGCATCGGTAACAACCGCTTTAAACCAAAGGGTCTGCCCCTGGGCAAATACGTTGGAACTTAGTTGTAGATAGATCTTTTCGGCCACATTAGTCCTTGGTATTTCCATCTCCTCGACTTGCGCAGAAGCAGAAAAAGGCAAGAAGGTGGCAATTATCAGGAGTATACTAGAGAAAAATCTACTCAAAATTCACTGTTTTATTCGAAGCCGGATTAGAAATACCGTTATCTATATAAAGATAATGAAATAGGCCATCTGCATAGAAGACAGGATGATCAAATAAGGAAAGAGCCCTAAACCTGCTCTAAAAGTTGAAGGAATTGGGGGTTTATATACTATTTGGCACAATTTTTAGTTAACTATTATAGAACCAAAGGGTTACCAAATGTTTTTGGCCCTAAATAACCCTAATGACCACAACGATGAAAAACATATATCTAGTAATCAGCCTGTTACTTATAGGCAGTTGCTTTAAAGGGTACGCCTCCTTACCTGTTATTAATACCGATATTACAACAGAGAACAAATACAATGCCCTGGCAGAAGGCGAAAAAATCAATACCGAACGCTCTGAAATAAAAATTACATATCCCAACGCCAGGACTACCTGGCAACTCCCGAGGTTTGCTAAAATAGATTGGGAAACGGCCAATATTGAGGGAGATAAAAAGATCCGCTTTTACCTGGTTAAGGACGATGTGGTAGTCCAGGATCTGGGTATTTTTGAGAACCGTAAAAGTAAGGATAGTATTCGGCTAGACCGGGGGCTATCTACCGGAAACAACTACCGCATAATGGGTATAGAGCAAAATCCGGTCAATCAGGACCATGTGGCCAAGTTTGCCACTCCCTTCTTTACTATAATTAAAGCGCCAAGGAAACCAAAGAAGAAGCCGAGGGCGGTTAAGAAAGAACCACCGGTAGTCGTAGAAAAAATTGAAAGCAGTCCTGTTGTTCCTAAGGAAGATGTACCCAAATTGCGTCAGAAATTTGACGAAAGGGAAATCATATATAGCAAGGTTCTGGAAGTGGACCATACCAGCTTAAATGTTAGTCTTTGGGATCACGGCAGAAAGGATGGAGACATTGTTTCTATTTACCTCAATGGAGAAGCGGTTATCTACAAGCACTCGCTTACCCATAAGAAGAAGGTGTTTGAAATACAATTAGATCCTTCTATCCCTAATGATCTTTTCCTTTACGCCCATAACCTCGGAAGATTTCCGCCCAATACTGTGGCGATAGAAATTGTGGATGGAAATAAAGCAGAAAACATCGTTCTAAACTCTGACCTTCAAAGCTGCGAAGCGGTGGTGATTAAGGTGAAAGAGTAGACGGAGGCGGGAAGAGCGGAGCTCTAAGCACGAGCTTATTGATTAATTAGGCAATACTGATTGTTATCAAAAGCTCAAGTGCAAGTTCAAGCTAAAGCGCAAACTCAAAACAATTTGAACTAGATTTCTTCATTGTTTGCTTTTTATTGATAGAGGAATTAATAATTAAGAATGAATAATTTATAATTAATTCTCTGTCTACTGTTTACGGTTTACCACCAAAGAGTTCAAGCGCAAACTCAAAACAACCGAGATTTACGGGCATCATTGTTAATTGCTTATTGATAATTGTTTATTGAATAACTGCAAGGAAGTTGCAGACTCAAAGGTTATCTTGTAACTGGGGAGGGGTTAGTAAACCCCGGACTCAATGCTAATTCTTTACTGGAATGGCAGATGACTCGTAGCTAGAGGTTACTGATTACTGTTTACTGCTTACTAAAAAGTTCAAGTTCAAGCGCAAGTTCAAGCGCAAACTCAAATCAATTTGAACTTTAGTACCGCATTGCTAATTGATAATTGCTTATTGTTTGTTGAATAGCCGCAAGGAAGTTGCAGGCTCAAAGGATATCTTGTAACTGGAGAGGGTTTGAGAAACCCCGGACCCGATGCTAAATCTTTAATGGAATGGTGGGAGGCTCGAGGTATGTGGTATAAGGCTATTGATTATTGATTACTAATTACTAATTACTGATTACTGTTTACTGAATACTACCTGCTGCCTACTGCCTACTGCTCACTAAATCCTTCTTCTTTTCCGTTCTTTTTTAAGCAGTTCCAATTCCCGATTCGTCTGCCCGGCAACAGAGGTATTCTCTTCGGCCCTTCTTATTAAATAGGGCATTACATCCTTCACCGGTCCAAAAGGTACGTACTTGGCAACATTATAACCTTTGGCTGCCAGGTTAAACGTAATATGATCGCTCATACCATACAACTGTCCAAACCCAATACGCTCGTCCTTATTATCAATACCCTTCTTGGCCATTAATTCCATCAGTTTATAACAGCTCGCTTCATTGTGGGTTCCGGCAAAGAGGGATATAGTATCCAAATGTTCTACGATGTACGCAATAGCCGCATCAAAATTGTCATCCGAAGCTTTTTTGGAAGCACAAATAGGTGTAGGGTAGCCCATTTCCTCTGCCCTCTCATTCTCTTTTTCCATATATGCTCCGCGAACCACTTTAACCCCGATCTTAAAATTATCCTCCCTGGCTTTTTGATGCAGTTGTTTCAGGTAATCCATTCGGTCCCATCTGTACATCTGCAAAGTGTTAAAAACAATAGCTTTTTTGGTGTTATAGCTGCGCATCATATCTTCTACGAGTCGGTCTGCGGCATTTTGCATCCAGGTTTCTTCAGCATCAATCAACAGAGATACATCTAAGTCGTATGCCTTTTTGCAGGTTGCATCAAACCTCCCTACTACCCTATCCCATTCCGCGCTCTCTGAAGCGTTTAGTTTGGTACCTTCGCCTATCTTTTGAAATAGTGCAAATCTTCCGTAACCCGTAGGTTTAAACACCGCAAAAGGCATGGCCTGCTTTTCCTTCACAAAATCTAGTATTTGAAGGTTCTTGGCAAGGGCATCATCCAGAGGATCCTCAGTATCCTTGCCCTCAACAGAATAATCCAAAACGGAATACACTCCGTTGTTCCACATCTTATCTACTACAGGCATACAGTCTTCTTCACTGACCCCTCCGCAAAAATGGTCGAAAACAGTTGCCCTGATAAGACCATCTACAGGAAGATGGGCTTTAATTGCAAAATTTGTTACCGCCGTTCCAATTCTTACCAAAGGTTCATTGGCAATCATCTTGAATAAAAAGTAAGCGCGCTCCAGTTCAGAATCTGTCTTTAGAGCAAAGGCTGTTGCAGTATCCTCAAAAATTCGATCCATTTTTAATAATTTCTTATCCTGCCAAAAATAGCACACAAATTCTATTCGATTAACGAAAAATAGCCTTTATTTTGCCTTTACTTTAAAGCGGTAGAGCAACAA
>JBFOMC010000060.1:0-9409 GCA_040830565.1 Flavobacteriaceae bacterium
ACTGTTCTAGAAACTCATCCTTGTGCAGGAACTCCATCTCTATACCACTCTCTTTTCTAAACGCCTTCCAAATTTTACGTTCGGTAAAAGCGCCATAAGTAATGTCACATAGTTTACATTCATAGGTAGAGGGACTCAATATTTTATGTGCCCCGTCTAGTAGCATATTGCCAAGACCAGAGTTGGCATTGTAAATAAAAAGTAGTTTATGCAGCTTTTTTTTTATCATAGGAAAAGCTTAAAGATATTGTTACTTTTAGTTATCGACAAAAGTACGGTTATGCTAAAAAAATTTTTCGGAGTACCGCTATTACTTTTGTCTTTTCTCTTTCTATGTTGTAAGTCCGCCGAGCCGGACCTAACTTACACTACAGAAGATCTAGAGTTGATAAGGATATCGGATAAGAGTTATGTTCATGTTTCCTATTTGCAACTCTCTAATGGAAGTCGTTTTGCCTGTAACGGGCTGGTTTATGTCAATGATGGAAAGGCAGTCGTTTTTGACAGTCCGGCAGAACCTGAGGTAGCCAGAGCATTGATCTCCTGGCTTTCAGATAGCAACAAGTTGAAGATAAAAGCTTTTGTGGCCAATCATTTTCACAATGATTGTATTGGAGGTATAGAAGTCTTTCATCAGGAGGGCGTTAAAAGCTACGGTAATCTAGAAACACAGGATCGAATTAAGAATCCTGGCAAACGTTTAGGACAAACTTTTGAGGACACCCTCTCTCTAAAAGTAGGAGATGCTCTAATTATTAATCGCTACTTTGGGGAAGCACATACGACCGATAATATTGTCAGCTACATCCCTTCTGAAAAATTGCTTTTTGGAGGCTGCATGGTCAAATCCCTAGGTGCAACCAAAGGGAACCTCGAGGATGCTAATACAGAAGCCTGGTCTAACACCGTCAAACACATAAAAAAGGCGTATCCACAACTGAAAATTGTGATCCCCGGACATGGGGATGTGGGAGATACCTCCTTGCTCGATTATACCATTGATCTTTTTTCTCCTGACCAATAGCTCGTGAATAACAATAAATAACCATTTCAAATGAAATACTACTTTACAATACTTTTTGCCCTCTTCTTAATGGGTGCATGTAAGGAAACTAAAAAAGAACTTAGTCCTCCGGTAATCGCTCCTTTTACCGCTTTAGATACCCTATCCACTAATGATTGGTGGAACCGAGCTCCAAATCCAATTATTAGCTTAGATGTTGCCAGAGATAGTGTGGTTGCCTTTGGCCTTTATACCGTGGCCGACCATACCCTAAAACTTAGCGCCCAGCTCTATCCTCTATATCCGGAAGAAACAAGGGAGCTACGCCTTGCGGTGATGAAGGAAGGAAGTTGGGAAGAAATACAAACGGTTGAGGTTAATGATTTGGGCTGGTCCGCGCTTTTCAGGATTGAAAATTGGGATATTACGGTCGATACAAAATACCAGATAAGGCATGGAGAAAAGGCATTTTATGAAGGCTTAATACGAAAGGATCCAAAGGATAAGAAGGAGATTGTAATCGCAGCCTTATCTTGTAACTCTAATAAGGATAGGGGAATGAGAGAGCATTATGTACGCAATATTAACCATCAGAATCCCGACCTTATTTTCTTTGCTGGGGATCAGTCTTATGATCATACGGAACACACTGCAGCCTGGCTAAAATTTGGCCTTCAATTCAGAGAAACCTTTAGAAATAGGCCGGTTATTACCATTCCTGATGATCATGATATTGGCCAGGGAAATTTATGGGGTGAGAACGGCAAGGTCTCCACCGCCGAAGGTAGTTCTGATGGGGGTTACAGCTATCATCCGGAATATGTAAAAATGGTGGAAAGATGTCAAACGGCCCATCTTCCAGACCCCTTTGATCCAACTCTCATTGAGCAGGGAATAGGGGTCTATTACACCAATCTTATCATAGGAGGGGTTGACTTTGCTATTCTGGAAGATCGAAAATTTAAGACAGGCCCTAAGGGTAAAATTCCGCAGCAAGGCCCCCGTCCCGATCATATCAGAAATCCCGAATATGATCCGGCTTCTATTGATTTGAAAGGGTTGACATTATTAGGAGAAAGGCAATTACATTTTCTTGAACAATGGGGAGCTAAAAACGAGAAACTGATGAAAGCCGTGCTTTCCCAAACCGGATTTTGTGGAGGCGCCCATATTCATGGGAATTTGGAAAACCGATTGCATGCTGACCTGGATTCTAATGGCTGGCCCCAAACAGCCAGGAACAAGGCATTGAAACTGATCCAAGAAGCCGGGGCGGTGCACATAGCAGGCGACCAGCATCTGGCAACGGTGATTCAACATGGGATAACAGAATTTAGGGACGGTCCCTGGGCCTTTGTGGTACCGGCCATTGTGAACGACTACTACAGTCGCTGGTGGTGGCCTGAGGATGAAAAGGCAGGAGCTAATCCAAACCGGGACACCTCCCTCCCATGGACAGGCGACTATTTGGATGGTTTTACAAATAAAATAAGCATGATGGCTTATGTAAATCCTGAAAGCCCATCGAAAGGAGGAGGTTACGGACTCATAAGATTTCAGAAAGAAGAAAACAGTGTCACCTTTGAATGTTGGCCAAGATATGCAGATGTGACCAAGGCCGATGCGACCCAGTTCGAAGGCTGGCCATTTACGATTACCTTGAACTAAGCATATTTTGTACCTTTAGCGTACGCCGGGCATAAAATTTAGTTTGTGAGTGATTACTCACTAAAAATATGAGTAAGAAAGAAGATATACTGACTACCGCCCTGGAGCTTTTTGCAAGGGAGGGTTTTAGTAGTGTTTCTACTAAAAAAATTGCCGCCAAAGCCAGAGTTTCGGAAGGACTGATTTTTAGGCATTATACCAACAAGCAGGGTTTGCTTTCTGCAATTATGGAACAGGCCAAACAAAAAACAATAGATTTATTTGCTCCCATCATTCTTCAGGCAGATCCGGCAAAGGCTATTAAAATGGCCATAGAGTTACCCTATAATATTCCGCCTGAGCAATATCCCTTCTGGAAACTCACCTTTAAGCTAAAATGGGAAGCCTCAACCAATATTGATGATAAAATGGCACCCTTGCTTAATAAACTCAGTTGGGCATTTTCTCAGCTAAAATATCCAAATGCTAAGAAAGAGGCCGAAGTCTTACTACATATCATTGAAGGGATTTCTACGGCAGTGCTTCGAGATAACAGACAAGATCAAAAGCCTTTAAAACAATTTTTGTTTCAGAAATATAAACTGTAAAATAGTATATCGTCCTAAAATTATGTAACTTTAGTATTCAGAAAATAAGTGAGTACTCACTTTTATTTTAAAAAACCTAGAGGCTATGAAGACAAAACACCTCATCTATGGCATACTCGCATTAGCGGTTTTTGCAGTAGTTCTTTTTAGTTTACGAGTTTTTGGAAGTACTCCTAACTACATAAACCCTGATACCTTTCAGGAACAAAATGCCGCTTCAACAGAGGCTTTTGACAAGATGATGGATGTGCTTACACATCCCCGGTGTGTCAATTGCCATCCAAGCGACAATATTCCCAAACAGGGGCTTGATGCTCATCCACATTATTTTGGTATGGCCAGGGGAGCAAACAACTTTGGTTTTCAGGCCACAAATTGCGCCAGCTGTCATCAAAGTGAAAATAACAACTATTCCGGGGTGCCGGGGGCGCCTGAATGGTCCTTGGCTCCGGCCGCTATGCGTTGGGAAGGTCTAAGCAGGGTTGAAATAGCAAGATCTATGATGGATCCCGAGCGAAATGGAGGAAGAACGGCTGAAGAAACCTTGCATCATCTTACAGAGCATGAATTGGTGCTTTGGGCTTGGGAACCCGGTCTAGATGCTGAGGGTGTCCCAAGAGAGCCTCCTCCAGTCTCCAAAGAAGACTATATAGCGGCTGTAAAAAAATGGTTTGAAGAAGGGCATATTATCCCTTCAGAATAGAATAAAGAGTTATGGAAATTTCACTACACATTAACGGCGTTTCGCAGGTCATAGAAATTGAAGATGACAACACTCCCCTTCTCTGGGTTATCCGCGATGTGCTTAACTTAAAAGGCACAAAATTTGGCTGTGGAAAAGCGGCTTGTGGAGCTTGCACCATACATATTGATGGAGAAGCAGTGCGTTCTTGTTCTTTTGCCGTAAAATTCGCCTTGGGCAAAAAAATCACCACCATTGAAGGCCTGGGAGACCGGGACCGGCCTCATCCCGTGCAGCAGGCCTGGATAGAAGAAGTGGTGCCGCAATGTGGGTATTGTCAACCGGGCTTTATGATGCTCACGGCGGCCTTACTCGATAAAAGCCCGAATCCTACGGATGAAGATATCGACAAAAACATCATTAATGTCTGTAGATGCGGCACCTACTACCGTATAAGAAAGGCCATTCACAGAGCGGCAGAAATTGCGGCCGAAACCCAGGATTTAACCGCTAAATAAAATTAATGCCATGAGTGAGAAAAAAAAGAAGAAAATCTCCAGAAGGAAGTTCCTGGTACGTGGGGGGCTCGGTACTGTAGGGGTGCTCGCGGTGGGCGCATATGTCTTTAGAAATCCGATAAGAAGAGGGGTATTGAATATGGCGAACAGCATGGAATTGTCTTATTTAGGCAATACCGATAATCCCATGATTTGGTTCGAAATTGAGGCTAACAACAGTTTTGTGCTTCATTCTCCCAAAGTGGAAATGGGTCAGGGTACTTTTACAAGTCTGGCACAAATAGCAGCCGACGAGCTTGACATTTCATTTGACAAGATCAAAGTAGTTCATGCGGCTACAGCAACCGGTAATATTGATGGGATGAGCACTGGTGGAAGCACCTCGGTTTCTGGCCTTTGGCAACCGTTGAGAGAGTTGGCAGCTACTATGCGCGAGATGTTAAAATTAGAGGCGGCCAAGAAAATGGAAGTTGACGTTTCTGAACTTAACACCAAAGATGGCGTATTTTCAGTCAATGAAAAATCATTGAGCTATGCCCAGGTTGCTCAAGGGGTTACCAATTGGGAAATTCCGGAAACTCCGGCTTTAAAAAAAATTGAGGAATATAAGTTTATTGGCCAACCTCTGGCAAGAGTTGATCTAATGGATAAAGTTTTTGGGGCACCCATTTTTGGGATGGATGCAGAACTCCCCAATATGCTATATGGTGCTGTAGTACGACCTACGAAAATTGGAGCAATATTTAAAAGTGCGGATACCACTAAGGCAGAGAATATGCCCGGAGTTGTTAGTGTAGTACAGGAGGACGACTTTGTAGGTGTGGTTGCAAATTCGTTAGTCGCTGCCGAAAATGCTAAACAAGCCATTGAGGTTGAATGGGAAACTCCTGTTTCTCTACAGACCGAAGACATCATAGAACTAATGACCGTGGGCAACGGAAAATCTACCATCATTCAAAAAGAAGGTAGGGCATTAAAAGATGAGCAAGGGGTCGTGGAACTGGAGTTCCGTAGTCCCATTGGAGCGCATGCCCAAATTGAACCTAATGGGGTCGTGGCATCTGTGGAGGACAATAAAGCCACAATAATAATTTCAACCCAGGTAATTGGTATTACCAGAAAGGAAGTTGCAGCGCGTTTAGGCTTAGAAGAGGAGCATGTAAATGTAATCCCCACTTATCTGGGGGGAGGTTTTGGAAGAAGGCTTCATACCCCGCATGCCGTACAGGCCGCCGTAATGTCTAAAGCTGTTGGAAAGCCTGTAAAATACTTTTTCACGCGGAAAGAGGAATTTCAGCACGATCTCTTCCGTCCACCTACCCACCACAAGCTAAGAGGCAAATTAAACGACCAGGGCCTGTTGGAAAATTTAGAACATCATTTTGTAAGTGGAGATGTAGGTAACAACTCTGCCCTGATACCCGGAATTCTTCCCACGATCATTGGGGCCGATGTGGGTGCTATCAGAGGAGGCTTTATCCAATACTCCAAAGTACCCAATTACAGATCGGTATACTGGCACGTACAACTTCCTTTTGCTACCAGCTGGTGGCGCAGTCTTGGCTTATTGGCCAATACTTTTGCCATAGAGAGTTTTATGGACGAAATGGCCATAAAAGCCGGAAAGAATCCGGTAGAATTCCGCTTAGCGCATATACAGGATGACGAAGCCGGGAGGCGCCTCAGTAATGTGATAGAAGCGGCGGCAAATAAAGCCGGCTATACAGACGAGGTTGTAGACGGTAGGGCCATGGGCATTGCGGCATCCACCGATGCTAATACCCCGTGTGCACAAGTCGCTGAAGTATCTATCGAAGAGGGCAACATCAAGATACATAAGGTAACGGTGGCTATGGATCCCGGTATTGCTGTGAATCCGGATCAGGTAAAAGCCCAATGTGAAGGTTGTGTAAATATGGGGATCAGTGCAGCATTACATGAACAAATGTTTGTAGAAAATGGGGAGCTTCGCCCTGTAATTTACGGCCCCTATAAAATGGCTTTAATGAGGCATGCTCCAAAAGAGATAGAAGTGGTACTGCTTCAGGGTACAGACAAACCCGGAGCAGTCGGGGAACCCCCTTTAGGCCCTATAGGAGCTGCTGTAGCCAATGCTGTCTTCAAGCTTACTGGTAAGCGTCTCACCACACTACCCCTGAGCTTAAGCTAACACCGGCTACTCCAGACACTTAAAATTCCTAAAAGAGTTTAATATTTTCATAAAAGTTATATTTAGTTAGTTTAACTTACTATATTTGTTTCGACGATTTTGTCAAAAACTAAAATTTGTATCGAAATGAAAAAAGTAACATTCTATCATGCAGGATGTCCTGTGTGCGTATCAGCGGAAGAGCAATTACTTGGTCTTATAGACCAGGCAAAGGTAGTTCTTGAAATTATTCACCTGGGCCAGAGACCCAGTGAAATACCAAAGGCTGAGGGTGCCGGAGTAAAACCTGTGCCAGCAATCTTATTAGAAAACGGAACCGTGATGCACATTAATTATGGTGCTGGTATACAAGAAATTTCATCTTAAAAAATTTTTAACACATATAGTTAGTTTAACTATCTTAATTTAATCAGATGTACTATGAAATCTATTTTAAATACTTCAATCCTCAGCCTGTTTCTACTTGGTATTTTATCATGTAACGGGCAAAAAATCAACGAATCAGCAACATTTAAAACGTCTCAGGATTTACAAATCCAAAAGACAGAGGTGAAATATGACAGAGATCTGGAGCAATTGGTCTTTACAATTACAGTGGCAGGCAAAGCAGGTGCATCCTTGCCAGATAAAGTAGGTCAGCTAGATGGCGCACCTGTTCTGGGCTACGTATTCCCAACGAACTTGAAAGCAACAGATGTTGGTTTTTCCAATACCGACGGTATTGTAGCGTTGGCCCTAACCTCCCACCCCGACTTTGACGATACGCCTCTTTGGGATGAAAATGCCAATACCATCTATAATGATGATGGTATTATTTGGCATCCCCATTGGGTGGTCTTGGTTGAAGATAAGCGAGTTTCGGGCGGACTTTCTGTAAAACAATTTACAGAGGATGACGAGGGAGTAAAACTACCCCCAACAAATCCGGGAATGCCCATGTATATGGACTCACCGGGATTCCCGGTAATAACTAAGGAAAATACTATTAAAGTTGTGGTGCCCTTGTACCGTTTAAATAACAAAGTAGATTTTAATTTCGATGCGGTAACCGCATATATGGAGGTGAACACCTCAAAGGAAGACCTACCAATGTTAGGAGTTTATAGCGTATACAGCATAGCATCTGGCAATCTGTCTTTGCCTTATGAAGTAGCTAATTAGTAATTTACCCCAAATGGTTAGGTTAACTAATTGTTTGGGGTTATTTTAGTAGCATGAGCAGTTTTGATCCGAAGTTTCAGAATACAAGTATTGATAGTAAAATTGTGGTTGCTCTGGAGCGCATTTCAGAGGCATTTAAGGTGCTTCTATGGAAGGAAGGCAAAGAAAATTCTCTTACGCCTATACAATTGCAACTACTTTTGTTTGTAAAGTATCACGATCCTAAAAATTGTAAGGTGAACTACTTAGCAAAAGAATTCAATCTTACAAAGGCCACTATTAGTGAGTCTGTACGGCTGTTGGCAAAGAAGGGGTATATAAGAAAAGAAACAGACCCTGATGATACCAGAAGCTATTCTATTTATCTCACACAGCGTGGCAATGCCCTGGCCTTGGAGTGCAGTAGCTTTGCACTAGCCCTGGAACGACCAGTAGAACTACTTAGCGCTTCCAAAAAAGAGGCTCTATTTGACAGTCTGTTAGAACTAATTACAAAGCTCAATAAGGCAGGAATCATCTCAGTGCAAAGAATGTGTTTTTCTTGTCGATTTTACAAGAAAGGTACGGAAAAAGACTATTGCAATTTCCTTAAAAAAGAACTGTTAAAGCCAGATATAAGGTTAGATTGTCCGGAGCATGAAATACTAGGCTAAAGCGTATTTACTTAACTGCTTAGAAATTAAAATTAATCACTTTTTTACCACAACGGTAGCAATTACAAGTCTTGAATTTAAAACTTGCCAAAGGCATGACTTCTACGTCTTCCTGTGCCTTGCCTTCAACCAGGTAAACCACATTGAGTGTCTGAATGTTTACAGCTTTTAAGTTGAGTTCAAAAGAAAAGACTTCATCTATTGCATGTGCTTCCGTCACCCCGGCTAAATTCAGATCCACACTCAGAATTTCATGCCTGAATAAACCAAATTCATTCTGTGCTGACGGAAAATCACTGTTTTCCACATCCGAATCGTATTCTAACTTTAACCACCCCGTCAGGTTACCCGGGCTAGAAGGGCTTACCGGAAAGACGAATCTAAACCCACAAAGTTGTGTGGCTTTGAGTGGTATTGGAATTTTATCATAAATAGATTCTTGTCCAAAGTTGGAATTCACCATATGGGATACCCAGGACTTCTTGCGGCATTTACATTTGCAGTCTTTACCCTTGCAATACTTTTTCAGTTTAATTCTATCCTTTTTTTTCATCATCTAATTTTTATGGTAAATAAGTGTTTAAAAATATCGAGCGCTCAAAATGCGCTGTGCGGCTAACCATTTAGATAGAGAATTGATAGTCAGTGATATCATCTAAAGACAGAGATCAGCATAAAAAAATCGGCTTAACTATCTTATGAAGGAACATTTTGGCGGTGGCCGAGCGAACTAAAGCACTTCTGTATAAGGAAAATAGTGCTTATTATGGCAATTACCGCCCTATTTTGTATGGATGGATTTATTTCTTGTGTAGTTCAAGCTTCTCGGCAAAATAGTTGCAAAAATCCTTCATTGTGGCAGTCATTTTTTCATCCTGAGTAGCCTTCATAAAGGTATCCGAAAGAGAAACCAGGGTTTGATGAAAAAAGATCTTCATCTCGTCTACAGGCATGTCCTTGGTCCACA
>JBFOMC010000061.1:0-14259 GCA_040830565.1 Flavobacteriaceae bacterium
CCATAATCTCTAAAGAACGCATTGTCATACGCATTGTATTTAGGAGTATAGTACTTGCTTGGCTTGCTAAAAGTTAGAGGTAAGGCATATTCTTCATAGGTTTTATCAAATTTTAAACTTCCCCTTAGTACTCTGGAAGGGTCTGTATATATTTTGATTATTCCTCCTCCACCTCGCATTCCACCGCCTAGCCCGTAGCGGTCTACTTCAATATAGTCTACCTGATCCATGTTAAATCTGTAGAGTATATCAAAATCTGCCAGTAAAATGTCGTTGAGATAAATGCTGGGGATCATCCCCGAAGTAATTTGGTCTCGTGTTCCGGGCGGGAATTCATCATCGGGATCTTCGTAAAGCGATGAGGAGATGTTTCCGGCTCCTCCCCTGGAAAGTGTGGATTGTATACGGTTTACAATCCTGAATAACCCAGCGGTGCTCAAGCCGGGAGTCTCGCTACCCACCTGCTCAAAGTAACCTTCATCTACTATATAACCTCTTTGGCTGATGTAGTTTGAAAAATAGCGGTACTTCATTCTAACGTCATCGTCAAAAACTTCTATTTTGCCCGAACTGCGGTTTCTCAACTTTTCAATACGGGTGTAGACCTTCTTATCTGTTACTATCACCTCATCCAGGCGTTCTACCTTTCCAAAGAGCTCTTCGGGCTTGGAAGTATCCATAAAAGGCTTAAGTTCGCTTTTGGAATTGAGGGCCCTAATGCCGACATTTAGAGGGGGCACTGACGACGGCTCAAAAAGCACTACTAAGTTGGGTTTTTTGACCTTCCCGTCTGGTAAAATTTCTCCTATCCTTATTTTCTCGCCTTCAATAGGAAAAAGCGAACTTCTCTGGAAGGAGGTTTCATTCGTGGAAAGGTTTATAAATTCTGTGGCCATGCCCTGTCCGGGATATCTGAGGAGTTGCCCTCCTGATTTTCCCCTGAGGTTGGCAGTAAAAGCCACACCCTTTTCAAAATCATAGTCGAATTCAGGGGGATCAGTAAAGATGGTCTGCCAGTTATAGCTGCTCCAGCCCTGGTTGAGTAATAGTAGATCCATATCGTATTTTCTACGAGGCGAATGGTCTTCAAAATAATAAGCGGCGTTTTCAATATAACCACGTACATGCGGTTGCAGTTTGGCATAGGACACCAGGTTGTGATCTGCCGAATAGCTCTTGGTGTATTTTGGAAGTACCGAAATGCTAAAACTGCTTTTATCGTTAAGGGCTATATCCTGGTATGCCAGGGTCACTAAAATGGAATCATTCTTTTTTTGGTAGCTAATGTCAGTATGTTTTATGGTCTTGTTGTCATCATATTTGAAAAACAAGCGTTCCAGAATGGGCTCGTTTTGTTGGGTAAGTAAGGTGATAACATTCATACCGGGTTCCAGGTCTGCATAGGGGATGACTTTCAAAACTTCCAAGGTGTTTTTGGGAAAATCCACATTGGCGATCTTAATGCCGCTTCCGTTATGTATGGCTAGTTGATACCCGCGCCTGTGATCTATTTCTGTAGCCGGGTTGGTCCGGAAGGCCAGGGCAATCTTATCTTTTAAATCTTTTAACTCCAAAGCGATGCCCTTAGGATCAACATCAGTTAAGGGATAGGTCTTGGACTGCCCGTTTATCACCAGGTTTACCTGGTAGTTTTTTACTGTCTCATGATTTAAATAGCACTTGGCAAAGCCCAAATCATTAGTTCTGAAGCTAGAAACCATCATTTGGTTTTCATCTGTTAAAGTTCCTTCTACTCCCGGGATTCCAAACCCCTTTTCATCTTTTAGCGCTATTCCTATAGTGTTTTTAGTGCCCGCAACCATATGCCCTCCCTCGGGAAGAAACTGCGCATCTATAACTTCTTCCTTCTGATCAGACATTGGGGGAGGATTGTCCGGATCTAAGACCCCGAAATTCTGCAGGAAAAAGTTCTGTTCCTTAAAATTTCTCATCCAGTTGGTATAGGCCTTTATCACGTATTGTCCGCTGGTAAAGAGACTGTCTATTTCAATGTTCCCCTGGCTGATACCATCCTGAACCCTAAAAAGCTTTTTCTTAAGGGGCTTGCCAGAAGCATCGCTGATCGTAACATATAAATTGGTAGTTTCCACGGATGGCTCAAAAGAAGTCTTATCCATTACATAAGCCTGGAAGCCTAATAATTCTCCCTTGATATAAGTAGATTTATTCAGGTGTACATAGGAGAGCTCTCTGGGCAGCTCAGTGTAGCTTTGATACAGGTCTAGAAGGCTTTCTTCCTGGTAATTATCCTGAGCATAGATTTGGGACGAAATTGCGGCAAGGAACATTAGATAGTAAAGTGTCTTTTTCATAATGATGTTTCTAGTTTGAGAGTTTTAAGGGTGTATTTACCCAATAATCTAAAATATCTTTAAAGTAGGTGATTTTATTTTCTGATAAGGGAGCGTCTTTATTGATGAAATCAGAATTAAGAGGTAAAGCCTTACCCTGGAATACCTTTTGTACAAACATTTCTCTAAACTGATTGATGCTGACCAGGCTAAACTTGTTTAGTTTTCTTCCAAGTTGGTCTTCTATATTCTTCACCCTATAATTTATTTTACTCATAACGGTTCCGTCCATATTTGCCAATTCTGGCAGGGTGCCGTTAACCAGGGCAACTTTTACAGTTTTGCTGTCCGCAAGGCTAATATTCGCTAATTTCAGTTTCCGTTTGTCATAGATAAACCGATAATGTTTGGGATTTTCTATGGTGGTCTTGTTCACGGCATTATTGAAAGTAATGAAAAAGGCGTTCTCATCTTTATCTAATAAAATGCTTTCTACTTTAAAGTTTCCTTTACTCTTCACTTGAAAATAGTTGTTGAACGAGATATAATTCAGCACCATCTTACCATTTTTAGGAAGGTATTCCAACTCAAGGCTGTAGAGAGGGTCATAAGCATGTCGCTCAAAACCTTTATAACTCAATTTATAAATACCATAGCTGTCCTTGGCAATGTATATGGATCCTTCTGCCGCATAGTTACTTTTTATCTTTTCGTCACGGGTTTTAAAACTAAAGTGATAGATGGGGATTTCATCCCGATATAAGATCCCTTCATATTTGAATTTGTGGTTTTCCAGAAAGTCCGTTTTGAAAATGTGGACAAATGAGAAGCTGTTTCTGCTTCTGTTTCTAATGGGATCATGAAGGCTAAGAATATTTAACTCGTTACCTCCCAAAGGAGAAATTCTGGCATTTTTGATGAATTTCTGATCTGAATTCTCGTAGGTTGAAGACCAAATAGTATCTCGCCTAAAACCTGTGTTCTCTTCAAAGTGGTAAAGGGATGTCTGGTTATAGCTATCGGTCAGCTTATCTGAATTATAACCGGTATCAAAAACCTCTACCAAAGCCTCGTTAAGATTTACGTACTCGTTTTCAAAAAGCTGGTAGTCCCGATAATACGCTATATAGGCATAGGGGTCTGTCGGGCAATTCCCAGGAATCCTTTGAATGGCCTTCCGAACTATGTTTTCTGGTTTTAGTCTTGCCTCCTTTTCAGTGGCGGTATTTGCTGAAAGTGTCACCTCTTTCAGGGTTTCGGTTCTTGGGTCTAATAAAATGGTATTCAAAGCTCCTGATCTTAATTTGGAAAGTGGTACCTCCTTAGATGTGTATCCCATTGAGGAAATACTAATAGTCTCCTTTAGGAGTTTAAACTTGAAAGGAATTCTTATGTAACCATCCCTGTCTGCTACAATGCCGGTGCCACTTTTCTTAAAAACCCCGGTGGCAAAAATCACAGGGATTCTTGAGCTGCTATTGAGTACCCTGGCCAATATATCATTGCTTTGCTCTTGCTGAGCATTAGAAAATTGCCAGGGTATTACTGCTAAGAATATACCAATAAGCAAGATCCCGACTTTCTTATTTGAGTGCAATAAGAAGGTCATATCCAATGTGGGTTAAAACCAATAAAGGGCGTGTGAGACTTCCCGCTGGAAGTCGTATTCTGTTTGGCAATCATAAGAGGATAGCTATCAAAATCCCGAATGAAGATAGCGAAATAAGGCCAAATTAGGAATACCCTTCAGAGGAGTTTTTTTGAAAAAATTTGAACATTAAGAAATGGTCTTGCCATTCCCAACCCCCTCTTCATCAGGATTAAGGAATACCAGCTTGCCGTCTGAGTTTTCTGTCATTAAGATCATGCCCTCGCTATCTACACCTCTAAGCGCTCTAGGTGCCAAATTAACCAGTACAGTAACTTTCTTACCTACGATCTCTTCTGGTGAAAAACTCTCTGCAATTCCGGAGACAATAGTTCTGGTATCCAAACCAGTGTCTACCTTTAGAACCATCAACTTTTTAGTTTTAGCCATCTTTTCGGCTTCTACAATGGTGCCGACACGCATGTCCATTTTAGAAAAATCTTCAAAACTAATGGTTTCTTTTTGTGGCATAAGGGCTTTGTTTTCAGATTCGTTTGTTTTTTTGGTGGCTTCCAGCTTGTCTAGTTGTAGCTGTATTTCTTTGTCTTCTATCTTTCTGAAGAGCAGTTGTGCTTTGCCTATTTGATGGCCTTGAGGAAGCAGTTTTTCTTGAGCGGCAACGTCCTCCCATTTGTCATTACTGCCTAGCCCTAATATCCCTTTCAATTTAGTTGAAGTAAAAGGAAGAAAAGGTTCACTAAGGATAGCTAATCCTACGGCTATCTGTAGCGCAACATACATGATAGTCTTTACCCTTTCCTCATCTTCTTTGATCACCTTCCAGGGCTCTTCATCGGCCAGATATTTGTTCCCTAAACGGGCAAGGTTCATGACTTCTTGCCCCGCCTCCCTAAAACGATAACGTTCCAAGGAATCGGATATCTTATTTGGAAACTCTCTAAGAGACGCCAAAGCGCTTTCATCTTCCTTAGTTAATGTTAACGGAACAGGGACTTCTCCTGCATAATACTTGTTAGTCAGCACTACCACCCGGTTGACAAAATTACCATAGACAGCTACCAATTCGTTGTTGTTTCTTGCCTGGAAGTCTTTCCAGGTGAAATCGTTATCCTTAGTTTCAGGTGCATTTGCGGTAAGGGTATATCGCAACACATCCTGCATATCCGGGAAATCTACCAAATACTCATGTAGCCAAACTGCCCAATTTTTGGAGGTGGATAATTTGTTGCCCTCAAGGTTCAGGAATTCGTTGGCAGGTACATTTTCCGGCAGCACGAATTCGCCATGGGCTTTTAGCATACAGGGAAAGATGATACAGTGAAATACGATATTGTCTTTACCAATGAAGTGGAGCAATTTAGTGTCAGGGGACTTCCAATAGGGTTCCCAGTCTTTTCCTTCCCGTTCTGCCCACTCTTTGGTAGAAGAGATATAGCCAATTGGCGCATCGAACCATACATAAAGTACCTTCCCAGCACCGTCTTCAACGGGTACAGGGATACCCCAGTCCAGGTCTCTTGTTACGGCTCGTGGCTTGAGTCCGTCGTCAATCCAGGACTTGCATTGTCCATAAACATTAGGTTTCCAATCGTGTTTATGACCTTCAAGGATCCACTCTTTCAAAAAATTTTCGTAACGGTCCAAAGGCAAGAACCAGTGTTTGGTCTTTTTTAAGGAAGGCACGGCACCGGTAATGGTTGATTTAGGATTTATGAGATCCGTGGCATTAAGGGAAGATCCACAGTTTTCGCATTGATCACCATAGGCCTCTTCATAACCACATCTTGGGCAGGTACCCACCACGAAGCGATCTGCCAGAAATTGTTCAGCCTCTTCATCATAAAGTTGGGCGGTGGTCTCTTCAAGAAAATCTCCTTGATTGTATAATTTTTTGAAAAAATCAGAGGCCGTTTTATGATGTACCTCTGCTGATGTTCTAGAGTAGTTGTCAAAAGTGATCCCAAAGGCTTTGAACGACTTTTTAATGATGCCGTGATACTTATCAATTAGCTCTTTTGGAGTTACTCCTTCTTTTTTAGCCTTCATGGGGATGGCTACCCCATGTTCATCACTTCCGCATACAAAGGCTACATCGTTCCCTGTTAGCCTGAGATATCTGGCATAGATATCCGCAGGAACATATACCCCGGCCAGGTGCCCAATATGTAAAGGCCCATTGGTATAGGGGAGGGCAGCAGTAATCGTATATCTTGCTGGTTTAGGAGGAGCTTGCGACATCTAAATAGAAATTTGGCCACAAAAGTAACTATTTTTCAGGGGTGCCACACTAGTGGCCGGTGAAAAAGAAAGCCCTCGGGACACTGAACTAACATAAATGTTTTAATGTTCAGCGTCCGAGGGCAATGACTTGATAAGTAGGTGCGGCCTTAAGCCACCATAATCGATTTAGACATTTTTTTGTCTGAAACTTGTATTCTATAGATATATTTTCCGGTAGATAATTGCATAGGCATGCGTTCGCGGATGTTTATTTCTACAGATCCTTCGGATGTAATTTCATTATAGATAGTACCAACATTCTGTCCCAGGATATTGTACAACTGAATGTCTACATGAGCTGTTAAAGGCATCTCCAGGTAAATATGAGGAGTATCCTTTGTCGGATAGAAAGGTTTATGGACAATGGCATCCAGCAAATCCGGTGTTGGAACATCTGGTGTAGGATCACTTCCATCTGGCAAGGTTGGAGGCTGATCGCTATAGGCAATGTCCGGAAATTCTACGCCGCTACAATTAAAGCCTAGATTAACTGGTGCATATGGATGATCTAGCAAATGCTGTTCAACAAGAGGAATTGGCACACACAACCACTCTGCCAAGACCGTTGCATAGAGGTCCCTAAAGTCCATGGTGTATTCAAGATTCCCCCGGCCATTAGGCGCATCAAGTGATGGATGTTCTCCTACAAAGGCACTTCCGTTAAGCCCGGAACCAAAGAATAAAGTTGGTGCCGCCTTTCCGTGATCGGTACCGTTAGAACCGTTCTCAAATATCCTCCTTCCGAATTCGGAGAAGGTCATACTCAACACTTTTTCATCTTGTTGGGTAAATGCAAGGTCCTCATAGAAGTTATTCACCGCTATAGACAGGTTAGACATTAATCTTTCATGAGCTAAGGGCTGATTACCATGAGTATCAAAACCACCCATTGAGATCATATATACCTTAGTGCCTAGATTACCTTTTATTAAACGTGCTAAAAGGGCCAGCTGTCTGGCGAATCCGTTATCCTGATACTCCACTTGATTCTGACCTCTTTCATAGGCTTCATGGATGATACCAGAGTATTCATAGGTAGTATTGGCCACTCCCCTTAAGAACTTAAGCTGATCACCATACATACAAGGATCAAACAGGCTATCATCTAAACCATAAACCACGCCGGATTGTGCAATTTCTTCTAACTGGTCTATGTTGGAAGCAACGAAAGCATAGTTCGTTTCCTCTCCCTCAAAAACCAGGTTACCGTATTGACCAATCTGAATCGCCGCTGGCGATGCAGGAGGATTGACCAGGTAATCCGGATAGATGTTTTCAAAATATCGCCCCATCCAACCGGTATTGAGTCCGTCAAAACCTGTGGTGGTAAGATCCGTGTTGGCATAAATATCTGAACCTGTAAAGTGCGAAAGACTCTGATTTTCGTATCCCACTCCGTGTACGGCCTTAAACTGTCCTTCTCCCCACATGGGTTCGAGCGCATTCATATATGTAGGTACACCAAATTCATCGGTTAATTTAAGGATCTTACTTTCCGGGATATAGATATTGGGTCTTGCATTTGCATAGGAGTCGTACTGTTCTATTGGAATAACGGTACTAAGCCCATCATTACCACCTGAAAGACGAATAAGGATAAGAATACAATCATTATCGGCATTGGCAATTGCCGCGGTCAGTGGGGATGGTGCCGATGCGGTAAGCATGTTACTGCCTAACATCATGGAACCCGACCCGGCGATGCCCAATGCCTGTAGGAATGAACGTCTGCTCCATTGCTTGTGTTCTTCGTCGTGCTCTTTATTGTTTTTTATATTGATAGGAATATGATTATTACACATAGCTGTAGGTTTTATTTAAGTTGAAACTCTGGTTGTCTGGTAAGGTGCATTAGCAAAAGGAACACCTGCAGTGGCGGTTCCTGACTGACTTGAAGCATCCATAAGCTGTTTCCACCTGGGAAATAGTCAGGGCTGTAGTAATCCTCAGGAACGTCATCAATTTTAAAGGAATCCATTGCGTTCTCAAAGTCCTGAGGGGTCAGCAATCCTTTAGGAGTGATCTTATCTACAATAGCTCTTACCACAATTTCGGGATTACTCGTATTGCTATCGGCAGGGCCTACAGCATCCATAGCAAAGGTTCGAAATTGTTCAGGGTCAGCTTGATAGAAGGCCTCCAGAAAAACTTCCGCAGTTAACCATCTACCGATCATGAAATTGGTATTGATCCACTGGCGGTCTCTTTGCCATCCGGCAACATCTACAGGATCAAAAAGGGTTTGTCCTAATAGATTTGACGAGCTCATGACAAAGTTCAGAGTATCATCAGTAAAGTTGAATCCCAATTCGTTAAGGAAATTCAAATACATATCGAACGGACTTTTTATAATGACCCCTATAGCGGTGTCATCAAAAAAGTGCTGGCTCTTAAATAATTGAGATAGCACAGGTGCTATTTCAAAATTGTTGGCTACAAAGGTGCTGGCTAATCCAGCTATAATGGTTTGTGCATTCCCGGCGTCATCATTAGAATCTGGGTGCACAAAAAACTCGTATAATTTTTTGCATATAAAATTTGCTATTTCGTTAGGTCTTTGGGTAAATAGAATATCTATAACATCATCATAGCCCCAATTTCCGGTTTGACCGAAAATAGTCTTTGGGCCGGCATCGTGTCTGGTGGCATCAAATTGGACGGCTTCACAACCCAGTTCTCCACGTTCCACATAGCCGGTAAGCGCTTTAGCAGTTTCTATAATATCATCCTCGGTATATCCATTACCATCACCAAGAGAGAAAAGTTCATAAAGTTCTCTGGCATAGTTTTCATTGGGATTGTTACCATTGTTATAAACCCCATCGAGATAATAGAGCATGGCATTGGTAAGACCAATTTCACTTATAAAGGTTCTAAAATTACCGATTGCATTACGCTGCAAACAATTGACATATTCATATAGAAAAGCATTACACTCATATATGTCTAATTCCGTTACAAAATGGTTGCTCCAGAAAAAGCTTAGCCGGTCTCGCAGGTTGTTGGTCACGAGGCCATTGCTATACGCCAACCGCCATTCTGAACGTTGGGCATTCCGCAATTGGTTTGCCGCATCGTCGTCTGCCGGATAGTTGCTGTTGTTCCAATTCGCCCATGTAGGTGCCGCAAGCGGCGCCATATTGAGGGCTTCATTGATTAGGGTGTCTACCAGAGCCCCAGGCGCTTGGCCTACAGCTTGGTCAATGGTCTGAACAGAGGCGCTAAACCCCAGTCTTCTGTACAGATGCGCCGCCCTTAGTTTATCCAAGGGAGTTGTGTACGGCGCTAATGTAGAGGTGTTACAATTAACGAAGTATTCCATAGTTTTTTTAGGCTTTAAGAACGTTCATGTGTGTAGGGGCAAATTCTTAACGCTTAAACAATACCGATATTATGGAAATGCGAGTATTTTCGTTATACTGCAGCGGAAATTACGATGTTATGGTCAAATAAGCCGACTAAAAGCTCAAATTTTCGATGAACTGCAACAATATTGTAAGATTTTACAACGAAGAATGGCAAAGCATAACGAATTAGGGAAAGAAGGAGAGCAACTGGCCTCTGCCTATCTCATATCTAAGGGATACACTATTCTTCACAGAAATTACAGATATCGCAAAGCTGAGATTGATATTATCGCAAGATTTGAAGATGTAGTGGCCATTGTAGAGGTCAAAGTACGGAGCTCAACCTTCTTCGAAAACATTGCCGAAACCGTAAATAGAAAGAAAATAAATCTAGTGGTGATGGCGGCGGATCATTATATTACGGAAAATGATCTTGATGTTGAGGTGCGTTTCGACATTATTACCATTTTAAAATCTTCAGATACTTCAAAAATTGAACATATAGAAGACGCCTTTTATCATTTTTAACAGGCGTGCAGCTGAGTACTTTTTAGATAAACATTGAAGTGCAACTATTTGTTTTATTTATAACAAATTGTTATTTTTGCTAATCAAGCCAATTTCAATGAAAACTATATCCGCAGTCGTTGAGCACTATATTAAGAAGAAGCCTTTTTTGCAGAGCGCGCTTTCACAATGGATCATAATCCTGACTTTGCTGTCCAGAATGGTAAAACCCGAAATTGAAGAAGAACTAGGAAAGGAAATTAGAAATGGGGCTATAGTCATGGCCTTAAAACGCCTTTCTGATGATATGGAATTCAGGGCAACCCACAGAATTATTAAAGTACTCAAGAATATCGGAGAGATCACGGTGAGGTCCTCCCTCACAGATTTTACTTTTTTGGTGTCGGACTCTATCTTAGAAAACCAGACACAATTATTGAAAGAGGTAAACAAGAATAAGGATGTTTTCTACACTTCTTCACGAGGGGTAAATGAACTCAATATTGTGGTGAGCAATAGCTTGGATGAAGTGGTGGAGACACTTTTTAAAGGTGAGAAATGCAGTCAAAAAGCAGAAAACCTTTCTTCTATTACTGTAAAGTTGCCTGCCGAAAATGTTTCCGTTCCCGGCATCTATTATTTTATCTTCCAACGCCTGGCCTGGGAGGGTATCGTGCTGTATGAAGTGATCTCTACCACGAACGAATTCACTATTCTGGTGAATGATGATCAGGTGGATAGCGCTTTCAAGACCATTAAGGATCTTAAGACGCTGTAGCGGAGCATAAATATACCAATTGGTTTACTTTTAATCATATCACTTTATAGGAGGAATCGAAGAATCGGGGAATTGAAAATGGAAAATGGAAAATGGAAAGTTGAAAGTGGTAGTTTATTACTGATCAATACTAGCCGCTAGCTGCTGATTTTTGATAACCGCAAGGTTCACAAAGAAGTCGCAAAGGGCGCAAAGAAAAATTGAGGAATTGAAATGGAAAGTGGAAAATGTTAATTTGATTACTGATTACATTAGAAGTTCAAGTTCAAGTTCAAGTTCAAACTCAAAACCAAAAACTCTTAAAATCGGCCATTGCTAATTGCTTATTGTTAATTGATAATTAACTCTGCCTACTAATTACCCCTAGTTTTTAAGAACTCAAGAACCTCTTGATAATCCTCTGGTTTTGCGATGATCTTCTTTTTACCGTCCAGAATATAATAGGTCGGTGTCTTTTGTATGGCATAGAGGTTGGCATATTCACTCTCCCATTTACCCAAAGATATGGCGTGTTCAAAGTTTGGCAATTTTGCAGATTCTTTTTTCCAGTTCTGATCCCCATCTTCCAATCCAACGGCCAATACCAAAGCGGTCTTGTTTTCTTGAATGCCTGAATGAAGCTTTGGGAGTTCGCTTAGGCAATGAGAACAGGTACTGCTCCAGAAAGCCAGCACATAGTTTTCCGCGTTTTCAAGGGCACTCAATTTTTTGAGGTCTTCTCCGGCCTTCCAGAGAATATCAGGCGCTGTGGCTCCCAAACGTAGTCTATTGTGGACTTCAATTTTTTGTATGAGTTGCAAATCGCCCTGGGCGACTGCCACTTCTTTTAAGTAGGAGGTGTATATATAGTCCGCTGTTTCATTTAAGCCGGCCGCCGAAGCCTGTGACCAAAGCGTGTTATACAACCGTAATTTGAAAGGGGTGGCAACGCCTTCCAGTTCGTCATGTACTAATCCAATATTGTCTTTGATAGCCTGCTCTGTTCCTAAGGCATCTGTAAGTACCATGGGTAAGGCAGTAAAGACATAATTAGAAAGCTTATCGACTAAAAACCCCGAAGCCTGTAATTCTTCATCTCCCAGGTTTAGGTTGTTAAAATAGGTTCCTTTCTTGTTTTTCACATATACCTCCGCGCTCTCATAAGCCGCCGGAATGTAGGGTTTGTTGGCAAGGATAAATTGATGTATGAGTAGTCCACGTGAACTGTTTTCGTAAGTCTCCTGGGTTTTGCTCAACTGTTGTATCAGGTTAAGGAATTCGTCGGTATTTGTATTTCCTGAGGCGTAAAACTCAATGATTTTCTGTTCCTGCTTTTGGAGATCTCGGAAATAGGAAGCAAATAGTTTATTTTCGCTTGAGCTCTGAAAGGTGAGACCTTCACTTGTAGAAAAACGAAGAGAAATATCCTCCTTTCCATTGTAAATAACATCAAAAAAGAACTCTTCTTGAGGCACAGCATATACCAAACGGTATGTTCCTGAACTACTATTCTCAGGGAGGTTGAGGGTAAATTGCCCATTAGTGATTCGGGTGTCTGCCACATAATTCTGGCCACCTGGCTCCATTTTATATGCCAGAAGCCACTGGTAATGCTCCGCCGGACTAAAAGAACCCGAAATGCTATGTTGAGCTATTGTGGACAAAGAACATAGAAAGACAAATAGGTAAAGAATTTTTTTCATTATTCAATAGTATTCAAAAACCGCTCCAGAATATCATATTGCTGTTTTTGGATTAAAGATATTTAAAGTCATCTAACTTTATGTGGTATCGCATCTTTAACTCACTTCTTCCGGAATGGCCACAAAGGGCGATAACAATTCCAATGCCTTGTTCACTGAATCTACCTTATGGAAAGTTAGCAGCAAACGAAGACCATTACGGGTTTGCTTTTCTTTTATTCTACAAAGATCCGGATGTTGCTGAACAAATTGAAGCACTTGTGTAAAGATCTCACTCTGGTAAAAATCAGATTGTTGATCTGCCACAAAATAACCAATAAATTTCCCTTTTTTCATCACCACTTTTTCCAAGCCAATACTTTTGGCAATCCATTTGACACGAACCGAGTTCAACAGATCTTCAACCTGGGAAGGCAGTTCCCCAAATCTATCAATAAGTTGCGATTCATATTTTTTTAACCCCTCTTCATTTGTAACCTTGTTTAGTTCGGTATAAAGATTAAGTCGTTCCGTAATATTATTCACATAATCATCCGGGAACAACAACTCAAAATCGGAGTCAATTTGAGTTTCCTTGACAAACTCTTTCCTTTGATGTCCTTCTACCTCTTCATATAAGGCCTTGAACTCGTTTTCTTTTAATTCATCAATGGCTTCAGAAAGTATTTTTTGATAGGCTTCAAAACCAATTTCGTTGATAAAGCCGCTTTGTTCGCCTCCCAGAAGATCCCCGGCACCTCTGATTTCCAGATCTTTCATCGCAATGTTAAATCCGCTCCCCAGCTCTGTAAATTGTTCAAGGGCCTGAATCCTTTTTCTCGCATCCTGGGTCATAGCTTCGTAAGGAGGTGTAATAAAGTAGCAGAAGGCCTTTTTATTACTTCTGCCCACCCGCCCTCGCATTTGATGCAAATCACTTAAGCCAAAATTGTTCGCATTATTAATAAAAATTGTATTGGCATTGGTAACGTCAAGTCCGCTTTCAACGATGGTGGTAGAGACCAGGACGTCAAATTCTCCATTGATAAACGCGAGCATTAAAGTCTCTAGTTTTTTTCCCTCCATCTGCCCATGACCTATGCCAACTTTTGCGTCCGGGACCAATCTTTGAATTAACCCGGCTACCTCTTTTATATTTTCAATTCTGTTATGTATGAAAAATACCTGACCCCCTCTTTGAATCTCATAAGAGATCGCATCTCTAATAATATGCTCACTAAATCTGATTACACTGCTCTCAATAGGGTATCTATTAGGAGGAGGAGTAGTGATCACAGAAAGATCCCTTGCGGCCATGAGACTAAATTGCAAAGTCCTGGGAATAGGGGTGGCGGTAAGGGTGAGAACGTCTACATTTTCTTTGATAGATTTGAGCTTATCTTTTACGGCAACTCCAAACTTCTGTTCTTCGTCTACAATGAGCAATCCAAGATCTTTAAATTTCACATTCTTATTCACCAATTGATGAGTCCCTATTATAATGTCTACTTTCCCGTTAGCCAATCCTTCCAAGGTCTCCCTTTTCTCCTTTGCTGTTCTGAAGCGGTTTAAGTAATCTACTGTAACCGGCATTTCTTTAAGACGTTCCTTAAAAGTTCTCTGGTGTTGAAACGCTAAGATGGTCGTTGGCACCAAAACAGCAACCTGCTTGCCATTGTCCACGGCTTTGAATGCGGCCCTAATGGCTACTTCTGTTTTACCGAAACCAACATCTCCACAAACCAACCTGTCCATGGGCCGTTCA
>JBFOMC010000062.1:0-2574 GCA_040830565.1 Flavobacteriaceae bacterium
CACTGTCGAAGTTTTGCCCTCAATTATAGCATGCCTAAACTCGTCTTCTAGGGTAAATTCACCTCTGGTTATGTGATCCGAGACAAGAGAAATATTAATAAATCGATCATCAATTTCACATGAACACTCTATCTGCCCCGAAGGAGCGTGCAGGGCATTGATTGAGTCATTAAGCTTCCATATAGCACTTCCGGATTCGATCGAAACTTGTAGTTCTTGATCCCCTCCAATTCGCACAGTTGGTTTTATCCCGCCTACGGAAAGAAAGCACAATCGAATCGGACCATCAATCTGTTGTCTTTTTGCAGGTGCAGGTTCGTCAGTTTTAATTTCTGCTTCAGCAGACCAGAATTCTGGTATTCCTATTGCAAAGGCAGGGCGATCAGGACCACAACAATGAAGATATAACCTATCATGCCCTCGATCAACGGTATCAGAGATCAACACAATACTAACTGGGACTCTTCTTTTATATGTAAACTGATATTGATTTAAATCTATCAAGGAAACTATTTCGCCTTCCTTTTCTGTAACAACAGTGTCCGCTAGTACTTCTCGCCGAATTTTTATCTGCAATCGTAAACTGCCTGACACAAAGTCAGAATCGGGTATGGAATAACTAGTGATAATACGAACAGTTGAATCTCTACTACAGCCCAGCGCTTTCCGGTCCTCAGAGACCACAATATCCCCATCAGTCCCCCATTTGCAATCAACTGAAACTGGGGGACTCTCATCAATCTCGAAAAGATCAATTAGACGGTTATATGATAATAACCGCCAGTTTTTCAAACGATTCTCACCCTTGCCCCAACAATCCTTGAGTGCTAATAGATCACCATCAAGAGATGCATAACCTGCCAATCCATCAAAGAAGTCATCGATAGCATCAACCAAGCCTGGGAGTTCCTTTTCTTCGCCTGATCCTTTTGCAATAATAGTACTCCTTAGCTCGGGCTCTTTTTTCGCTCGATCTAAGATTTTTCGGACAAGACGTTTTACCGGCCTGACACAAGTTCTAGCATCTAGATCGTCGGATCGTATTAATGGGATTCCACAGTGAAACAGAACTTTTTCCCGGATCGAACGAAGTTCAACCAATGTAGAAGGATCAAATCCTCCAATTATATCCTCTAAAAGAACATCAGATCGATTATGGAGTCGCACCGTAGCTGGAACCAATCCCTGCAAAATCATGGATTTAATCCAAGTCTGCTCTTCGGTGTCTGAAGTCCACCGTTCAACAATTGAAGGAACGAACGATGAATCGAACCTGAATGCTTCGCTACCGGAATCAATCCATGGCCATTCCTCGGAATAGACGACGGAACGAATTGTCCCCCCCGTTCCCCGAATAGAATCTCTCACCTCGGCTAAAGCACCTGGATCAGTCACCGCAACAAACGAGCCGATACGAATGTTTGTTAGACTAACCGGATTCAACCAATGCTTGTCTTCGGAAGGTTGGCGAGTCGCAGAAACTGCTAGAAAGGAATTAATGTCGGAATTTTTCAGCAAAGAATGAACCTCTTCCGCTATACGCGAAGTAAGACCAGGTAAAACAATGCGATATTCCCTCGAGTCGTTGGTTACTTGACCGATGTAGTTTTTGACTAATTCGGCAATTTCCTGTGATGTAGAAAGCACGTTCAAAACGGGGATGTTACTGCTACGCTGTTACCAGCATCGGGACTTCCAGCCAATAGACCGAGCGATTGAAGTTCATCTATAAGCGACGGACGGGCCTCAGCCGCTAGTGTAAAGTCTACTCCATACACACTAAAATGATCTTCAATATCCTGTAGAACCAGCTTGCCACCACCACCCTCTCGCGCTTTCGCTGATGATGATAATGATGTTACAAGCTGAAGTAGGAGTTGCCCTGGAAACACCCTAAATCCAGCTGTTTCTCCTCGACCTTTCTTTTCCAGTAAATACCCCCCTGCTTCATCCCCCCGATTATCTTTATACAGGACCCGCAGAAATTCATCAATGTTCTTGCCTTGTCCACAATTGAGAGGATCTCTCCAAGCGGCAAACTGTTCGGAATACCTTTTAATCATAGTGGCTACGTTACCTCCTGCAGCTAAGCAAGCTTCATCACTTTTAGCCGAATCGGAAGCTTTATGCGCAAACAAAATCAGCTCACTTAAAGTAACTCTATTGCTACCACTGTTAGTGCTCACAATGATCTTGTCGTTGTTGAACCTTTCCGGGCAGATCTTTGAAAGACCGTACAGTATAATATTCAATTCAATGCGAGAACGCATGTATTCTTTAATACGATTAGAAATTTCAGTGGTCGGCAACAAAGTAGGTCGAATCTGTGCGCGATTACGGCCAGCAAGCTCCTTAAGGATATACCTTTCGTCTGAAAAAGACTCTCCCTCCAATGCCTGTAATACCCAACTGTGAACCAATACAGTAATTCTCATCTGAGCCAACAGCCACATTGGAAGTGAAAATCTGAGGTAGGTCATTAACAGCCTCACCCAATGCAGTCTGGGCAGCCGGGATTGCATTATACATAAAGCTTCAAAGTCGCGGAATATCCTCGCCGATAGTTCATCCTCA
>JBFOMC010000063.1:0-10676 GCA_040830565.1 Flavobacteriaceae bacterium
AGCAAATAATGTCCTTGCTATTTTAATTGCTCTTCTCTCGGCATTCTTATTTGAACAGGTCATGTTCCTAAATGGCGGGATCAAGGATTACCCTCATGTACTATACTCCACGCTTCCAATTACCTTCCTAATTGGTCCTGTGCTCTACCTATTTATTAGGCTTAACACAAAAATGGATCAAGGGTGGAAATGGATTTACCTTAGCTACTTTATTCCTTTTGCCTATGAAGTTGCCATCCTTATACCGTTTTACCGTTTGCCTCCGGAAACAAAGATCTCCATCTATGAATATGCTATCCGGTATCAGGGACCCATAATATTTGACCAGTTTTCTTTTGGTTATTTCCTCTATTTGTCTTCAACGATCATTTTTCTGATATGGAGTTTCAGATTATTGAAAAACTCAAAATGGGCCGAAAAAAAGGGCGAGAAAAAACGAAAAGTACTCATGGGTATTTTGATTGCTATTACCGTCTTCCTTACACTCAATTTCATACTATTCCTGACTTCCTTTTTTCATTCTTATGCTATAAAAGAAGTGCAACAACTTAGTCCATTCCTATTAAGCGTTCTAATTCATATAATAGGTTTCATATGCTATCTGAATCCTGAAATAATCGTCAATGGAAACAATGCAAAAAAATATTCAAGTTCCGGATTAAGTAAGCATCAGGTCAAGGAATTAAGTGAGTCACTAAAATTCTTGTTAGAGGAAAAAAACTTATACTTAAAGGACGATTTGAAGCCGCAGGTATTGGCTAGTGAGTTAGGAATATCTGCCACCAACCTTTCACGGGTTATTTCTGAAGGCTTGAATACGAATTTTTACAATCTCATAAATGAATACAGGATAAACGAAGCTAAAAAACTATGCCTTTCCAAAGAATACCTGGATGCCAAACTGATACATATCGCCTTGGATAGTGGATTCTCTAACAAGTCTTCTTTTATAAGAAATTTCAAGAAGTTCACTGGAATGTCCCCCTCTGATTTTAAGAAAAATAGCATCCACTCAAGTGAGTGGAACCCAAAGAGCTGACACTTTTCGTTGTTTTGAAGAAATAATTTCAAATTCAATGTTAAGATTAATTTCTTATTCTATTTTATTCTATTTCCTGGTCCCCTTCGTTTATACAGGACATGCTCAAATCAATAACCTGGTTCATCCTGAAGGATACCAGGCAGCGCTGTATGGATCTTTAGGCAAGGTCGAAAAATTTGGTAATGGCCCAAAAGATATGCTGATGATCGCTGGATGGGGCTTTGGTGGGAATATCTTTGAAAATTTTAAGGCAGACTCCCTTGGATCAAAATATACCATGTATGTAGTGACATTACCTGGTTTTGGGGGAACGCAAGCATATCCTATGCCTGATCAAAACGACGTGTATCACGACCTTTACTGGACGGCAGGAATTATCTCGGGTATCAAAGAACTATTAGAAAAAGAAGAAATAGACAACCCGGTGCTCCTTTCCTATTTTACGTATAGTAACATCCTGGCAATGAGAATAGCCTTGGATTATCCTGAATTAATAGACCGGGTGATCATCATCAGTGGTATGGCAAAATTCACTACCATGTATCCTTCTTTCGAGCCGGCCAGTTTAGAGGAAAGAATTTACTACACGGAAAAGGTCATAGCCCAAAATTGGTGGAAGGAAATAGATAAGCAAGGATGGGACAATGGAAATTTTTCAGCTGAAACTTTTACCAAAGATTCTGTAAAGGCGGCACAATACTGGAAGCAGATGTCCAATATCCCGATTCCAATAATGGTAAGGTATCTTTTGGAGTATTACTGTACGGACCTAAGTCTTGAATACAAAAACCTCCAGGTTCCGACATTGGTAATTATGCCTTCTTTTAACAGAGAAATTCTGATAAAACCCAAGAACACATTTCTTAGTCATTCCTTTCATCAGAGCTGGTGGGGAGCAAATCCCTCCAACCCTAATTTTCACCTCATGACAATTACAGATAGTCGCGCATTTATCCTGGATGACCGACCGAAAGAGTTGATTGATGCGGTGAACCTGTTTGTTATGGAAAAACTGAGTCCGTATGATATACAACGCTGAATCAAAATGGAGTATCTGGAATTGAAAAATCTCTTACTTATTATAACACTTGTGTTTGTGACCTTTTTGGGATTTTCACAAACAAGTGTACAAAAATCAAATTCATATCTTATGGAGAGTATAGCTCCCAATATCTTTGTGTTCGACATTAAGGAAACGATATCGTTTTACGAAAATTTGGGTTTCCAAATCCAGGCCAAAAACCCGGACAATGAAAACCCGGTATTTGTATTGATGACATGCGGAAAGGTTTCGGTAATGTTTCAGTCATTCGAAAGTTTGGGTGACCAACTCCCAGTAGTGAAGAGAGAAAAAGGAAGTTCATTACTTCTGTATATCCAGTTAAAAAACATAGAAGAGTTTTATAATGTTATCAAAGATCAGGTAGAAGTGTACAGGGAACTGGAAAAAACTTTTTATGACGCGACCGAGTTTTCAATTATTGATAACAACGATTATATATTGACATTCGCCGAGCAGTCGGAAAATTAAATCCTCTAACCCATAAAATCTAAGAAAATGAAACAAAATGGATCTGTTATTATTCCAACAATACAGTACAAAGATGCCTTGAAAGCGATCGATTGGTTATGTAAAGCTTTTGGATTTGAAAAGCATTTAGTAGTACCAGGAGAAAACGAAACCATTGCCCATGCCCAGTTGAGTTTTGGCAATGCTATGATCATGTTAGGATCTGAAAGTGATAATGAATATGGCAAATTGTTAAGAACGCCAGAGGGTCTTAACGGACTGAATTCACAAGCGCCATATATTATCGTAGAGCATATTGATGAGCACTATAAAAAAGCTGTTCAAGGAGGAGCCGAAATAGTTATAGAAATAAGAGATGAGGATTATGGAGGTCGTGGTTACACCTGCAGGGACCTAGAAGGGCATATTTGGAACTTCGGTTCATACAATCCATGGGCATAAAAAATAAAACGCGATATTCAGACCGCTGTTTGCAAGCACAAAAATTAGACATAACATGATCGCTAGAATTTGGAAGGGAAAAACTAAAATCGAACACGCTGAAGAATATGAGGACTTCATGAAGTCCAGGGCAATCCCCGACTATAGTCAAACTATAGGATTTATTAAATTGATTTTTTTAAAACGCACGGACAATGAGTATGCCTACTTCAATTTGATCACATTTTGGAAAGATATGGATGTGATCAAAAATTTTGCTGGAGATGATTTCGAAAAAGCTAAGTATTATCCGGAAGATAAACGGTTTTTACTTGAGTTTCCGGAGAAGGTTACACATTTCGAGGTTTTTGCTAACTAAAGCCAGAATAACAATGCTTATAAGCTGTCAAAAGGCGGACAGGTTCATTTTACCGGGTAATAATCAGGCTGATGGATTAGTAATTACCAATTAAGGCTTTCCCATTCGACGTATTTGAATGAATAATACAATACTGAATATCCAGCTCACTAGTAATATAGCGGCTAAAATGATTGCATCCTTAGAGCTATCCACTCCACTCATAACAAAGCCAATAATCGACCCCATAAGTGATGAATTGTACGCAGAAGAAATCATATACAAAGCAAAAAAGCTGTAAAGTGACGAGATGGTGATCGCTTGGAACTTGGTCAGCTTAGCACTTACAAAATAGGCGACAGTTACATAAGCGAAAAGAATAGTCATAAATATGGTTACCTCGCTGACAAGAGCACTCCTGACCAGATAGTAGGATTCCAGGAGTTCATAGTGCGTGAATTCGCTGAGATATTTAGGAAGGTCGAATTCCATATTAAAGGCTTATCAGATATC
Organism: Flavobacteriaceae bacterium; assembly: GCA_040830565.1. Lineage (GTDB taxonomy): Bacteria > Bacteroidota > Bacteroidia > Flavobacteriales > Flavobacteriaceae > JAFMPW01. The sequence goes on from JBFOMC010000063.1 coordinate 3,865, forward strand.
CTGTCTACAATGTGGGCTTAACTCAAATATACTTAGTAATATTAAGTGGGCAAAGTACTCCAATACAGTGCGATGTTATATCTTAATAAATAAATTAGTAAAATGCTGTGCAAAATTCCCTATTATGGAGGGCAACATCACAGCTACAATGACGGTTTTGGCCGGCCAAATCGCATGCACACCCCGAGTTTGACGGTTGGCGGAGAAGTAGCGGCTTGAACCGTTGTCTAATTTGAAAAAACTGATATCATGGAAATATTAAAAATAGCCACGGAATGGGCTAAGGCCGAAGTATTCTCAGCACGATTCTTTATCTTATTCGCGATTTTGTTCTTAGTGGCGAGCATAGGGTTTTGGCAACTTGGTAAAACCGAAATGGCGAAGGCCTATATCATCCCGACATTGGTGGCTGGGGTTTTACTTATGGCCGTTGGCCTTGGGATTTTCTTTACCAACAAAGCGCGTATCACCAGCTTTGCCGAGGCTTATAATGAAAGTCCGACCGAGTTTATAAGATCAGAAATCACCCGCACAGAAAAGTCCATGGGCGAATACAGCACCATCGTTTTTAAGGTCGTACCTTTCATTATGGTGGCCGCTGCGCTATTAATCGTTTTTGTCGACAAGCCCATATGGCGAGCGACTTGTATTACCGTCATTGCCATGATGGTCGTCATTTTGCTGGTAGACAGCAATGCGAATGAGAGAATCATCACGTATAGAAATCAATTGGAATTGGCAAACAAATAGGAAAAATACATTTCAACTAGGATCATGACAGCGTCTAAACCGACAAAACAAAAATCTACCTCTCCGGAATTGATTTGGGACGAGTATAAGTATCGTCATGATCTTATTTGGCGTCATGTGATACGTTCTACTCTTGCGGTAATTGGATCAATTTCATTATTGTTTTCTAAAGATTCTAATTTCAACATAGCGATATTAGGAATACCCTTTTACGTTTTTCTTTCTTTAGGACTTGTTATATACGTATTGATGACCATCGCTGTTTTGTATAAAGAATTACAGTTGTTTTCAAAGATTAAGTGGATTCATAGAGACTTTCAGAATGGCCATATGAAAATTTATGACATAGCGTCTGCACCGCCTTCAAAAGATGATCTGAAACTTACAAAGATGTTAAGCGGCGAGGGATTTAATCGAAGAGTTTTACTACATGTTTTCTTATTACTGTTAATATCATTGGTTGTGTTCTTATACCTGACTTTGGGAAAAGATGAAGTTACTGCCACTGAAGGCTTACGAAATTTCCCATTCTCGCTTTAATTTAGGGCCATAACGCGTTACAACACAGATGATAATCCGTCAACCGGGGCGGACGAAAGCGCCAGAACACTGCGGTAACAACCACATTATTATGGGCATTTAGGGGATTTTATGCTATCGTTTTGAATATTTTTTTGTAATATTGTATACAATATACAATTTAATACAATGATCAAAAGGAAATCCTTAAGAAGCCTAATTATTGAAGCTTTATGGCAATTGATCATCGAAGGCAAATTAGCCCCTAACGAACCTTTACGGGAAGTTCATTTGGCCGAACTGCTCAACGTGAGCAGAACGCCTCTTAGAGAAGCGCTTCAAAAATTAGAATGGGAAGGAATTGTTACTTCCCAACCGGGGAAAGGGTTCCGTTTATCCGAACTTTCGGTACAAGAAGTTACGGAAATCTATCCCCTTAGAGCGAAACTTGAATCATTTGCCCTCGAATTAGCAGGGATCCCTTCTACAGAAATCTTAAACGAATTGGTAGTGATCAACAAAAAAATGAGTCAGACCAGTTCTAGCAGGGAGCTGGTCGAGTTAGATGAGAGCTGGCATGAAATCTTGATTTCGGGCTGTATGAATAAGAAATTGATGAAGATGATAAAAGTACTGCACAGACAATCGCAACGGTATGAATATGCCTATATGGATATCAGAAATACGGCAGAGACATCCATAGCACAACACGAAAAAATAATAGCCCACCTAAAGGAAGGAAACTTAAGTGAGGCTTCGAGACTTTTGGCCGAAAATAATATGGTAGGGGTGGAAGCGCTCACAGACTGGCTAATATCAAAAATATAATCCACTAATAAATCGCATAATTAAATAATCAAATGAGGAGAACAATTTATATCCTGTTCATGGCTTTTGCCGTGATTTCATGTAAACAACAACCAGACCAACTTAAGGAAAAAGAACATTTAGCGGTCATAAAAGACTCATTGACGTCAAAACTCCGATTGGCTAATAAAGATGGCGAGGTTGTCGGATTTTCAGTAAATATTGTAAACGAAAGTAATGTTCTGTATAACGAAGGTTTTGGTTTTCGCAATTCAAAAGACAGTAGTATATACCAAGCTAACACTATTCAAAACATCGGCTCTGTTGCAAAAACCTTTCTTGGAGTAGCCTTACTGAAAGCACAGGAATTAGGCAAACTAAATATCGAAGACCCTATCAACAATCACCTTCCATTTGAGGTCAACAACCCAAGGCATCCCGATGTTCCAATTACCATACACCATTTGGCAACACATACATCCTCTATCATTGATCAGGAAGAAAATTACCTAAAGGCATTTATTCTTGAAAAGGATACCATTGATAAGAAAGAAGAGGTAGCCTATAACCATTTTCAAAAACCGGAAAAGCGCATATCACTCTTTGAGTTCTTAAAATCGTGTCTGTCAAAAGATGGACAATGGTACACCTCAGAAATGTTTTCTGAGAATGAACCGGGTTCAACCTTTGAGTATTCTAATTTTGGAGCAGACTTATGTGCCTTAATCATTGCGGAGGCTACCGGAGTGTCATATGCAGAATTCACCAAGAAATATATTTTTGAACCCCTCGGAATGGAAAATTCTGGCTGGTCTATTAAGACGGTCGACGCTGTAAAGCGTTCGGCTTTCTACTTATTCAAAGATCAGAAGATTGCCGATTATACCGCCATTACCTATCCAAACGGGGGCTTGTTTACTTCAAGTGAAGATTTAGGGAAGTTTTTAACCGAACTGATTAACGCTCACCAAGGGAAAGGAATATTGCTTTCAAAAGACAGTTATAAAGCATTTTACAAAAAACAGTTTGACAGTCAATTGAACGAAAGTGGTCGAATCAACGTGGGGATTTTTAATGAGTATAACAATGATTTTATTGGTTCTACAGAGGTATTAATAGGACATAACGGCTCTGATTTTGGCTCTTTTGCATTGATGTATTTTAATCCTGAATCCAAAATAGGAACCATCGTGATGTCCAATACAGATATAGACTATAAGGACGATGTCGTAGTACCGGTAATTAAGGATATCTGGAAGGCAGTGTTAGAATATAAAGAGAAACTTAACTAGGAAGAACTGGTTACCAACACCAAGAATTAGCTTTTAAATGCCTAAATTCATAAAGTTGGAATTGAACTAAAGGGGCGAATTATGAAGACTTTTATCCGCAAACTACCCATAAGAAAAGCTGCGGTAGTTGTGGGAGTTAGTTTCATAATCTCGGTGCTGATAGTGACCCTAATTGATGATTTTCTTTTGGCAAATTTTGTGGTTCCCGGAGACACCGCAGCTTTGGAAGAGGATATTGAGGCAATAGGTGAGCTATTTGGTTTTGCTGTTGTTGGATATTTATCTGTGCTTGTCCTTGATGCTACCATTGGTCTCGCACTCTATGTGGTGCTTAAACCAGTCCATAAGCAGCTTGCGCTGCTTACAGGAATTCTAAGGCTGCTATATGCTTTTACGGTAGCAATTGGCTTGTTTGCCCTGGCGTTTCAAAGTATCGATGTTTACGGCTATGCGTCCGTAAAACTCTTAGGATATGTATTTTTTGCCTTGCATATTCTTGTACTTGGTTATACTGTTTTCAGGTCGGGATATATACCAAAAAGCCTTGGAGTATTGTTGATGTTTGCCTCCCTCACTTATATTGTTTTTTTTGTAGAGCTCAATCTTCCGGAGGCAGTATTGATGGGTATAATGTTCATTATGGCTATTGCCGAACTTGCCTTGAGTATATGGTTGCTTTTAAGAAGAAATAGACTGCCCGAGAATAGTCTATAAAAGGAAAGGCCACGGCATACTGGCAATAATCTGCAGGGCGTGGTAAAAAATTCTTCTGGTTGTAACGTATTTGTAGAAATCTCGTCTTGTAGGCATTAATCAGGTTAAAAAAAGAGTATGACAGTTTTAGTAGTAGGTGCAAGTGGAGCAACAGGAAGACAGTTGGTTGAGCAACTTTTAATTCGAGGGCATCGTGTTAAAGCCGTTGTAAGATCCCCTGAAAAATTACCAGAAGCCTGGAAAAGTAATGAAAGTGTTTTAGTTGTTTCTGCAAGTCTTTTAGATTTGAATGATGAGGAAATGAGGGAATTAGCATTTAATTGTGATGCGATTGCATCGTGTTTAGGGCATAATATGAGTTTTAAAGGAATGTTCGGACCGCCCAGAAGACTTGTAACAGATGCTGCCCGTAGACTATGTAATGCCATAGAAGTCAATAAACCGGAATATCCTGTCAAATATGTTCTAATGAATTCTTCAGGAGTACGTAATCGCGATCTAGAAGAACCTATCTCCTTTGCTCAAAAATGTGTTATTTTTCTCTTAAGATTGCTTTTACCACCCCACGTTGATAATGAAAAAGCAGCCGATTATTTAAGAACTCAAATTGGAAAAAACAACCAATGGATAGAATGGGTTGCTGTAAGACCGGACGGATTAACTAATAAGGATACAGTAACCAAGTACGAAATACATCCTTCTCCGATAAGAAGTGCCATCTTTAATGCGGGTAAAGTGAGTAGAATAAACGTTGGGCATTTTATGGCAAACCTGATTGGTGATGAGGATTTATGGAATACCTGGAAAGGGCAAATGCCTGTTATATATGATAAGTCGTCTTCAGTTTAAAGTCTTAAGATGGCGGATTTTGCTAAGAAAATGGACGAAATTTGATTTGGGAATACATGAGATTGAAACAAATAAACATAGTCTTTGGCTTTACGTTGTTTGTAGGATTTCTGGCAACCGGATATTATTTAAAGGAATTTTTCACCCCCGTACATTTAGATGAACATGTAATGCGCATGCAGATTAGAGCAAGTCATATTTATATTTTACTTATTTCACTTCTTAACATGGTCTCCTTTAAATGTGAATTAAAATCAAATCATAAGTTTTCAAAATACCTGGAATTTTGGTTCAGATTTTTACTAATACTTTCAGGAATATTCGCCGTAGTAGCTTTTTTTAAAGAGCATACCGGAGACCTAAACGAGCGAAGCTGGACTTTCTATGCTATTATTTTATCATTGTTTTCAGTGGGACTCTTTCTCATTAACGAAATAATAGGTTTTCGACATAAAAAGAATAACATATGACAACAGCAGGGTCTGCCCATTGACGGATGTTCCTTCTCCACTGAAGCTGGTTTCATGAGACGCAGAATGTAGGCTCACGACAACAAATTACCTCTGCAAGCGCTGGAAACGAACATGCGGTTTTTAGGTCGTAGACAACTTCTTATAATCTGCAGCTAAATTCAAAAGAATGCTTAACTTGAACCAGTTTGTTTGTAGGCTTTGATTACAGATTTATCGGTTTTGAGACAGAACAAAATGATATCCAGGGCCGCTTTAGTTTATTAAATTGAATTTTAGAGGCATAACAGCGCTGATCTTATTTTTAGTCGGGCAAAGCTGCGCCGATTCCTCCTCTGATTTCTTTCTGGGGAACTGGCAAATTGTGGCTGTTGTGGAGGATAACAAAACCCTAAAACTCGAGGAAAATTGGATGCATCTAAAGGCTGACGGTACCTTTGACAGTTATGATGGGGCTGTAAATAAAAGTGAAACAGGACTATGGGTCTTTAATCCCAAAAGTAAAGGCCTGACTATCGATGGGAGTTCTGGAAGCGAAGACGATAGTGAATGGATAGTATCTTTGAGAAATGATACCTTGTTCTTTTCGTCAAAAGTGGGTGATACCTATCTAATTGCGAAAAAAATGGACTAATGAATCTATACGAGTAATAACAACGGGTTGAACCCCCTCAACTAAGTTAGAAAGTTGAACCGGGGATGTTAGCACTATTGAATTCAAAATCAAATAAAAATGAAAGTTACAGCTGAAAAAAATGAGAAAGTTGCGAATATGATCTTCGCATCTATCTATCCACTTTATTGGAATAGACTGGAGAAGCATGGTAGAACAAGGGAAGAATTCCACCAGGTAATAGAATGGTTCACAGGTTTTGATGAAGAAAAATTACAAGCCCTGATTGAAGAGAAAGCAACTTTTAGAACATTTTTTGAAAAAGCAAATATTCATCCCAATGCACACATGATCAAAGGAGTCGTTTGCGGGTATCGCATTGAAGAAATAGAGGATGAATTTGAATTGTATAAACAATGTAGACGTATGGAAAAGCTGATTGATGAATTGGCAAAGGGCCGTAAAATGGAGAAAATTTTACGAGCATAAAAGAAATAATAATTGAAAAAAGGTGTAAACTATGCCACTGGCAGGAATGCAAGAAAATCCAAAATGACCCTCTACGAAAAAAAGCTTAGCAGAATAAAGGCCCTCGCTTACTCGAACGAGGTACAAATAAACACTGTCATTGGCATCCGAAATTATATTGACAATAACTTTGAAAATGCATTGAATCTGGACTATTTGTCTAGAATGCGATACGTTTCAAAATACCACCTGCTGCGCTTATTTAAAAGATACTACGGCCTTACACCAAGACAGTATTTAATAGATAAAAGAATTGCAAAATCTAAAGAA
>JBFOMC010000064.1:0-18243 GCA_040830565.1 Flavobacteriaceae bacterium
CGCAATGGCTATAGAAGTCTTGGTGTAGGCGAAAAGCGTTTTATCAAAATCGCTATCGGTTTTTTTAGTCGCTATTTTAACAATACCTATCCAGTGTGCTCCCGGAGTTATTTTCTTAGTGGCAAACATTAAATGCCCTCTGGTGACAGATACGTAAGGATTGCAATCCCAAAATTGTGCAATTGCAATTTCCTCAGACTCGTCTCCTTTTTTGGTGATTTCATTGCTAATATCATAAACCTCTTTTACTTCATTATAGAATTCACTTCCCTCTTCCATAGAGAAAGGAGGGGGTGGAGCAGGTTTGAATTGGTCTGCAGAATTTATTACAAAAGGTCTTATTTTGTTCCAATGCGGCTCTATACCCTCCATATATGCAGGTGGAGTGGGTTGCCATCTGGAGGGATTGTCAATTTCCACTGTAAATTTGGGCATGGTCCTGGTTTGATTGTAGTTATCTTTGTTCATCCAGGCCGCTATATGCTCAGCGACTTCCAGGCCATATGCTTTGGAGGCGGTAAATTCCTTTTTGTTTTGAGCCTCCCATTGGGTGTAAAGACTATCTCGTAAAGGTGTTAGCTTTTCTTCCGAAAATATTAGTCTTCGGCTTAGATCAATATGGGCAATTAACGCAGCGAGTTGGTAATTTACAGCTACATTGGCATCCGGTTTCGGAATGGCTTTAAGTTCTTTTACCTGGCCTTCTAAAGGAGTGTAATCCTCATTTTGCAAAGCAATAATCTCGTAGGCTGCAATGTTAGGGTATGCAAAAATCCTACTTGCAACAGGTGGGGAGAAAATATCATGTATCATGATCTCCGTTACCTTATCTATTGCATTGTGTAGGTCATTTGGCGTTACCACTATGGGCTCGGACTTCTGAGTACAGGCTGTCAGGATAACAGCCAGAGTTAATACGACTAATTTCTTCATCATTCTCCAATTTTGTTTGTCAATTCATATACCTGAACCTCGTCATTATTCAGGGTTACTAGTAGATATGGTTGGTTGTTTAGGGTAATAATGTTTAGGTTTCTAGCAGACTTATGAGTTAGGTTTAAACCTATTTTAGCCCCTAAAATTACGTCATTTTTACTTTTAATCATAGCCCCGTTAAAGGAATCAAATCTACCGTGGTAAGGTTTTACCCCAAAATAGTTTCCAGCCGCTAAAATTTCTTCCTTCTTGTCTCCGTCAAAATCGTAAACTAATAGGGCCATTATGGGGGCTATTTGTAGTTCATTCTGAAAAGGTACAAAGTTATAGTTACCCTCATTGTTTTCGAGATAACCCGAGCGCAATTCACTTACAGTCAGAGCCTTAGCTGACTTCAAAGCACTCTTTTCAAAAATTTCATTGAGGGGTTTTCCTGCAAAAGACTTATAGGAAGTAAATTTTTTGCGCAAGGTTTCCATCTGGGAAGCGAGCCCATCTAATCCTTCTATTGGATAGTATTTTCCCTCTTTATTGAGAGCTACAACGGTTTCTGTACTACCGTTGTTATCAAAGTCCGAATAATACATCTTCAAGGGGTACCTGGCAGAGGCCTTAAACTTACTATTGGTCCCCCAATTTCCAAGTACGTAGTCTGTATCTCCATCTCCATCAATATCAAAAGGGGCAATAGTCTGCCACAGGCCGCTAATCTCTTTTTCTAAAGGCATAACTTCTCGTAGCCCGCCTCCATCATTTTTGAAAAATTTGGGCGACATCCATTCCCCTATTACAATAAGATCTTCTTGCCCATCCGAGTCGAAATCCTGCCAGAGTGCATCTGTAATCATTCCAGCATTTTGAAGGGCAGCATTTGTAACGGCTGAAAACTCTCCGGCTTCATTTTTAAGTAAAAAAGAAGTTGGAGTATTCCCAAAATCATTAGAAACAGCCTGATTCCCAACAAATATGTCTAAATCACCATCCTTATCGAAATCGGAGGTTTTAACCACGGCTGCATTTTCAAAATAATCTGGGATAGGGGTTAGGCTGAACACGCTATCTTTTTGTAGGTAGTAGGAATCAAGCAATGGTTTCATTTCATTGTAAAAGTCGGCCCCTCCGGTTCCAACAAAAAGATCGCCTCTTCCATCCTTATTGAAATCGGCGATAGCCGCCACCACATCTTCCTTAATGGAATCTGCCGCTATCTCAGGGATATGCTGAAGTACATAGGTGCTGTCTTCCTGAATGAATATTTGAGATGGAACAAATTTGGACCCCCCGAAAAAGATGTCCTCCTTTCCATCACCGTTTAAATCTCCGATGGCGGTAGCAGGTCCTCGATCAGAGATTTGATAGGGTATTAGTTTTTGACGGTTAAAGTCTGTATAGCGATCTTCCTCATGTTTAAAATCTATTCCCAAACCGCCTTCAATTTTCTTGAACAACTCTTTTGATTTCGGTTGTAATGAGGCATAGTTAAAGGGAAGTGTGTCTTTAGGGCTTAGTAAAAGGGTTTGGTTCGGAGTTATATTTTCTAGGACCTGATAACTGCCATTTGGCCAGATAACTTTTAAGGAATCTACCATTTTGGTGTCTCCATATCCGAAGTGAATTAAAGGTTCCGAAGAGGATTGGAATCCTCTTACCGTGTAGAGTTCCTTGTACTGAAGATTTCCTTGATGATAAGAAAAAACTTTAGTGCCAATTCCTATTTTGTTTGGAGCGCTATAATTGAACTTGATCTTTAAATAGTTAGATGTATTATCGGATGTATTGATGTACAAACTAGGCGGCCCGTCGCAGTTATTGGTAACCAGATCCAGATCACCGTCCAGATCTAAATCTGCTGTAGCAGTTGCTCCTGAAAATAGGGTGTCATTGGCTATCCATTGCCCCGACATATCCTCAAACTGTAGATTTTTATTACCCTTGAAGACATAGTTGTGTACTGCTCCTGATGGCATCATATCCAGGGCCTGTTTGTCTACTAGTTTGGTATTGTTCAGCTTTATTCTGATTTGCTCGTCTGAGACAAACTTGATGTAATCTAAATCATTTGGTCTTTTTGGGATGCCATTAGAAATAAAAATATCTTGTTCTCCATCCTGATTGAAGTCCTCCAAAAGGGCACTCCAGCTCCAATCCGTAGCCGCAATGCCGCTTTGCAAGGCCGTCTCTGCGTAACTGCTACCCTGCTGATTTACAAAGAGCATATTGCGTGGAAATTGGTAATGATAACCAAACTGTCTCGTTCTGAGTTTCTGGGTTTGCACATTGTCATCACCTTCAGAAGATTTTAGTACGGCCTCATCTTCAGGTAACATGTCTAAGGAGATAATATCGGGCCAACCGTCGTGATTAATATCGGCCACATCGTTCCCCATGGAGAATCTGGTTGTATGGCCAAAATAGTCCTTTAACTGCTCTTTGAAGGTACCATCACCCTGGTTGATATAGTAGTAATCATCTTCATGAAAATCGTTACCTACATAAATATCAGAATAACCATCCTGGTTGAAATCGGCTACCGCCACTCCAAGTCCATATCCGTTAGGCCCACCAAATATTCCGGCTTCTTCACTTACATCCGTAAATGTTCCATTGTCGTTTCTAAGTAGTTTATCCCCGGTTTGGTAGTTCCTTTTAAACCTTAGATCGGCATGACCGTAGGACTCCTGGGTATGCACAGCATGATTTAAAAGATAGATATCCAAATCTCCATCCAAATCGTAGTCCAGAAAGGCTGCAGAAGAGCTGTAGGTGTCAAAATCGAGTCCAAATTTAGCTGCACTCTCCGTGAAGGAGGAATCTCCGTTATTAATATAGAGTTCATTATACCCGCCAAAACCATTGATCCCTACAACGGCACAGACGTAAATATCTAGCAGTCCGTCTCCATTGATATCCCCCATCACTGCTCCGGTATTCCAGCTGCTATTCCCGGAGATTCCGGCTTTTTCAGAAATGTCTTCGAAGCTTAAGTTGCCCTTATTTAGATAGAGACGGTTTTTTACCTGATTGCCGCTAAAAAAAATATCCGGAAGGTCATCCCCGTTTATATCGCCTATGGCGACACCTCCGCCGTTGTAAAAATAGAGGTAATCCAGGATATTGAGATCTTCAGTTTCGGTGAGTGTATTGGCAAAATCGATTCCTGCTTCACTCGCTTGGGGATTTCTAAAAAGTTCTCCCTCTTTTTCCCCACAAGCTGCAAAAAAGACCAGGGCCAGAACTCCAATTATTCCCTTATTCATTTAATGAAAAAATCTTTGGTTTACGGTCGTTTATTGCGGCGATGATATAGCGGTTACCTTGCTTATCTGTAAATGGCTTTAGATGCTTTATTTCCTCTTTCACAAAGAATCCGCTTTGGTCGTAATTCTGCCATTCAAAACCCAACTTGCCATCTCCTAGTAAGACGTTACCATAACTGGCATCCAGGCGTGAATATTGGGGTTTAAATTCAAAATTATTTCCACCCATAACAAGATCAAGATTTCCATCGTTATTGATGTCTGTGCATGTTATTCCACAAACACAAGACAACTGCACCCTAGTTGGAAGCTGTTTAATGGTGAATTTTCCGCCACCCTCGTTCACTGCTATCACAGATTCCGGCACGGCTGATATTTTCATGATAGAGTTCTCAAAGATCTCTGGGCTGAACAACTCATCGACGCTTCTCTTTGAATATTCCGAAGCTTTCAGATTCTGTTTTTTTAAAGACACCAATTGCTCTGTTAGCTCCCTTTTTTGATGTATAGGGTAGTCTTTACCATTTTGATGCATAGTAACTATTTGTTCTATGCTACCATTGTTGTCAAAATCATTTACCCACATTTTCATGGGATTTTCTGGGGTAGGCCTATAGTGTAAGTTGCTGCCCTGGTTTCCTAAAATCAAATCCTTGTCTCCATCTCCGTCAAGATCTGCCGCCTCTACGGCATTCCACCAACCGTGAAGACTATCAAGAGCTGTACTTAAGTGAGCAAGTCTCCTGCCCGAATTTTTGTATATGTTGGGTGTTCCCCATTCCGATACCGTAACCAAATCTTTTTTCTTGTCTCCGTCCATGTCTACCCAAATAGCATTGGTAATCATCCCTGCATCTTTAAGATCATAAGCTAGCCTTTCGGTTGCTTCCTGAAAGGTCCCGTCTCCCTGATTTTCCAGAAATATATGGTTAGGGTCAATACCGTAAGTACCTACCACACTTCTAGAACCTACGAAAACGTCTACATCTCCATCAGCATCAAAATCATAAGGAGCAATAGTAGAAACATTCTTAAAAGCGGAAGGTAAGATTTGCTCAGATTTACTGAAGCGGCCACTGCCGTTATTTAGATAGAGCCTTGGTCTGTATGCCTGTTGATCCCCTGTCTGGTTCCCTCCGGAACCCACCATTAAGTCAAAATCCCCATCGCCATCTGCGTCTAAAAAAGCTGCTGCAGTATCCTCATAAAAAGCCTCTTTTTCCAGCTCTTTTTGCTCTGTGGGTTTTAGTTTTCCATTTCCGGAATGCTTATATACTATTCCGGAAACGTTCATTGCTCCTCCTACAAAAACATCTTCATTCCCATCTCCATCAATATCTGCCACTGCAAGAGCCGGCCCCTCCTGAGAAAGTAGTTTATAGATCAGACCTTCATTGTCAAAATCATTATAGCTATTTTCCTTATGTGCTAAAAGCTGGTCATTGCCTAGCTCTTTAAGCAGCGTTTTGTTTTTTACCTTCTTGGGAGGGCTGTATTTTTTATCTGCTTCTGCTAATTTGAGCTCGAGGGTTTGGTTAGCCTCAATATTGTTTAGTTTCTGGGTGCTGTCGTTTGGCCAGATTACCCTGAGGGAATCAATTTGTTTATGATCTCCCAGGCCAATGGTCATCGTGTAATCCATGGAAGACTGAAAACCTCTAAAGGGTAGGAGTTCCTGAAGCACTACATTGTCTCCGTAATATAACATTACGCTTGCTCCAACGCCGAACTTATTCTTGTCTCCTCCTTCGAGCTTTATGCGAAAAAAATTATGATCTAGTTGCTCGTTGGTTTTGTTTTCGTAAACAAAGGCATCCATATTGACATTGTTTACTACCACTTCCAGGTCTCCGTCGTTGTCAAGGTCTCCGTAGGCTGCGCCGTTGGACATGCTTAGGAGTTCAAAACCCCATTCTTTGTTGGCATTGGAAAAGGTAATATCACGATTGTTCTTAAATGCAAAATTGGGCTGGGGCTTAATAGGCATTTTATTGATAATAGAATCAATGGATTCTTTTCTACCTGTAAGCGCCATTTCCTGTATGATCTCATTCGCGAAGAAATCCACGAAATCAAGATCTGTTAAATCGTGATTTATGCCGTTGGTTACGTAAATATCCCTAAATCCGTCATTATCCATGTCGAAAAGCAATCCCGCCCAACTCCAATCTGTGGCGTCAACACCGCTAAAGTAAGCTACCTCAGAGAAGGACCCGTTACCATTGTTAAGCTGAAGCGTATTTTGAATATATTGTTGGTGGAAGTCTTTGCTCTGCTTTAATCTAAAGACATCATAGCCTTCAAACTCCATCACCGCCTTCACTCTTTCATCTTTCTCAGGTAGCATATCCGTAATAAAGATCTCAACCTCTCCGTCATTGTTAATATCGGCCATATCTATTCCCATAGCGGAAAGTGATAAATGGGAGGTCCAATCCTTTATTTCCTCTCTAAAAGTACCATCCTGATTATTGATATACAGATAGTCCCTTTCGTAAAAGTCATTGGAGACGTACATATCAGGGTAAAGATCTTTGTTGATATCAGTAATGACCACCCCGAGGCCAAATCCGATAAGGCTACCGTAGATGCCGGCTTCTTCACTAACATCTACAAATTTACCATCATCATTTCGCAAAAGCATATCCCCAACTCCTCTGAAAATATCGGGAACGCCTTGCCAGTCTTGAGCTCTGACATGTCTTTGTTCTGCATACCCAAGACTACTTACAGGAACATTACTATTGTTTAAAATATAGGCATCCAAGTCACCGTCTTTGTCGTAGTCAAAAAAAGAGGCATGAGTAGTAAAGCCAGTTTTGGCCAGGTTGTATTCTTCTGCCTTTTCTGTGAATGTAAGATCGCCGTTGTTTATGTAGAGATCATTATCATGATTGTCTCCCTCCATATTTCCTGCATTACTGACATAAATATCAAGTAGGCCATCATTGTTAATATCCACCATATTTACCCCGGTAGACCAAGGCTTGTTCCCTTCAACTCCTGCAGTGGCAGAAATATCTTCGAATTTCAGCCCCCCTTTATTCAGATACAGTTTATTGGGAACCATATTACCGGTTAGATAGATGTCTGCCAGACCATCGTTATTGATGTCACCTATGGCCACCCCACCTCCATTGTAAAAATTTCGGTATTTAAAAATGTTGAAATTCTTTTGGTTCTCAACGCTATTTACAAAGTTAATCCCCGTTCTTTCCGGAGCTAGTAAGGAAAAAAGCGTTTTCGAGTTTTCGTCTGTTTTTTGAGTTTTCTCCTTGTCTGTAGTACAGGAGATGAACAGTAATGTGATAAGAAATGTTACTGCCCTTTTCAATCTAAAAATCGTCATGTTTCTCTCTCGTATGTTTTGGTTCTAAAAAATCAGAAGAATAGCATTTCTGTTACGCCGTCTAATTCTCTTCTTTCGAATATTTTCTTGTACATATTTTCAGCTAACACTTTTATATTTTGAGAGTTAGCTCAATTTTTTACAAATTCGAATACCGGGTCGCAAGATAGATAATCTTTAAAGAACAGCGAAGTTGAAAGCCGTTAATATTTTAAAAATACGCTACCATTTTTAGGGATGTAAAGTATACTTTTCCAACATTTTGTTATTATTTCTTCTTTGCATGCGGAAATCACAAATAATCCAATATATTTAGGGGTGTAATCAACCAAATTAAACTAAAATGATTGGGATATTATCTTTTGTGGGCTTTACCCTAATGGTGGCCGTAATCTCGTACTTTGCAACCCGAACTACAGATGAAACCTCCTCGGACGGATATTTTTTGGGAGGAAGAAGCCTTACCGCCGGTGTGATTGCCGGATCTCTCCTTTTGACCAATCTTTCTACAGAACAAATAGTTGGCCTTAACGGGAGTGCGTACAAAGATGGATTATCCGTAATGGCCTGGGAAACTCTTGCCGCAATTGCCATGGTAGTTGCTGCTGTATTTCTCCTTCCAAGGTATCTCAAGGGAGGATTGACAACGGTTCCTCAGTTTTTAGCCGATAGGTTTGACATCACCACAAAGACCATTACATCTGGCTTGTTTTTAACTGGCTACGTAGTAGTGCTCCTTCCCGTGATCCTATATTCAGGTTCTGTCGCAATCAGTGGCATGTTCAATGTTCCGGAGCTTTTGGATGTTTCCGAAAAAACAGCCCTCGTCATTTGCATCTGGGGGATAGGGATCATTGGCTCTATTTATGCGGTATTTGGCGGATTAAAAGCGGTAGCGGTCTCGGATAGTATAAATGCGATAGGCCTTATTGTGGGGGGCATACTGATTCCAATTTTCGGTTTGATGGCCGTGGGAGACGGAAGTGTTTTTGCTGGCCTGGAAACCCTGATGGAGGCCAATCCGGAACGATTTGATTCTACCGGTGAACCCGGACAAGAGGTCCCTTTTTCTACGATTTTTACTGGGATGATGCTGGTCCAGCTCTTTTATTGGGGCACCAACCAGCAAATTATTCAACGAGCCTTGGCTGCTAAAAATTTGGCCGAAGGACAGAAAGGTCTCCTTTTGGCCTCTTTCTTGAAAATACTTGGGCCTATAATTTTAGTGCTGCCGGGAATGATAGCATACTATTATTTTGAAGGAGGATTGGCATCTAGCGATTTAGCTTATCCCGAACTCGTTAGGGCTGTCCTTCCGACTTACTTAGTTGGGTTCTTTGCAGCAGTACTTTTCGGGGCGATTTTAAGTTCCTTCAATAGTGTACTCAACAGCTCGGTTACCTTATTTGGTATTGATATTTATAAACAGCACATCAACCAGGAGGCTTCAGAAAAAACGGTGGTCAAGTATGGGAAGATCTTTGGAGTTTGTCTGGCGCTGGCTGCTATGTTCATTGCACCAATGATTGCAAATGCCGGAAGCTTATTTAACTACTTGCAGGAGATCAACGGAATATATAGCATCCCTATTCTGACCATTATAGTTGTAGGGTATCTGACCAAGAAAGTTCCTGCGATAGCTGCTAAGATCGGTATCCTTTCCGGGTCCATACTCTATATCATAAGCCAGTTTTGGCTACAACCAAAATTTGTGAGCACGGCCTTAGAAGAGGCTGAAGCTGCCGGAATTACAGATGCAGGAAAGTTGGCCATTATTGAGGCCGAAGCTTATCCTCACTACTTACATGTAATGGCTATCCTTTTCATTCTCAATGCTGCTATCATGTTGATCATTGGGGCTATCTGGCCCAGAAAAGAGGCCTTTGCTTTACAGTATACTGAACAAGTAGATATTACGCCTTTTAAATACGTAAAGCAGGTAGGTATAGGGATAACCGTAATTGTGGTTGGGATCTATATTTATTTTGCTAAGTAGACAAAGAAGGCCCTTAAGCTTTTTCTAAACTTAGGGCCTTGATATTTATCTAGATATACTGATTAACGATATTTTCGAAGAGCTCTTGTTTTCCGCTCTGGAGTTCTAGTTCTCCATTTTCCATGGCTATTTGGTACAGATCGGCAAGATTTAGTTTCCCCGCTTCAAAATCTGCCCCCTTTCCGGAATCATAGGAACTG
This sequence comes from Flavobacteriaceae bacterium, assembly GCA_040830565.1. GTDB lineage: Bacteria > Bacteroidota > Bacteroidia > Flavobacteriales > Flavobacteriaceae > JAFMPW01. Next base: position 9,739 of record JBFOMC010000064.1, read on the forward strand.
TATCGTTTTTGGCGTAAGCTTTTATAAGGAGAGGATGTCATGATCCTATCGGCAATTATCAGGGCCCTGGCAAAGGTGTCTGCTCCACCTATATGCGCAAGGAAGACGTCCTCCATATCGGTAGAGTTTCGTCTAAGCTTAGCATCGAAGTTAATACCTCCGCCCTGTAGTCCTCCAGCTTGTAAAAACACAAGCATTGCTTCGGTAACTTCGTTTATATTGTTTGGAAATTGGTCTGTGTCCCAACCATTTTGATAATCTCCACGATTGGCATCAATACTCCCCAACATACCGTGTGAAGCGGCAATTTCCAGCTCGTGTTGCATGGTATGGCTCGCGAGCGTGGCGTGATTCACTTCAATGTTCAGTTTAAAATCGTCCTGGAGTCCGTAATGGTTTAAAAACCCGATGACCGTAGCAGAATCAAAGTCGTACTGATGCTTCATAGGTTCCATGGGTTTGGGCTCAATAAAAAAGTTACCTTTAAAACCTTGACTCCGTGCATAGTCTCTTGCCATTCCCAGGAATCTGCCCATATGGTCTAGTTCTCTTTTCATATCAGTGTTCAGCAACGACATATAACCTTCTCTACCGCCCCAGAAAACATAGTTCTCCCCGTCGAGTTCCATCGTTGCATCCAATGCGAGCTTAATCTGCCCGCCTGCCCGGGCCAGCACATTAAAGTCGGGGTTTGTTGATGCCCCATTCATATATCTTGGGTTGGAAAAGCAATTGGCGGTACCCCATAGCAATTTTACTCCTGAGGAAGCTTTCTTTTCTTTAATGTAGTCTACTATTGCAGATAGTCTGTTATCGGATTCCTTGAAGGTATCTGCCTCTCTGACCAGGTCAAAATCGTGAAAACAAAAATAATCGAAACCCATTTTGGTAATGAACTCAAAGGCAGCATCAGCCTTTTCTTTAGCGGCCTCCAGGGCATCTGTAGGCTGATCCCAGGGAAAACTCTGTGTCCCCGGTCCAAAAGGATCTGCCCCCTGTCCGCAGAAAGTATGCCAGTAAGCTATAGCAAACTTAAAGTGCTCACGCATACTTTTGCCTGCAACTATTTGCTCAGGATTGTAGTATTTAAATGCGAGCGGGTTGTCAGAATCTTTTCCTTCAAACTTAATTTCATCAATTCCTTTGTAGTATTCTTTGTCTCCCAATAGTGCCATAATCTTTTTGCGTGTTTTTGTTATTATTGTTGTTGTTGGTGGTGAAACTGTCCAAGGTAAAAGGTAGGCCTCACTAAGATTTCATTTTATTTAATACTACCTATTTGCTAGTACTATTTCCAGTTCCTTCTTCCATTTTTTATAAGCAGCTTGGTAAGCTCCCTTATCACTTGAAGGTTTAAAGCTCATAACATAATCATTGTCTAGAATCTGTTTGCCAAAAGTTTCAAAATCTCCTTTTTCGAGAATGCAGGCCCTGGCCGCTCCAATAGCACCAGTGGTGTTGTAAATTTCTATTTCTTGGCCAAGGAGGATAGAAATAGTGTTCGAGAAGATATCTGATCTGAACAGATTGTCGTTTCCCGCTCTTAGTACATTTGGTTGTATGCCATCAGAACTCATAATCTCCATACCGTAAACAAATGAGAAAGCGATTCCTTCCAGTGCCGCCCTGCACAGATGTGCCTTAGAATGATTGTTCAAATTCAGATGCGCTACCTGGGTACCAAGATCCAGGTTATCTAACATACGCTCTGCTCCATTACCAAAAGGAAGTATGGTAACCCCATCTGAGCCTATGGGAACAGATGCGGCTAAGGTATTCATCTCTTCATATGTAGAAACCTTCAGATTATTCAGAAGCCATCTATACTGGATACCAGCTCCATTAATACAGAGTAATTTCCCAATCCTGGGAAGTTCTGGTCGGTAATTTACATGAGCGAAATTGTTTACCCGAGCACTTTCCTTTACAGAAAGGTTATCGGTAACGGCATAGACTACTCCCGATGTTCCCCCGGTCGCGGCAACCTCTCCGGGTTGAAACACGTTAAGGGCAAGAGCATTGTTGGGTTGGTCTCCAGCCCGGTACATAATTGGAGTACCTTCCGGCAGACCTGATGCTACAGCTCCTTGTTCTGAAACCCTGCTCTGCACGGAAAAAGTGCTAACAATATCTGGAACCAAATCTTCATCAAACCCATAATGCTCCATTAACCATCTAGCCAGGGAATTGTTTTTGAAGTCCCAAAAAATTCCTTCTGAAAGTCCGGAAACGGTGGTGTTGGTTAGCCCGCTCAATTTAAGGGCGATATAATCACCTGGTAGCATGAACTTATGGATGCGATCATAGTTTTCAGGCTCGTTGTCCTTCACCCATTTTAGTTTGGAAGCAGTAAAGTTGGCGGGGGAGTTCAATAAATGACGGGCACATTTGTCATTACCTAATTGGTCGAAAGCGAGTTGTCCGATTTCTACGGCGCGACTGTCGCACCAAATAATAGAATTTCTTATGGGTTTACTTTCATGATCAACAATAACAAGACCGTGCATTTGATAGGCAATACCGATTCCCTCAATGTCCTTGGGATTAACTCCTGTTTCTTGCAATATCTTTTTGGTAGCTTCACAAACGTAGTTCCACCAATCATCCGGGTGTTGTTCCGCCCAGCCATTTTTGACGGCCAGCATACTCATTTCTGAAGAGGGCTCAGTAATGACTGCAATACTCTTACCGCTGTTTGTATTAACCAATGCAGCTTTTATGGAAGAGCTTCCAATATCATAACCGATAAAATACATAGCTGGGTATTGCAGTTAGCAAGGTGTTAAGATATTGCTTTTAGGAATATGGGGCAAATGAATTAAAGACGAACTTTTTTAGGACGGCAAGAAGGATTGTTCCCAACGGATATGAACAAGGAGGACAATGAAGGCAAATGAAAAAACCCCTGATGCTAGCTAACATCAGGGGCTCTTAAACACTTAAATTAAATATGTAATATTAGTAACCTGGATTTTGAGTTAAACCAGGGTTTGCCAAAATCTGACTTGCAGGAATTGGGAACAACTTGTAAGTGTCGTTATTCACAGATCCAGGAGCTTTAAAGATCCAGTCTCTAGTGTATTGCCCGAAGCGAATCAAATCGTTTCTTCTCCAGGTTTCAGCATATAGCTCACGTCCTCTTTCATCTAGAACATCTTGCTCGGTAACACTTCCAAAAGGTGTAGCGCCTCTGATTACTCTAAGTTCGTTAACCAGAGAGGTAGGATCTCCCCCGCTACGCATAAGCGCTTCAGCTTTCATAAGGTGAGCATCAGAATATCTAAAGAATATTTCATGCCCCAGGAATGCTCCAAATCTCGGGTTGTACTTGATAACCCTGATACCGGTAGTTTCATCATTATTAATGATGTTGGGCTGCCCGTCACCATCAAGGAAGTCTTTCTTAAAGGTCAATGGCGCACCAGCTCTATCTTGCAATGGAGTTCCATCTTCAGCATATTGCTGTCCAAGTAAGAAACCATTACCAACATTAGAATCGTCTTCAAAACCATTTTCATCCGAAGTACCGGCACGACCCGTAAATGGAAGACCACCTGGAGGCACTCCACCTCGACGCTCTTCCTGACCATCCAGAGCAGTTTCGTCCAATTCTACTCTGTTAGAATTTGGATCTCCTTCAAATAGATCGAAATATTCTGCTAAAGTTGCGAAACCGTTCCAGCCACCACCTCCTTGAGAGAGTGAATTGTAGTGAAGCCCGTTAAAAATACGGTTTCCTACACCAGAGGCAAGGGTCCAAATAGACTCATTATCCGGAGTATCTCTGAATAAATCAAAGTATCCGGCTTGCAGGGCGTAGCCTTCGCCAGCAATTTCATCAACTAAAGAAACCACTGAATTCATATCGCCGCTGTCTGGGCTTCCTCCCAGATATATATGCTTGTTAAGAAGTACTTTAGCCTTCAGATATCTGGCAGCGGCCTTACTTGCTCTACCGTTTGCGTCGCCGCTTCCGGCGCTAACTGAAGGCAGATTAGCAATGGCCACGTCTATATCGGCAATAATAAAATTAACCGCCGCATCTCCACTAAGTACCTCTGGTAAAGTAGCCGATGGTAAAGTAACATCTCTAAAAGGAACTTGCCCGTAATTATCCAGAATTACCCACATACTCAATGCGCGTATAAAACTGGCTTCGCCAATATTTGTTGGGCTAGGACTACTACGAGAATCTAGCACCTGAGAGGCAATTAATTGATTTCCGTTCCAGTCGTTCCATGTGTTAATTACGAAAACATGCTCCGGAGTCCATAGGTGCTGGTGCAAACTAGACCACTGTCCGTTATCACCCCAGTCTGTACCTCTTGTCGGTACAATGGCCGCGTCTGTGGTAACTTCGTTAAGGGCAAAACGGTTACCCTGGTCCCCGTATTGGCCATTTAATCTGTTATATAATTCATCAACCGATGATGATGGATCAGCCAACCCCTGGAATCCTTCACTAATGATAGAATCGGTTTCCTCGATCTCCAGATTGGTACAGGATACGACTCCAACGACCGCAAGGAGGGCTAAAAAGTAAAATTTAAATTGAATTCTTTTCATGATATCTACAATTTTTTTAATTAGAATGACGCGTTTATTCCAAAGGTTATGGTTCTTGGATTCGGGAAAGCCGACCAGTCGATTCCTCTCGATGGAACTCCAGAGCCTAAATCCCCGGTAGCCACAGCAATTTCAGGATCCAAACCGCTGTAGTCAGTGATCAGGAATAAATTTTGACCAGTAAGGGATAAACGAAGACTTTTAAAGAAAGTCTTATCTTCAAGAGGCCAATTGTAGCCAAGGGTTGCGTTCTGGAACCTAACAAAATCACCTTTTTCCAAATATCTAGTAGAAACATCCGCTGAAGTACCCGCGGCTTCACCGCTATTAGCCAATTCTCGGGTTACGTTTCTACCATTGGTGATAGAACCAGAGGTAAAGATCCCGTTAGCTGTGTTGTTATACACAGAGAATCCAAATTGTCCGGTGAAGTAAGCGGCAAAATCCCAGTTCTTTACATTCAGGTTCAAAGAAAGACCCGTCGTCACATCTGGTAAAGCATCTTCCCCTACAAAAATCTTATCTTCAAACACATTGCCTACACCGTCTCCGTTTTGGTCAAGATAGGTCGGCTGACCGGCTGAATCTAGACCGTCATATACTGCCATATAGTATGAAAATAAGGATTGGCCTGCCTCAAAGCGTTGAGCAAATGCTCCTGACAGTCCTTGTCCATTGACTTCTCCGGTATTGATGGCGCCATCGAAATCTTGAATTTCATTTTCATTATAGGCAATATTGAAAGAAGTTGAGAAGCTTACATCTTCTTGCCGAATCCAATCATAGGCCACAGCAAATTCAATTCCCTGGTTAACTATCTTCGCGTCCTGATTTCCAAACTGAAATGGGTCTATCGCAGGAGCCGCAGGAGGTAATCTTAACAATACGTCCGTAGTTTCATTTTTATAAACATCTATACTACCACTAAGACGATCATTTCCAAAACCAAAATCTAGACCTACGTTGAGGTTCAAGGTTGGCTCCCATTTGAGATCGGGTACATCCGTAGCAACAATTACAGTTCCATTTTGGTTTACTTGACCATCATTCTGGATATTGTCAATGTTAAATTCTGAAAAACGTTGCCTTGCAACAAAGTTACCATAACCAAGCCCGTCCTGGTTACCTGTTACCCCGGCGCTTAATCTAAGTTTTAAAGTAGAAACGCCTTCTCCAAAAAAGCCCTCTTCGCCGATTTGCCATGCAAAAGCTCCTGAGGGGAAGTAACCGTATTGGTTTTCAGGACCAAAACGAGAAGAACCATCTGCCCTTAAGGTACCGGTGAACAGATACTTGCCTGCAATGCTGTAATTGATACGACCAAAGAAAGACTGTAATTCATCAGTATTATCGAAAGTATCGGCAACCATACCCTGTACATTTCTGGCAAATCCAAAGGCAATTGGATCTCCGGAAACGACAGTTGGTAATAATCTGTTTACCAAAAGCTCAGTGGTATTGGTTCCGTAAAAGAACTGTTGGAAGGATCCGCTTACTGTAGATGCAGCTCCGTTAACGGTTGCTCTAAGATCTTCTCCCATTTGATTGAGATCCGTGGTGCTAAATCCTCTACCGGCAGAGTTTCGTCCGCTGGTTTGGAAATCCTGGAAAGAATATCCCACAAGCACGTCAATATTAGAGTTGCCAAAATCCTTCTTCCAGTTTAAGGTAGCCTCTAATAATGAATTTTCCCTTTCCAAAATATTGTATACACCTATACCAATATCTTGAACCCCATCAAGGTTCCTTATATTGGACGAAAGAACGGAGGTATTTTCTCCTTCAGATTTATCATAACCTAGATTTACTTTACCTGTGAGTTCAGGAGTTATTTTGTACTCGGCAGATCCATTAATTAAAACACGGTTAGTAAAAGTTCTAATCTGGCTATTGGCCAGGTAGTTTGCTGGCGATATAAGACCACCCTGAGCCCCAAAATTAGAAGAGGTGGGCCAGGTGGGGTTTGCCGAATAAGCTGCTCCCAAAATGTCTCCTCTAAATCCTGCGTTACCTTGTAACGGCGCGGTTTCATCGTTAACTCTGGAAATAGTTGCCGAAAGGCTTAATGTAAGATTATCATCTAAAAACCTGTGCCTGGCATTTATTCTTCCTGTAATTCGCTCCAGATCTGTTTTTTCTACCACCCCAAATTGCTTGGAGTATCCGAATGTAGCTCTTACATTTCCTTTTCCATAATTGTGGGAATAAGAAATATTATTATTTGTAGAAGCTGCCGTCCTGGTTACAAAATCCTGCCAATTGGTGTTGTTCCCAAAGTCTGTGGTTGCTAAATCCGCAGTTGGATTGAACAGAAATACGGCATCAACAAATTCATCAGCGTTTAACAGATCGTAATCATTTGCAGGGGTTGAAATACTCAAACTGCTAGAGAATTCGATCACCCCGCCTTGAGCAGATTTACCGCTTTTAGTAGTAATGATTACAACCCCATTTGCACCCCGAGAACCATAAATTGCAGTTGCAGAGGCATCTTTTAACACACTGATACTCTCAATGTCTGCAGGATTTAAGAAGTTTAACGGGTTTCTAACGGCGGTATTTGCACCATCCCCATTTCCTGCATTACCCGCTGGTGAAGTGTCTTCTCCGGATAATGGCACCCCGTCCACAACAAATAACGGGTTGTTATTTGCTCTTACCGAGTTGGAACCCCTGATGTTAATAGAGATCCCTGCTCCGGGTTCACCACTTGATTGTGAAATATTAACACCAGCAGTTTTTCCCTGGATAAGCTGTTCGGGAGACGCAATCACCCCTCCATTAAAGTCTTCGGCCGTCACAGCGGTTACAGAACCGGTAGCATCTTTTACAGTGGTTGTACCATAACCGATGATCACCACCTCATCAAGAGCCTGAGCATCTTCCTGCAAAACCACGTTAATTGTGCTTTGTCCGTTTACCGCAATTTCCTGAGTAGCGTAACCGATGTAACTAAAGACCAAAGTTGCATTGCTGTCAACGTTACTTATGGTATAGTTACCGTCAAAGTCGGTTTGTGTACCGTTAGTCGTGCCTTTCACAACAACACTGGCACCGGGCAAAGGGCCATTGGCGTCCGTAACAGTACCGGATACGTCTTGCGCTTGGGCCATCGAAAAGCATAGCAATGCCCCCAATAGCACAAAGCTTCTTAGTAGCGTAATCTTCATAAATAGTTAATTTTAAGTTTAGTTAATTTTAATTCCAAGGTTAAACATATATAAAAAAATTGTTAAATTCCTATACTATATATATTATAGGTTCACGAAAACGGTTTCGTGTTAATAACTTTTAGAAATGCCGAACTCATAACTTAAAGTAGTTTAAATTATGCAATCCTTACCTAAGAGGGGTTAATTTTGTTAAAACCGAAACAAATATAGTGTTTTTTTAATTCCTGCTTTTAGTGCAGATGGTCAAAAGGCTGTAAATCAAAATTTAGTAAGTTGTTAAATAAATCAAAATTTTAGTATTTATTTTTATTATACTTAAATTCACTTGCCAATTATTTTACGTACCTCGGGTTGAAAAGAAAAATTACACTTAAACATATTGCAAGAGAGCTTGAAGTATCTATATCTACAGTTTCTAAGGCGCTCAAGAATAGCGAGGAAATAAGTAGGGATACCAAAGAGAAAATACAGGCATTCGCTAAGCTTTACAATTACAAACCTAACAATATTGCAATAAGCTTAAAGAATAAGCGAACCAAGAATATTGGTGTCATTATTCCGGATATTGTTCATCATTTTTTTACAACGGTTTTTAGGGGGATAGAAAAATATGCCAATAATAAGGGGTACAATGTCATTGTTTGTGTTTCTGACGAATCCTTTGACAAGGAGGTTATCAATATGGAAATGCTTGCCAATGGCAGTATTGACGGGTTTATTATGGCCCTATCTGCGGAAACCCAATTCAAAAATGATTTTAACCATC
>JBFOMC010000065.1:0-18086 GCA_040830565.1 Flavobacteriaceae bacterium
AAATTAAAGTTGGCCTTAATGGCATGTAGGCCATTGGGAAAATCTTTTAAGTAGTTTGCATATCCTCTTATGGCCGCCTCCTTCTTTCCTTCAAGATTTTGTTTATCGGCAGATTCGAAAGTCGCATTGTCTAGCTCGGTATCGGTTACCTCAACAAAGTCGAGATCCTTTACCCATGCAGCATATTCGTTTACTTTTCCAATATCTACGTAAATCAATTTTGCCGTTGCCACTGCCTGAACAGCTTCCTGAGAGTTAGGATGATCTCTTACCACTGTTTTAAATTTTGCAAGGGCAGCCTCGTTCCTATTCCCGTTGTAATGAACTAGCCCCTGCCGTAACAAGGCTTGAGGTACCAGATTACTACCCTTATATCCACTAATAAGGCGATCATAGGTTTGCAAAGCCAGATTCTCCTGATCTGCTTTTACATAAGAATTGCCAAGTTCGAACAAGGCATCGTCTTTAAGAGAAGAGCGAGGAAAACGGGTGACAAAACTGTTGAGTTCCTCTAATTTGGTATCATTTTTACCAACAAAGCCATAACTAAGGGCTTTTTGAAAGGCAGCATAGTCTTTTTCCGGGCCGTTGGCATCAAGCGCCTTATTGTAAGCTTCAATAGCCGGCCAGTATTTACTGGTGACAAAATAGCTATCTCCTAACCGAACAAAGGCGTCACTTCTTTTTTCTCCGCTGCTATTGGCATCCGAAAACGCCTTGTAATAGGCTATGGCATTTCCGTAATCCCTTAATTTAAAATAGGTATACCCTAAATTGTAATCCAGCTCTTTATACTCCTCAGTAGATCTGGAAATGGGATTTTGTCTGAACTCCATAAAGTTGCTCAAAGCGGCATCAAAGCGGTTGAGCATATATTCTGCCTCTGCATTCCAATAATTGGCCCTGGCCTTAAAGAGGGCATCTTCTCCAATATCTAATGATTTTTTAAAACTTTCTGCTGCTCCGGCGTAGTCTGTTTCTATAAATAGTTCTACCCCGCGGTAGAAAGCGACTTTCTGATAGGTGGTTTTACTGGCGTAGTTTCTATTCTCCTCTAACAGCCTCATGGCCCCTTCAAAATTCTTCGAAGTAATGTAAGAATCCACCAATAATTCCTGTATCTCCTGCGTATGTTCATCATTGGGATATTGCTCAAGGTATGAGGAAAGCACCTGAGGTACGGGTTCGTAGGCATTTCCTATCTCGTAACTCAATCTGGCATAGTTTAAATATGCATCCTTTTGCATTTCAGGGCTAAAGTCCATTTGGGAGGCATTCCTGAAAGCGTTTAGAGCCTCTTGTTTTTTATCTAGTTTAAGATAGCACTCGGCCAGGTGGTAATAGGCATTTTGAGAAACGCTGTTTGTTCCTCCGATGATCTTATTAAACTGCTGAATAGCATTGGCAAAATCTCCTTGTTTATAATAACAATACCCTAAAAGATAATAGTCCGTATTATTCCATTTACCTCTTTTACCCTTGTATTGTTCCAGGTAAGGAATGGCATCTTGATACTGTTTTAGATTGAAATAACTCTCCCCAATGATCTTGTTGAGTTCGGAAACCTCTTTTCTGTCCGATTTTGGCAATTGTTTTTTAGCCAATGCAATGGCCTCTTCAAATTTCCCCAATTTGAAATTCATGTCTGCCTGATAGTAAGAGAGTTTTTCGTCTAGCAACTCCTGATCGGTAATCTGATCGAAGCGTTCATTTGCTCCCTCGTAATCGTCTTGCTGATATGCAATATATCCCAGATAGTATTTGGCTTGCGACCCATATTCAGGAGAGGTAGTAACCCTACTCAAATATCTTTCTGCTTCTTTTGGTTTTCTTGAAGAAAACAGCGCATATCCCATGTTGAAATTAAAGCGCTCCTTGTCCTTTCTGGCCATGGAGGTCTGATCTACTTTTTTATACCATTTAAGGGCATAGGGATATTTTCCATTTTCAAAATAATAATCGGCCACATCCAGAAATGCCGAATTTCTTTTTGTTGATGTCGGATAGCGATCCACGAAGTCTTCCATCAATCTGTCTGCCCCCAGCTGATTCAAACGCACCGCGGCGTTAGCTACGTAATAGGCGCTGTTGGCCTCTGTTTCAGGATCTTTGGTGCTGTTTTTGACTTTTTCAAAAATAGTTTGGGCCGCCTGATACTGATTGTCGTTGTACAGCGCCAGGGCATCTTGATACTGCTTTTGATCGTGGGTGTAGATTTTTGATTCCTGGGCCATGCCAAAAATGGCAGACCCAATAAAACTCAGAAGTAGAGCGGTTTTTTTCTTTCGCATAATGTCCTCTTGCTGTTAGAATTACCGTATTTCAAATAATAACGTCAAATATTGTTCCGAAGTATACAAAAGACCAAAAGAAGGAGTTTTTGTTACAGCATCGGGCACATTACACAGGAACTTACTACTTTTATACCAGAAGTGAGATTATGAGCGAAAGTATACTTACTCTAAAGGATGTTGCCATTTTTCAAAAGGAAAATATGGTCTTAAACAATATTAGCCTGGAGGTAAAAGAGGGCGAATTTGTGTATTTAATTGGGAAGACCGGTAGTGGAAAAAGCAGTTTTATGAAGACCCTTTACGCCGATCTTCCACTTAAAGAGGGGAATGGGCGTATTGTTGGCTTCAATTTAAAAACCCTTGAAGAAAAAGAAATTCCCTTTCTCAGGAGGAAATTGGGTATCGTTTTCCAGGACTTTAAACTGTTACCTGATAGAAACATCAACAAAAATTTACGCTTTGTACTAAAGGCTACGGGCTGGACAGACGCGGGAAAAATGGACACCAAGATTGAGGAAGTTTTGGAAAAAGTAGGAATGAAAACAAAAGGTTTTAAGTTTCCACATGAGCTTTCCGGAGGAGAACAACAACGGATAGCGATAGCCAGAGCCCTTTTAAACGACCCAGAACTTATACTAGCAGATGAGCCTACAGGAAACTTGGATCCTCAAACCAGTGTTGAGGTGATGAAAGTACTGCAAGAAATTAACAAGGCAGGAAGAACCATTCTCATGGCTACTCATGACTATGCCCTATTGCTGAAATATCCCTCCAAAACTTTGAAATGTGACGGAAACAAGGTGTTTGAGGTGATACAAAAAGCCGTTTAGGCACGGCAGTGTACAATTAACAATTAGGGAAGAATCGAGGAATTGAAGAACTGAAGAATTGATTCCAGGTAAGCATAGTTAAAACCCCAATATCAAAACCAAAATACCTTATAACTGAACTTGCACTTGAACTTGTACTTGAACTTGAACTTGTACTTGAACTTGTACTTATATTTGAATTCCGTTTGGATTTGAAAAGATTAATAACATTTGGAATTTTAGGTTGTGTTGCACTTATTTTCCTAAACTGCCAGGAAAAAGAGCAAAGGCCCAATGTGCTCTTTATTGCCGTAGATGATCTTAGACCGGAACTTGGGGTTTATGGGAATTCTTCAATTCACTCTCCCCATATAGATGCCATTGCAAAGGAAGGAGCTTTTTTTACCCATCACTATGTTCATGTACCAACCTGCGGTGCCTCGCGCTATGCTTTGCTTACAGGATTAAGACCGTCAAAACCGGTACATCTGACCAATGCGGCTATTGAAAAGGAACTTTCTGATAAGACAGAAGGTGATATACCTGAAACTTTTATCCATCGTTTAAAAAATGAAGGGTACCATACGGTAGGAATAGGAAAAATTAGTCACTCGGCCGATGGGTTTCTCTACGGTTACGAAGAAAATGTATCCGATAAAAAAGAACTTCCTCATAGTTGGAGCGAATTGATCTTTGATCCCGGAAAATGGCAAACGGGATGGAATGCCTTTTTCGGTTATGCAAGTGGTGAAAACAGGCAAAGTCTCAAAAAACAGGTAAAACCTTATGAAAAGGGTGCTGTAAACGATGAGGGCTATGTTGACGGCTTAACCACTAAACTGGCGCTCTCCAAATTACGTGAACTAAAAAATAGTGAGAAGCCCTTTTTTATGGGGATTGGTTTTTTTAAACCCCATCTCCCTTTCAATGCCCCAAAGAAATATTGGGATTTATACGAACGCAGCTCTATTCCCATTTCTGAAAACCCAAATATTCCTGAAAATTTGAGCTCATACAGTTTACATGAAAGCGGTGAATTTAATCAGTACGCTCTGGGAGAAGAAAAGGCCGGTTTGGCCAAGAGCATTTCCAGCCCGTATGCTCAGAAATTGAAGCATGCATATTGGGCTTCAATAAGCTATATTGATGCACAAATTGGAAAAATACGGAAAGAGCTAAAGGCCCTAGATTTGGATGATAACACCATAATTATACTTTGGGGTGATCATGGATGGCATTTAGGGGATCAACGTGTTTGGGGAAAACATACCCTCTTTGAAAATGCATTGAAAAGTCCGCTGATTATACGTTCACCCCAGATGGACCACAGGGTTAACAAAATTGAAAATATCGTAGAAACCGTAGATATTTATCCTACCCTTTTGGAATTGTGCGGCCTAAAGCCCCAACATGCTCTTGACGGAGAAAGTCTCGTCAGGACCATGACCTCCAAAGAAAGCTCCGGTGAGGGGACGGCCTATGGATATTTTAGAAACGGCATTACGGTCAGAACGCAAAATTATCGCTTAAGCAAGTATTTCCATCAGGACAGCTCGGCGGTAGAATTATACGATCATCTAAAAGACCCTTTGGAAACCAGAAATATTGCGGGTGAGCAACCCTCCCTTGTTGAGGAGCTTAGCCCGGTTCTTAAAAAAGCTAATGCAGAATTCATTTCTAAATAAGGGTATTGAGATGATCATTATTGAGCTCTTCAGCTCAGCACAAAAACTTTTTGTTACTTTTGCCTGCGAAAATCATAATAACCAACCACTTTAATAGCACATGGAAATTCTCGGGATTGATATAGGCGGTTCTGGCATGAAAGGCGCCCTGGTTAACATTGAAACGGGAGAAAAGGTAACTGAAAGATTTCGAATTCCCACGCCCAAATCTAGAGGGCCGGAGGAAATGGCCGAGGTAGTCGCCCAAATCGTAGAGCATTTTGACTATAAAGGTCCCGTAGGTTGTGGCTTCCCCACGGTCATAAAAAAGGGGGTTTGTAAATCTTCTGGTAATCTTCATCCGGACTGGAATAATGTCAATGTAGAAAAGCTCTTTGAGTCTAAAACCGGGCTCGATTTTACCGTTATTAATGATGCGGACGCAGCCGGATATGCGACTATGAATTATGGAACCGGGAAAGGGAAAGACGGCTTTGTGGTAATGATCACAATTGGCACAGGTTTGGGAAGCGGAGCCTTTGTGGATGGACGTTTGTTACCAAATTTTGAATTGGGACAGATTCCCTATAAAAGTTACAAAAAGATAGAAACCTGGGCAGCCGGTTCTGCAAAAGACCGGGAAGGCCTTAGTTATGATAAATGGGGAAAGCGATTCAATAAATTTCTGGAATTAGTTGAATTAATTGTTTCTCCAGACCTCATTATTCTTGGCGGAGGAGCCTCTAAGGATTTTGAAGAATACAAACACCGAATTAAAATTGACACTCCTGTAATCCCCGCCGGTCTGCAGAATCATGCCGGAATTATTGGTGCCGCTACGGCTTGTGTCAAGAATCACCCAGAACTTCAATAGGGCGTTCTTAATCTATTTTATTGCGCTTGCGGTCCACCTCCTTCAGGTAGATCTTACGAAGTCTTAAGTGTTCAGGAGTCACCTCAACATATTCATCTTTTTGAATATACTCCAGGGCCTCTTCTAACGAAAACTTAATCGCCGGAATGATTTTGGCCTTGTCATCTGCTCCTGCCGAGCGCACATTGGAGAGTTTTTTTGTTTTGGTAATATTGATAGTCATGTCGTCTCCCCTTGAGTTTTCGCCAATGACCTGGCCTTCATAAATCTCTTCTCCCGGATCTACAAAGAACTTTCCCCTTTCCTGCAACTTATCTATGGAGTAAGGAATAGCCTTCCCATTCTCCATAGAAACCAAAGAGCCATTTTGCCTCATCGGCACTTCCCCCTTCATAGGTTGATATTCCAGAAATCTATGGGCCATGATGGCCTCACCGGCGGTTGCAGTTAGCAACTGATTACGTAACCCAATTATACCCCGAGACGGAATGATAAATTCACATAGCATTCTATTTCCTTTGGCCTCCATGCTGGTCATCTCCCCTTTGCGAATAGAAACCATCTCCACGGCCTTGCCCGATACCTCTTCCGGCAGGTCAATGGTAAGCTGCTCTACAGGCTCGCATTTAACCCCATCTATGGTTTTAATGATCACCTGAGGCTGACCAATCTGCAATTCGTACCCTTCTCTTCTCATGGTTTCTATGAGCACCGAAAGGTGGAGCACACCGCGACCAAAAACCATGAATTTTTCCGCACTATCGGTTTCCTCAACTCTAAGCGCCAGATTTTTTTCCAGTTCTCTTTCCAAACGTTCTTTAATATGCCTTGAGGTAACATACTTCCCGTCCTTACCAAAAAATGGGCTATCATTGATGGTGAAGAGCATGCTCATAGTAGGTTCATCTATGGCAATGGTTTGTAGCCCTTCAGGATTTTCGAGATCGGCTATGGTGTCTCCTATATCAAATCCTTCCAGACCTACTATGGCGCAAATATCTCCGGTGGCTACTTCGGTCACCTTCTTTCTGCCCATTCCCTCAAAGGTAAATAGTTCTTTGATCTTAGATTTTACAATGCTACCGTCTCGTTTAACCAGGGAAATTTGTTGCCCTTCTTTTAAACTGCCCCTCTTGAGTCTGCCAATAGCAATACGACCGGTGAAGGAAGAGTAATCCAGGGAAGTGATCAACATTTGGGTGTTACCTTCCTCAGCTTCAAAGCTTGGAATATGTTCTACCACCATTTCCAATAGTGGCTCTATAGAATCTGTTGGCTGTTTCCAGTCTTCGCTCATCCAATTGTGCTTGGCAGAACCATATACCACCGGAAAGTCTAGCTGCCATTCTTCGGCCCCTAACTCGAACATCAGATCAAAGACTTTTTCATGCACCTCTTCAGGAGTACAATTCTCTTTGTCAACTTTATTAATAACAACACAGGGCTTAAGTCCGAGATCAATGGCTTTTTGGAGCACAAATCTAGTTTGTGGCATCGGACCTTCAAAGGCATCTACTAATAGTAGCACCCCATCGGCCATATTTAGAACACGTTCTACCTCTCCTCCAAAATCAGCGTGACCTGGGGTATCTATAATGTTGATCTTAGTATCCTTGTAATTTACAGATACATTTTTAGAAACGATGGTGATGCCCCGCTCTCTTTCCAGATCATTATTGTCCAGAATCAATTCGCCGGTTTTTTCGTTCTCCCTAAAAAGCTGACAAAAATGTAGAATTTTGTCCACCAGGGTAGTTTTACCGTGATCTACGTGAGCTATTATCGCAATATTCTTTGTTCTGGACATGACTGTGTTTTGAGCCGGCAAAGGTACTGCTTATTTTAGTTCTAAAGGCAGTTGATTCAAAATTTTATCTTGCTGATTGTGAGGAAGTTTTAATCTAGCTTCCTATTCTTCCCCTTTCATCTTCCAGCCCAGTTTTCCTGTCTCTGGCCTTTTTAATTTCACTTCTACCAAAATCGTAAGTTAAACTAAAGGCAACTCGTCTAGAATCACTCCCTCCGCTGCCATTTATAAAAAGATCGCCAAATTGGGTTACCCCTCTCCATGGGGAAGTAAAAAGGATATCATTAACCGCTAAACGGGCAGTAAATCTGTCGTCAAAGAATTTCTTTTGTACGGCCGCGTTCAGGGAACCCAGAGATCTGGTCTGATAAGTACCTCCCCAAATAGAGGGAGAATTGTACCATCCGGAAATCTCGAGCCGTAGATCCTTATTGAGTTTAAACGTATTTTGTGCATAAAAACTAAGGGTCTCCTGACGTACGGGTAAAAACTCCGGGCTTGTAGCCTTATAGTCACTTATGTATGCATTGATACTGGCATAAATACTCCACCAATCTAGCAGTTTCTTTGGGTAAGATATGCCTAGATTTAAGACTTCCTGATCTGCCACATTGAGGGTGGTTAAAAAGTTGGTGCTTTGTCCTTCAGCAACAGTGACGCGAGCAAAAAAATCAGAAATGTAAGTATATGTTAATGAAGTGGTTAGTCGATAATTATGGGTATGTGATAATTTTAGGTTATTTGTGTACTGAGGTTGGAGAAACGGATTTCCCTTGCTAAATGAAAGTTCGTCCAGTTTATATTCAAAGGGATTTAAGGACTGATAGTTGGGACGTTGTATCCTTCTACTATAAGTTAAAGCAAATTGGTTTTTCTGATTTAACTGATATGTAAGACCTCCGGATGGAAAAAGATCTGTATAGTTTCGTGCTACGCGGTCATTTTCATTTTCCAAGGCACTTTCCAAAGTTCCTTCTGAGATGGTGTTTTCTATCCGAAGTCCAAACTGAATATTCCACTTGCCCCATTTCCGGTTGTAGTTGAAATATGCAGCATTGATGTTTTCATCATAAAGAAACTGATTGCTTTGTGTGGGATCCAGAATTGGTTGCCCGTTTAGCTGATTAAAAAAATCGACCGTATTGTCCGTATTGACGAATGAGAACTTAAACCCTAATCCAAGTTTTCCCTTAAGAAAGTTTTGTTCGTAATCCGTTCTGAATGTCGCAATATCTATATCAATAGGTGTTTCCTGAAGGTTTATGCGCTGATTGATTATAACAGATTCACTTCCGTCAAAATAGGTGTTGGGCTGAAATGCATTTCGGTCACTGCTATACCTTCCGTAGTCAACATCAACATTTATACTATATCCTAAAGAGTCTGCATATCTGTAGTTGATATTAGCATTAACATTGTAGGAAGTATTGTCCGTCTGGTTGAGGGCTACCAAAACACTATCATTTTCTATGGTATTGGCCGGCCTAATAGGAGTTCTGGTATTATTGGTGTTGAAGCCGTTGTTGAAATTACCATTAAAAATAGCCCCTAGGGTATGTCTCTTATTCAAATAATAATCGTACCCTAGCTTAACGTTGTTGCTATTCCTATCATAAATACTTGTAGTGCGTGCATCAAATTGGGTATCAGACTGGGTTCGCAACAGATTAATAAAGCCCGTGGTTTTACCAAAACGATTACTATAGGTTCCGTAAAAGTTTCCTTTTCTTCCTCGAGTATTAAAATTGATGCTAGAATTAACCCGCACAAAGTCGCCCGTTGTGGCACCGGTAGTGTAGGTCCCGTTAGTACCAAGGCTTTTGTCTTTTTTAAGTTTAATGTTGATAATTCCTGCATTCCCTGCAGCATCGTATTTAGAAGAAGGTTGGGTAATAATCTCCACGGCTTCAATATCGGTGGCTTGCAAACTTTCCAGGTAGTTGATCAGATCTTCCCCGCTGAGCACCGAAAGTTTACCATCAATAAAAAATTGAACTCCGGACTTACCCTCTACGATAATACCTCCGTTGTTATCTATAATTACACCCGGTGCTTTTCTGAGCAATTCAAAAGCACTACTTCCAGTGGCATTGATGGTATTTTCAACGTTAAATACAGTTCTATCTGCCAGTACTTCAACCATAGGTTTTTCGGCAGTAACTGTAACCTCTGACAACTCTTCAGTCGCGGTGCCCAGGACGATATCTCCTAGTTCAATAGCGATGTTCCCCAAGCTAATATCCCTGCTAAAGGATTGAAAGCCCATGCTACTAATATTTAAACGATAGTTCCCTGCTTTAAGGTTTTTAAGCTTAAAGTCTCCGTTTGTCAGGGTTGTGGTGGCCTTAGCAAGGGTACTGTCTGAGGCATAATTTAGAAGTACTGTGGCATAAGGCAAGGGAGTTCCTTCGTCTGTAAGGATTCTTCCAGAAATGTCTTGTGCATTTATAGTCCAACTCAATAAAAAAATTATACTGTAAATAAGGTATTTCATGATGTTGCTTTTTAGTATATACACAAACATTGGAATTTAGATGAGCTCATAAAAAAGATATCCGTTAGGCGGGCCTTTAAGCAGATCAATTGCCCCGGTCAGTTCAGCTGCCTATAGGTCAATTGGTCAGAATTTTTTTTTGCTAGCCGCCCGGGTTACTATCTTGTAGATTTAAATTGCATCTGGTATGAAAAAAAAGATTTTTCTAGGAATAAGTTTGCGAGAAGGGCTTTTCGTTCTCGGCTTTTATCTCTTCTTTTCTTTTTTGTATTATTTAACGCTTTGGTTAAACAGGGCAGGTTTCAGTGATCCGGAAGACAACCTACTGAGCTTTCGGCGCTTTTTGGATAGTGGCGGACTTCAATATCTTGTATTTCTGATTTTTACTATCCCCGTTTGGTATCTCATCTTCAGAAGATTGAAGCACTGGAAAATTTCCGCCCGGCTGGCCGTCCACGT
The DNA here is from genome assembly GCA_040830565.1 of Flavobacteriaceae bacterium. GTDB lineage: Bacteria > Bacteroidota > Bacteroidia > Flavobacteriales > Flavobacteriaceae > JAFMPW01. The sequence continues at coordinate 10,402 of JBFOMC010000065.1, forward strand.
CCTTACATTGCCATTGTTTGTATATGGAACTCAAAAGTTTTACTATTTGATCTCCGATGCTCTGGGATGGGGACATTTGACCGGCAGTGGCGCGGTTTGGGACCTTTATATTCCTGCACTTCTATATCTTATTCAATTTGGGATCTTTCATGCCTATGAGCATTATATAGAGAATCAAAGAAAGTTGATATTGGAAGGAGAGCTGAGACAAGCTGCAATAAAAAGTGAGCTTGCTGCCATAAAGGCCCAACTTAATCCACATTTTCTGTACAATGTGTTTAATACTATAAACGCCTCTATCCCTCCCGAAAATGAAAGTACAAGGGAGATGATTGCACAACTTTCAGATCTGTTCCGTTATCAACTCAGGGCTTCCAAGCGGGAGTTGGTGCCTTTGAAGGACGAACTTGAATTTGTAACCAAGTATCTCGATTTGGAAAAAGCTCGATTTGAAGAACGTTTAAAAATTATCATTGACGTTCCTAACCATCTGCTATCTGAGCCCGTACCCCCAATGCTACTTCAACCTCTTGTGGAAAACTCTGTGAAACATGGCCTGTCTGATCTTATTGAAGGAGGAACTATCCAGATTAAGATTTTTAAAGAACTGGATAAATTAAAGTTCGAAATTTCAGATAATGGTATTGGCATCAAAGATAAAACCGCTGTTTTTGGCAATGGTGTGGGCCTGTCGAACACTAAAGAGCGATTACAAAAAATGTATCAAAGTTCTTTAGAGCTCCTTGATAATGATCCGAGAGGGTTAAAAATTCGGTTTGCCATATGAAGAAAGTGATCATTGCAGATGATGAGAAAGCGGGAAGGCAGCTCATTAAAGAGTATCTTCAAAAATATCCGGATTTAGTGCTCCTGGCCGAAGCCAATAATGGCGTAGACGCGGTAAGAGAAATAAATCGCTTTAAACCAGAATTGGTCTTTTTGGATATTCAGATGCCCGGCTTCAATGGCTTTGAGGTACTTACCCATTTAGAAGAGCTCCCTCAAATTATCTTCTCTACAGCTTATGACGAATATGCATTAAAAGCCTTTGAGGTGCATGCCGTAGACTATTTACTAAAACCTTATACTCAAGAACGCTTTGGAGTTGCCATTGAAAAACTAGGACAAGGGAATACATCAGTGGCGTCTCTTACAGATAGTTTACTCATGGAGCGGCAAAGCTTTCCTGAACGGGTTTTGGTTCAAAGTAACAAGAAACTCATAACGATTGCCGTAGAAGATATACTTTGGGTTGAAGCGTATGGGGATTATTCTAAACTGCATTTGCAAAAAGATACATTTCTCAGCAACTATGGCATTACTGCGCTGGAGGAAAAACTGGATCCTTCAATATTTGTTAGGGTGCACCGATCTTCAATAATAAATCTAAATGCCGTACAAGAACTTCATAAGTATGGTAAAAGTTATGATGTTACCATGACCAACGGTGATGTAGTTAGGGTAAGCAGGGGTTATTTAGATACTATCAAGAAATTAATGCTCTAGTCTGCTAAAGTGTCCTAAGAGTTATTCCGCTTATTGGCATTGCAGTCAAATAGCTACCTTTGCATAAATTTTCTAAAATGGATCTAGCCGGAATTCCTCAAATCAAGCACGCCGAAAGTGATAATTTTTTCCTTCTTGCAGGTCCTTGTGCCATTGAAGGAGAAGACATGGCAATGCGGATTGCGGAACATATTGCAAAATTAACGGACGATTTAAAAATTCCTTACGTATTCAAAGGAAGTTTTAAAAAAGCGAACCGTAGCAGGGTAGATTCTTTTACGGGTATAGGCGATGAGAAAGCACTTAAAATTCTGGCCAAGGTGTCGTCCACCTTCAAAGTACCTACAATTACGGATATTCACGAGATCTCTGATGCCGCTATGGCAGCAGAGTATGTAGACGTACTACAGATCCCGGCTTTTCTGGTAAGACAGACAGATCTGGTGGTTGCAGCCGCTAAGACCAGGAAGACGATAAATCTCAAAAAGGGGCAGTTTATGAGTCCCGAGAGTATGAAGTATGCGGTGACTAAGGTAAGGGACTCAGGCAATGACAAAGTCTGGATTACAGACAGAGGGACCATGTTTGGGTATCAAGACATGGTAGTAGATTTTAGAGGAATTCCTACGATGAAACAATATGCCCCGGTAGTTCTGGATGTTACACATTCTCTTCAACAACCCAACCAATCTTCGGGGGTCACTGGGGGCAGACCAGAACTCATAAACACCATGGCCAGGGCCGGAATCGCGGCCGGCGTTGATGGTGTATTTCTGGAAACCCATTTTGATCCGGCCAATGCCAAGAGCGACGGTGCCAATATGTTAGCTTTAGATAAGTTAGAGCAGTTGTTGAATAATCTCGTGGCCATTAGGCAAACCGTAAACGGTTTGAAATAAGTCTTATTAATAAAGCAAATACCCTTGCCTACTTAAGATGTACGAAATTATGCGATACTCCAACTTAAGCTTCTTGCTGATTGTCTTTATCCTTGTTTTAAATTCCTGCACAGAGAGAAAAAATGTTGAAGAAAGCAACTCCAGACCCAATATTGTCTTTATCATGTCTGACGACCATGCCTATCAGGCGATAAGTGCTTATGATGATCGACTTATCCAAACACCCAATATCGATAGGATTGCTAAAGAGGGTAAGTTATTTACCAATGCAAGCGTTACCAATTCTATTTGTGCTCCCTCCAGGGCGGTGATCTTAACCGGAAAGCATAGCCATATTAATGGAAAAATAGACAATCTCTCCCCTTTTGATACTACCAATATTACGTTTCCGCAGTTGCTGCAAAAAGCAGGGTACCAAACAGCCATGTTCGGAAAACTGCACTTTGGTAATAATCCCAAAGGTTTTGACGAATTTAAGATCTTGCCGGGACAGGGAGATTACTATAACCCAAAGTTCATTACCCAGAAGGGAGACACAACGATTACTGGATATGTAACGGATATCATTACAGACCTTACCCTGGATTGGTTAAAACACCGAAGAAATACAGCCAAACCGTTTCTTTTAATGTATCTGCATAAGGCTCCTCACCGCTCCTGGTTACCCGCAGAAAGGCATTATAAGGAATTTACTAAAAAGGATTTCCCTTTGCCGGCCAATCTTTTTGATAATTACGCCAGTAGAGGGCAGGCGGCTGCTTCAGCCGAGATGAATATTCTCAACCATATGGTCCTCAACTATGACAATAAAATATTTCCGGAAGTCATTGAGGATCTGAAGATAGAGGATCGCAAGCTTTTTGATCCGCTTGAAAAAATGAATCCGGAGCAAAGATCAGCATGGAACGCAGTATATGGACCCATCAATGAGGAGTTCAGAAAACAATATCCCAAGATGAACGATTCTTCGCTTATGGTTTGGAAATACCAAAGATACCTGCAGGACTACCTTGGCACTATAGCGGCGGTAGACGAAAACGTGGGTCGACTTCTGGATTATTTGGAAGCCGAAGAACTAACAGACGATACACTGGTGGTGTATACCTCGGACCAGGGATTTTATCTGGGAGAACACGGTTGGTTTGACAAGCGTTTTATGTACCAGGAATCTTTTAAGACTCCTTTGCTGATTAGATGGCCCAATGTTATTAAAGCTGGCATCACTGAGGACGAAATGGTTCAGAATCTGGATTTCGCCCAAACCTTTTTGGAAGTGGCCGGACTAGTCCCCCCTGAAGACATGCAGGGCGAAAGTTTAGTACCGTTGTTAAAAGGAGAAAAGGGAGGTTGGGAAAGAGAAGCGGTGTACTATCACTACTATGAATATCCGGCAGAGCATGCCGTTAAAAGGCATTATGGCATCGCTACCAAGGAGTATAAACTCATTCATTTCTATTATGATACAGACCAGTGGGAGTTGTACGATTTAAAGAAGGACCCTGCAGAAATGACGAATGTTTATGATACTCCGGATTATCAGGATGTGCAAAGTGAACTTAAAGAAGAGTTGAAATTACTTAGAGCAAAATACAAGGATTCAGACGCGCTCAGTAATCAGTATATTGAACTGTACAAGGAGAAAGGGTGGATAACTCAGTAGACAGTAGTAGTGGGCAGTTTTACAGAGACAGCCATTAAGAGAGTTTGGTGCTACTTATAAAACCGCTTGTCCTTAACCTTGTAGGCATCTTCCAGCACCGCTATAAGTACGGAGTCATTTATTTCTTCCAGCGATCTATATCGTAAAGAACGCATCATTTTGCGTCCTTCACTGACCATAAGTTCGGTGTGCACACTTAAATGAGCGGCATTCCAGAAACCCAGGTCCACATAATCCTTAGATTGGTTAAGGTAGCAAAAGGGTCTGCTATCAACATAGTAGAAAGGAATTTTATACTTGTATTTGAGCGTTATCCCCGTTATGGTTTGCTCAATTATCGCCTGTAAATGCAATAATATACTTCTAAAAGGTTCTTCTTGATTAAGTATGTATTCTTCTGCAGGATTCATATCTTTAAATGAATGAAACGGACGTATAAGGTATTGATTTTTGTCCTTTTCCTGGCATTCCAATCTTTTTCTCAAGAATGGGCAAATGTAGACGGCAAGGTGAAGACTTATCCTCAATTCAGTTCTATAACGGACCTGGGTTATCGTATTATGAATGATTTCCAGAAGGATGAGGACAGGGTAAGGGCGGCCTTTATCTGGCTCACGGAGCATATCGCCTTTGCAGACCAACCGATGGACTCCCACCAATTTGAGCGGATCAGTTTTCGCTCCAGTAGGGAGAAAGAACAAAAGATCAGTGCTTTTGTTTTCTCTAGAGTAGACAAAGCTTTCCATCTCCGCCAAGGGGTTTGTATAGATTACTCTTTAATGCTCAATGCGCTACTGGAACAATTTAAGCTACCTGCCAAAGTCATTAGCGGGATAGCCAGGTCTAAGGTCACAGACATAGAAGAGATTCCGCGACTTATGAACCACAGTTGGAATGCAGTTCGGGTGAATGGGAAATGGAAATTGATGGATGCTACCTGGGCCGCCGGATATGTGTCTGAAGAAAGCAAGAAATTTATACGGAGCTTTATGGGTCACTACTTCTTTACTCCGCCGAGCGAATTTGTGCTTAATCACCTCCCAACCAACCAGGAATGGCAATTACTCGACACGCCAATAACTATGGCCAATTTTGTAAAAGCTCCTGTTCACCTGCCGGAATATTTTAACAGTGGGATAAGCCTTTCTTCAAAAACGAAAGGTACTTTGGTCCCTAAAGACCTTGGAGACAATTTTATTTATTTTGATGCCTTACCTAAACAGCATCTTATGCATTACACCATAAACGACAGTCCGGAACTCAAAAGAATGGGATTTCGAAAACTTGGAGAAGAAGCCTACGTCTCCAAAATACGCATCAGAGGCAGGTTGAAAGCTGTTTTGAACTACCTAACCATATATCATAGCGAGCAACCTGTTCTCCGGTTTAGAATAGAAAAACATCCTAATTTTATAACAGACACCAATCTAAGTTTAAGAAAATGAAAAACCTTTTTCTACTCCTGGTCTTCGCGGTTTTCTTAGGAAGAGCACAAGACCATTCGCATACCGGCGCACAGCCTTTAATCTATCCTGATATCCCGGGATATAAAACGCTTAAAGTCGACCTGCATATCCATTCCGTTTTTTCAGATGGCAATGTATGGCCTACCATCAGGGTGCAGGAAGCCTTGCGAGAAGGGCTTGATGCCATTTCGCTTACAGAACATTTGGAATATCAACCGCATCAGGAAGACATCCCCCACCCAGACCGGAACAGAGCACACATCCTGGCCATGGAAGCCGCCAAAGAACATGATTTACTTATTGTACAAGGATCGGAAATTACACGTTCTGCGCCGGAAGGCCATAGCAACGCCGTTTTCATCACAGACGCTAACGAATTGATGGAGGATAAAGCGGCAGATGCTTTTGCGGCAGCCAAGAAGCAAAACGCCTTTGTATTTTGGAATCACCCTGCATGGTATGCTCAAAGCCCCCAGGGGAATCCTATTTTGAGCGACTTCCAAAAGGAGCGTATAAAAAATGGAGAGCTTCACGGGATAGAGGTGATTAATTCTATGGACTATGCAAAGGAGTCCTTAGCGCTTGCCCTAGAGCAGAATTTGACCATTATGGGTACAAGTGATGTACATGGGCTTATTGATTGGGATTATACCGAAAAAGGAAGAAATAGGCCAATTACCCTCGTATTTGCGAAAGAAAAAAGCCTGGCCAGTATGCAAGAGGCCCTGTTTGCCGGGAGAACAGTGGCCGCGTACAATTCGCTGCTTGTAGGGAAGGCCGAGTTTCTTGAACCCTTAATTAAGGCATCTATTGAAATTGAGAGTGCAGAATATATTCCAGAAACCCAGGTATTGAAGGTGAGTTTAAAGAATGTATCGAGCTGCAATTTGTTATTTGAAAATGAAATGCCTTATACCTTTTACAGCAACCCACCGATTTTTGAAGTTCCTGCTGGAGGTGGTATTACACTAAACATAAAAACCCTGGAGGAAAAGGAAGGCATATCATTAAAGCTAAAAGCTTTAAAAGCCTACAGTGCTCCGGAGGTTCAACCGGTTATAACGTGGGATATCTCCGTTAAAAAAGCCAATTAGATCGTTTTTCATGTAATCTTTGGAGGTTAGCAAAATATTACTTTACTTTGTTTTTCAAAGTTCTTTTAAAATGGAATCAAAAAAGTATCTAGACGACATCTCAGAGATTAAAACGATGATGAGCAGGTCATCACGGTTTATATCATTGAGCGGGCTTTCTGGTATTCTGGCCGGGATCTATGCCCTCATTGGTGCAGTATTAGCACATTTTAGGATCACAGCCTTCAACAGTTATGATTATACGGAAAGTACGGGAATAGCCCTTGGCCGGTACCAAAACCATTTGGTCCGGGATCTTGGGTTCATCGCTATTGCAGTAATAGCTCTTGCGATCATCACCGCCGTGGTGCTATCTAGCAGAAAGGCAAAGAAGAGCGGAGAAAAACTATGGAATGTCTCTAGCAAACGGCTGGTTATTAATTTCTTTATTCCGCTGGTGGCCGGAGGAATTTTTTGCATGGTACTGCTGCAATATGGCATTCTCGGATTGGTTTCGCCCGCAACCTTAATTTTTTACGGCCTGGCCTGCGTCAATGCTAGCAAGTATACCCTGGGTGATGTAAGATACCTGGGTATTACCAACATTATACTTGGCCTTGTAGCGACCCAATTTATTGGATATGGTTTGTATTTTTGGGCAGTAGGCTTCGGGTTGCTCCACATCATTTATGGGGCGTCTATGTACTACAAATATGATAGGAAAGAAAATTAAGAATTAAGAGTTAAAAATTAAGAATCGATAGATTGGATAAACAGGGAATCCTAAAGCGAACGGCGCTATGAGCATTATTGATGACATCAACAAGGTCTTTGATCATCGCATAAGACTCGGTATTATGTCGGTTTTAATGGTAAATGATCATGCTGATTTCACCATGCTAAAAGAACTTCTCGGCGTGACGGATGGGAACTTGGCCAGTCATGTTAAAGCCCTTGAAAAGGCAGTATATATAAAAGTGGAAAAGCAATTTATCGGCAGAAAACCCAACACCCGCTACTCGGCTACCAAGCAAGGAAAGTTGGCTTTTAAAAAACATATCGATGCCTTAGAAAAGCTTAT
>JBFOMC010000066.1:0-30432 GCA_040830565.1 Flavobacteriaceae bacterium
AAAGACATGAACACGGAGTATTCCGCTAAGAAGGAGTTTTGGGGCAAATCTTCTATTACTCCGGTAATGGTGAAGGTCTGTCCTTCATTTACTATCAACTCACGACCGATAGCACTGGAAGGTTCAAAGTGTTTTTCCACCGCTGATTTGGTTAAAATCATGCTATTGGGTTGCTCCAGAGCTTTTAAGGGATCTCCATACAACATTTTCAATCCAAACATGGAAACAACATTGGTATCGACCCAAGTGGCATTGTCCTCTAAAACCAATTCTCTACTATCAATTTTATTCAGCGAAGTGGTACCCCATGGTCTAAATCGGATGACTTCCTCTACTTGCGGAATATCATTCAATATTGCCCCTGCCATAGGGGCTGAAACTTGTGACATCTCTCTGCCAGGTCCCCCAAATTTTGCATCAACATTGATTCGGTGTATCCTTTCTGAGTCCAAGAACATTTGATCATAGCTGAGCTCATCATAGATGAACAAGCAAATTATAAGGGTTCCAGCTATTCCAATGGCTAGTCCAAAAGTATTTAGCGCATTCAAGAAGGGCTGCTTCTTGATGCTCCTCCAAGCTATTTTTAATTGGTTTTTAAACATGACTGTTCGTTTTTTGATATTGTTATTCTGTTCTGAGACTCTTTACAGGGCTCGTCATGGCCACTTTTAGCGTTTGATAGCTAATGGTAACCAGTGTAATTGCCATGATGGAAATCATAGCAAGTGCAAAAATCCACCAGTGTATTTCGGTTCTATAGGTATAGCCCTGAAGCCACTGTTCCATTAAATACCAGGCAATGGGCGTTGCCACAACAAAGGCGATAACAACTAATTTTAAGAAATCTCTTGAAAGCATATTGACCAATTTCAAGACACTGGCACCCAAGACTTTTCTTATTCCAATTTCCTTAAAGCGCTGTTCTGTGGTAAAAGCAGATAAGCCATAGAGACCCAGGCAAGAAATAAAAATTGCCAGCATAGCAAAAACATTAAATATGGTTCCCATTTGCCGTTCTCCCTGGTATTGAGCGGCTATATCAGCATCTACAAAATTGTACACAAGAGGATATGCCGGATTTAAGTCCGAATAAATATCTTCAAGAGCCGCAATAGTACTTTCGGTAGTACCTGCCTGAGTTCTAACCACAGTAATTGATCCCTGATTTCGATGTTCTATGACTAAAGGTTCTATAGAATACTGCAAGGGTTTAAAATTAAAATCCTGTACAACTCCAATAATGGAGCCTTGCTCTCCTTTAAAAGTCAGACGTTGTCCGATAGCTTTTTCCGGATCCATTCCCATAACCTCCGCGGCAGTTTCATTGATCAGGTAATCATGATTTTCTCCAGATGTTTTAGAAAAATCTCGCCCATGCAACAACCTCATCTTAAAAAGATCTACAAAGTTTTCATTGCCTCTTATACTAGGAAAAAGGTATTGAGCATTTGGGTCTTTACCCTCCCAATGAATATCAAAATCACCGGTGACCAGGTTAGCCGGCAAATCGGATATTATGGCAAAGTCAGCAGTAAGTGGATTTTCTTTCAATGCAGCTTTTAATGCTTCCTGTTTTCCCCATATTTCTCCTTCCATGGGTATATAAACCAGGTTGGACTTGTCATAACCGAGATGTTTATTTTTTATAAAGTTTAATTGCTTGTAAATTACCGCGGTACCAATAAGTAGCAATACAGACACCACAAATTGCATTATGACTAAGCCATTGCGGAAAAACAGGTTATAACCCGCAAGTCTCATTTTCCCTTTTAATACTTGTACAGGTTTAAAACTCGACAAAAATATTGCCGGATAACTTCCAGCCACCAAGCCGGTAATTAAGACGATTGAGAACAACATCAGGCTTATCTTAAGATCCCAGACCTGAAATGCCAGTTCCTTTTGAGCCAGGTTATTAAAAGCCGGTAACAATAAATAAACAAGGGCAATCGCCAATAAAAGAGCCAAAAAGGATATCAAAATAGATTCTCCTAAAAATTGACGCACAAGTTGTTGACGCCCCGCACCAATTACTTTTCTAAGTCCAACCTCCTTTGCCCTTCTAGAAGATCTGGCGGTAGCCAGATTCATGTAGTTAATACAGGCAACTATTAAAATAATAAAGGCAACGATAAAAAATATGTTTACATATTGAATATTGCCATGCCCAGGAAGATCAATTTGCAAGTCGGAATGCAGATGGATATCCTTTAAAGGTTGCAGTTGAAATCCGATCTCGAAATCGGGCATTCTAGTAGCGTAAATTTCATTTATCTTTTTTTCAACTTCTAAAACTGCGGAGGTCGTTGCTACCGCCTCTTTGCTAAACTGGAGGTATCCATAGAAGTTGAAACTGTTCCATACATTGTTGATTAGGTCCTCATTGGTTTTGGCATAATAAGACATTGGGAGAATCGCATTGAACTGCAGATGCGAGTAGGAGGGAATATTGGCCAGGACCCCGGTAACTGTAAAATTATCTCGATTATCAATTTTTAATACCTCTCCTAAGACCTGTGTGGTGCCGAAATATTTTAGTGCGGTTTGCTCTGTGAGCAAGATGCCGTCAGGTTTGTCAAGAGCAGTTTTCTGGTCACCCAATAGGAGAGGAAAAGTAAAGACTTCTAAAAAACTAGGGTCTGCAAAGAACAAGGGTTCTTCCTTAAACTTCTCTCCCTCAATTTCTATTAAGGCCTCAAAAGGTTCGCTCAGCCTAACGCTATTTTCAATCTGCGATAATTCATTGGTTAGGTCTGCAACCATCCCAGCCGGACTCACAGCTGCCTTAAAATCTTCACTTGCACTGGCCGTTAATCTGTAAATTTCATTTCCATTCTCATGAAAACTATCATAGCTGGTTTCGTTTTGCACCCAGAGTAAGATAAGAATGCTACACGCCATGCCTATGGCAAGTCCTCCAATGTTAAGTAAGCTGTATTCCTTATTTTTGGTAAGATTCCTCCAGGCTATCTTTACGTAATTTTTAAGCATGGTCCTCGCTTTTAATACAACACATTATTCTGTCCTAAGGCTTTTTACCGGGTTTGCTACGGCCGATTTTATCGACTGTACACTGACAGTCAGTAGCGCTATGACCATTATAACACCACCGGCAAGAGCAAATACCCACCAAGCAATATCTATCTTATAGGCAAAGTCTTGCAGCCAGTTCTCCATGAGAAAATACACCAGAGGAGAGGCAATTACGAAGGCAATAGCTATTAGTTTTACAAAATCTACCGTAAGCATTTGCACCACTGCCCGTACACTAGCCCCTAACACTTTTCGGATACCAATCTCTTTTTTCTTTTGTTCTGCCATATATGAGATTAAGCCAAAAAGGCCAAGGCAACTAATTAAGATTGCCAGAACAGTAAATAGAATGGCGATCTTCCCTATGCGTTTTTCTTCTTCGTACAATCTTTCTACATCCTGATTTACAAATGAATGGACAAAGGGAGAAGTGGCGATATTGGATTTCCAAATGGTTTCAAACTGCTCCAAGGCCTCAGCATAGCGTGCAGTCTCGAGGCGTAGTACCATCCTACGCGGTTCGCTCATATTAAAAAGCAGTAAGGGGGCAATGGGTTCTTTAAGAGAAGCAAAGTGATAGTCTTGAGTTACTCCAACAATCTCATACTCATCTGTTCTATCGCCTTCAGAATATAAAATCCTCGAACTCAATGCCCGATCAGGATTAATATTTAGAGCCCTTAGGGAGGCCTCATTTACTATAACCTGATTTGAGTCTGTCTCCTTAAGAGGCCGCCCTTGAATTAAAGGAATATCCATAGTCTCGAGGTAACCGTCTCCTACCCAGTTTATTTTTAGAACCGTCCTGTTTTCAGGGTTTTTACCGGGAAGGTAAACACCCATATCGTTGACAACTCCTTCGGTCGGAGAAAACCAGGTTCCAGCTATTTCCGAAACCCCCGGCACAGCAAGAAATTGCGTTTTAAGTGCTTCAAATTTTGTGCGTGCCTCCTGTGTATTCAATTGAATAGAAACCAAATTGTTCTTCTCATACCCCAAATTTTTCTCCTGGGTGAAATTGAACTGTTGAAAAACTATAATCACGGTAGTGATCAGGCCAATTGAAATGATAAACTGAAACACTACCAAAGCTCTTCTTAAATTGCCATTCCCCGACTTTAGGTTGACAACACTTTTCAATACGACAATAGGTCTGATCGCAGATAAAACCAAAGCCGGATAAATTCCAGCCAAGAGGCCTGTGAGTGCCCCTAGGGAAAGAACGGAAACTAAAATTTTCCAATTAAAAAGATCAGCATACTCTAAAGTACTTTGTGCTAATTCATTTACATAAGGCAATAGGGCAAGTGTTATCGGAAGACTTATGGCTACCGCGAAAAGAGAAAGTAAAAGAGATTCTCCCAAAAATTGAAAGACCAAAGCGCCTTTGTCTGCACCTACAACCTTTCTAACACCTATCTCTTTTGCTCTTTTATTAGCTCTTGCTGTACTCAAATTCACGAAATTGACACAGGCCACGAGCTGAATAAAAAGTGCCAGGGTCAATAACAAATAGAGGTATTGGACATCCGAAACGCGGTCTAGTTGCCCTCCAACCCCCTTGGAGTAAAGATGGATATCTTCCACAGGCTTTAGAGAGAGTTCTTTCTTCATGCCTATTTCATCAAGGTGGCTTCCCCCCCGGGATCGTAAAAAGGTCGGGAATTTCTTCTCTAATGCCGATGCGTTAGTGCCGGGCTTGAGTTTTATATAGGTGTTGACAAAATTATTATAAGCGTAATTGTCAAAAGATCTGACAAAAGCACCCAAGCCGGGGTTGTTCATGCTGATGATGTAATTGGGCTTGAGATGCGATTTTGCATAGGAATCATCAAAAACTCCTTTTACCACAAGTCTTTGCGGATCCCCACTATATCCTGATATTTCTACGGTTTTATCCATGACGGACTGATTGCCGAACAACCTTTTGGCCAGAGAGGAAGAGAGTACAAGAGTACTGGGTTCATTGAGGGCTTGCTCCGGATTCCCTTCAATAAAACGATAGTTGAATACTTTAAAAAAAGTAGAATCGGCCAAATATGCCCTGGACTCATAGAACCCTTCCTTTGCCTCAGTTGACCGAATAATATCAATGTTAAAATTGTCTACAAGCACCACTCTACAAGCCTCAGCTACTTCCGGAAAATCCTCTTTTAGCGCAAAAGCAATAGGAGGCGAACAGCCTGCTGTATTTACATCTTCTCCACCAGTACTACTGCCGTCAATAAACGTTTCCACCCGTTGGATTGAACCAAGTTCCCCATGATGCCTATCATATCCCAGCTGATCAAAAACATAGAGTAAAATGATAAGACAGCTAACGGTGCCTACTGTTAGTCCGAGCAAGTTGATCAGTGTTTGAAGCTTACTCTTGGTGAGGTTCCTCCAGGCTATTTTTATATGATTCTTTAACATGACCTAGTAAATTTTCTGGATTGAAGCTTCTCCAATAACAATACCCTTGTCTACATCCGGGTCGCCCTCATAAGCCACTGTAGCCTCCCCGTAAGCCGTCACCTTAAGCCTGTCTGATACTTTAATGCGGTAACTACCCTCCCCATAGGCCGTTATCTTTGCTGAAGTACTGCTTACACCTAAGGTATTTACCCTTGTTTCTCCATAAGCGGTGATTTTCTGACGCCCTATCCTACCTTCTTTGAGCTCCAGGTAACTTTCTCCATAAATAGTAGTTTGCAAGCGCTCAAGGTCTACCTCATTCAGATATACCTGAGATTCCCCGTATATTTTAAGGCGGAAATGCTCCATCGCAATTGGGCTTTGGCAAATAAAGGTCTCTTCTCCTCTAAGGGAAAGCTCCTCAAGGGTTTTGTAAGTAACCGTTGCCGTAGCTATGGTTCCCTTGTAAATGGAACGCTTTCCTTTCCACTCCTCGCCCTCTACTCGTTCAGATTTTGTTACGAATTTGGCACCATCTAAATAGAGTCTCAGCGTCTTTCCCTCTACCTCAACATTCATTTTATCTAAAGGTTCACTAATACTTTCAATGACCACCGATTCCGTATCTCCTTCAATGAAGGTCACCGATATATGCGGACTAACGATAACTTTATCAAAGCCCTCCACCGAATAGGTTTTAGACTGTGCTTGGCCATTACTAACTGCGGTGAGCAGTATTCCAAAAAACAGCATATTAGCGAGTCTTCCAATGCTTGACTTAAAATGAGTTGCTTTCATGGTTTCATATTTTGATTGATGATTCACCTACCGGCGGATATGTTTATTCTGTTCTCAAACTATCCACAGGATTAGACCTGGCAGCTCTTATGGCCTGAAAGCTCACAGTTAAAATGGTAATCGCCAGGGCTCCCAACATGGCTAAGGCGAAGATCCACCACTTAACTATTACCCTGTAGGGATAATCTTGTAACCAACCGTTCATCACGTAATAAGAAATAGGAACTGCAATAAAGCAGGATAGGATTACTAGCTTTAGAAAATCCTTAGACAGCATGTTCCATACATTGAATACAGAGGCTCCCAATACTTTGCGTACCCCAATTTCTTTGGTACGTTGTTCTGCTACAAAAGAGGTAAGACCAAAAAGCCCAAGGCAACTGATTAAAATGGCCAGAGCCGTAAAAATTGCTGATAGTCTTCCAATGCGAACCTCGGATCTAAATTTGTTTCCGTACTGTTCGTCTACAAAGTCGTATTGAAATGGAATATCCGGAAAATGTGTTTTAAAAACCCTTTCTATTATGGCAATATTCTGACTTGCACTTTGTTTCGGATTTAATCTCATATTGTAGTAGCTGGCATTATCATATTTGTCATAGACATACATCCCTTGCTTTACAGGTTCATAAGGTGATTGGGCTATCATGTCTTCAACAACTCCGATAACCTTAAGTGGAGGATCCGGGTCTTCTTCATCGTCATCCTTGAACAACATCCCAACGGGATTAGAGATCCCCAGATATTTTACCGCCGATTCGTTGAGAAGTACCGCATTAGAATCTGTGGCAAATTCCCTGGAAAAATCGCGTCCTTGTACGATCTTTAGATTAAGTGATTTGGCATATTCAGGGGAAACCGCGGTCCAGGCAAAATCTTCCTGGAAACCTTCCGGTTTTCCCTCCCAGGTCCAACCACTTCTGTTAGACCATATTCTGGTAGTCGGACTACTTGAAGAAGACATTTCTATAATGGCGTTCGAGTTCAAAAACTCGTTTCGCATCAGTTCGTATTTACCGCTAAAGTCCTCGCTCATCACAGGAACCTGAACCAACCCTTCTTTATCGTACCCTATAGGTCTGTTCTTGGCATAGTTGATCTGCTGCATGACAATTACCGTTCCTATGATAAATGCCACGGATACTGTGAATTGAAGGACCACTAAGATCTTACGGGGGGTTCCTGAATATTTCCCGGCTCTAAAGGTTCCTTTCAATACCTCAACAGGTTTAAAAGAGGATAGATATAAGGCAGGATAACTCCCTGCTAGCAAGGCGGTAAAAAGTATAAAGACGATAGAAGCTCCCCAAAAGCTAAAATCTGCCCAGGGAAACTCCATTTCCTTTCTGGCCAATTCATTAAAGCCGTTCAAAGAAAGAAGCACAATAATTATGGCAAGGAAATAGGCGAATAACACCACTAAAAAAGACTCGCTTAAAAATTGATAGATGAGCTGTCCTCTTTGCGAGCCAATAGATTTTCTAATCCCTACTTCTTTAGCTCTTTTTTCAGATCGGGCCGTGCTTAGATTCATGAAGTTAATACAGGCCAACAATAAAACGAAGGCACCAATAATACCAAAGAGCCATACATACTTGATTCTACCTCCAACCTGCTTTCCGTTTTCAAAGTTCCCGCGCAGGTACCAGTCTTCCATCGGGAAAAGGAATAGTTGCGGATTAAACTCGGCGGTATCTTCATTAAGATTCTTTTTTACATCCCTGATCTTTGCCGTTATGCCATCCATATTACCGTTATCGGCAATTTGTACGAACATCTGAAAAGAATTATTCCCCCAACTGTCTTCGGCATTCTTGACCCATTCCTGAGTAGCTACGTATTTATCCCATGGAATCAGGAACTCAGTTTCTCTAAAAGAAGTATTGAAGGGTAGGTCTTCGTATACGCCGGTAACCATCATATCAAATTCGCTATTTACCTTTACCACCTTACCTATGGGATCTTCTGCTCCAAAAAGTGCATCGGCAACAGATTTGCTCAGCATAATGGAATTTATTTCGCGCAGGCCGTCTTTTTCCCCTTTTAAAATGTTTAACTCTAGAAGTTCAGGGGCGTCTCTTTGCATAAAATTCCCAGGCCTGGAAATACTGGTTTCTTTATACTTGAGATACTGGTCAAAATTCCAGGAAGACATTACGATGTACTTAAAATTGTCTGCATACTCCGCTCTTAAAGCTTTTTCTAAGGGCCTTGGCAAAGCAGCGCCTGTACCGGTTTCTCCATTAAAGGTCTGTGATTGATAAACCTGAGCAATTTTGTCCTTAGACGTAAAATAGTCATTCTGAGAGAGTTCGTCTTGCACCCAAAGCCCAATGATAAGCGTAACCGCCATTCCCAGGGCCAGGCCGCCAATATTGATTATTGAATAGGCCTTATTTTTTAGGAGATTTCTCCAGCCGATTTTCAGATAGTTCTTAATCATGATTGCTTATTTAAGAATGGTTTAATACTTGCCCATACTGCCTCCCAATTACAATAAAATACCACATGACCGCAGCCAGGAATGATGGACAAATAAGACTCTTTTATATTATTATGTGCTTCCAACAAACTGTCCGGGTTGGAATATTGATCTTCATCTCCGGCCATTAGCAAGACCGGGCAGCTAATTTTCTTAAAGGTTTCAGTACTCACTACGGACTGCTCATATAAGCTATTAAGCCATTGTAGGCTCTCATTCCATCGCTCTGGTTCTGGCATAGCCTCAAGGCGATCTTTAAAATAACCGCCGGCCTCTGCCATTAGCTTTTCTTCCGTATAGCCATAATTAACACCAGAACCCTCAGGACTATCTCCTGCTCCTATGACAACGATCTTCTCAACGAACTCGGGATAATTTGAGGCCAGCTTAAATGCAGAGAATCCTCCATCAGAAAAACCAATTACGGCCGCCTTTTTTATGCCTAAATGAACAAGCAGTTTTTTAGCATCTTCAGCTCTCTGGTCATAAGTAAAGGGCTCATGGCCAATATCAGATTTAACATGTCCTCTGGTTCCAAGGCATATTACCCTGTAGTTCTTAGAGAGTTCTTTAATAAAAAACTCAAACTCGTTGATATAACCATAGACGCCACCATGCAACATGAGAATTGGGGCTCCCTCTCCGTATACCTCATAATACAATTTTGTTTCTTTGGCCACTTCAAAATAGGCACCGGCCGCATCATTATACCCGTAATTGATCTTAGCTTCCTCCTGGGCAAAAGAAACGGAACAAAAAAGTATTAAAGTTGATATTCTTAACAATGCTTTCATTTTCTGTTTTATTCTGTTCTTAGGCTATTCACCGGATTTGCTCTGGCAGCTCGAATGGATTGAAAGCCTATGGTCATTATGGCAATCAAAACCGTTAAAACACCCGCCAGGCCAAATACCCACCAGTTGACATTAATCCTATAAGCAAAATCCTCCAACCAGAGGTTCATGAGATAGTAAGCCAGGGGAGAAGCAATGAGGATCGACAGCCCTACCAGTTTTAAAAAATCTATAGAAATAAGTTTGGTAATGCTTTCTACGCTGGCTCCCAGGACCTTTCGAATGCCGATCTCTTTCTTACGCTGTTTGGCCATAAAGGTGGCTAAACCAAAGAGACCTAAGCAAGAAATAACGATAGAAATAATCGCAAAATAATACGTCAAACTTCCTGTCAACATCTCGCTTCTGTAGTTTGCAGCGTAATCCTCGTCAACAAAATCCAAGTGTAGTGGAAGATCTGGCAGTACCTTCTCAAAGGTGGTCTGCATAAATGCAATTGCTTCCTTGGTAGCTCCTGCCTTCAATTTAACGAACATAGTGCCCGCATTGTTTGGTGCTAAAAAGAAAACTGCAGGTTGAATAGGCTCATAAAGCGATCTGTTATGAAAATCCTTTAGCACTCCTATAATCTGCCTTTGTTTACCCCATACCTGAATACTCTTACCTACTGGGTCCTGAATTCCCATAATCTCTATGGCCTTCTCGTTTACAACAATATTCAGGGTATCGGCGGTTCCCTCTGGATAGTATCTTCCTGCCGCCAGGGGAATCTCAAAAACTTCTGGGAAATTGTGTGCGGTCCATAGAAGAGAGAATTCCAGGTTTTGTTGATCATTGGTCTTTCCCGGCCATACAACTCCACTAGAAGAGGCACCCATATCTAGGGGGAAGGGCCCCGCAAGAGTCACGTCTTCTATGGTCTTAGAAGCTATCAATTCGTTTCTAAGTACCTCGTATTTTTCTGTTAATCTTCTGTCTTGATGGGTAGATACAATATGGTCTTTTGCAATCCCCAAATCCTTTTCGTTTATGAAATTGACCTGTTGTCTTACAATAATGGCAGCAACAATCAACAAAATAGCGAGACCAAACTGAAGGACTACCAGTCCCTTTCTAAGGGAAATGGTCTTGCTCTTCTCCTGAGTTTTTCCCTTTAGAGCCTCTATGGGTTTAAAGGACGAAATTACTACCGAAGGGTAGAACCCGGATAACAGGGTTGTAATTAAGAACACTCCAGTAATACAGAGCCAAATACCCGGATGAGTGATTCCTACATCAAGATCTTTGTCTACAAAACTGTTTACCCGAGGGAGTAACAACCAGGCCAAAAAATACGCTATGCCAAAAGAGATTGAGGTTACCATAGCGGTCTCCATCAAAAACTGGCCAATCAATGTACTCTTACCTGCCCCGTTAACTTTTCTAACTCCAATTTCCGCAGAACGTTTAGTGGCGTAGGCCGTTGAAAGATTGACAAAATTGATGCAGGAAATGATCAAGAGGAAAATAGCCGCAATAGTAAAAATTCTAACATATTCTATTCTCCCTCCAC
This sequence comes from Flavobacteriaceae bacterium, assembly GCA_040830565.1. GTDB lineage: Bacteria > Bacteroidota > Bacteroidia > Flavobacteriales > Flavobacteriaceae > JAFMPW01. Next base: position 11,060 of record JBFOMC010000066.1, read on the forward strand.
TTATTTCCGCTTTTTCATCGTACTTTCCATAGAGGTAATTACTAGAGAATTGCTGAAGAAAACAGCCTTCTTTTTGCTCCCCCTCGATATTGTCTTGAAAAAGGTTCTGCAGTTTGGTTTCGACCACTTCCGGATCTACGCCTTCCTTCAAGAGAAATGCGCCTTGCAATCCCCCGTTACCCCAATCTAAAAGCCAATCATTCTTTTGTAAATAACCCTCAAAACTGTAATAGAAGTCGTTTTGAATAGAGGAATTTTTCGGGAAATCTTTGAAAACAGCTTCAACCGTATATGTACCATCTATGTCTAAAATTTCTACAGACCCTCCAATAGCTTTCTCCATCCATGAATCGCCCCAAAATTTATGGGCCAGGGACTCAGAAATGACTATAGCATCAGGTTTCTTATCAAGTTGAGAAATATCGCCTATAAGAACCGGAAAAGAAAAACTGCCAAAAAAATCAGCATTGGTAAAGGTCCCGGAGGCTCTAAAATCTTCATTATCTACCCTGAGGTTATCTTCAAAACTTCTGCCCAGGGTGATGTATTTCTCAATCTCAGGAAGTTGCTCCTGGCCATATTTCAATATCGGATATGGTGTTGATTCATAAACATCTAACACTCCGTCCTCCAAAGGAATGGTTCTTTTTACCTGATACAGTCTATCATTATTCGCATGGAATTTATCCATCTTGTATTCGTCATATACCCATAGAAGCATCACAAAAGAAGCTGTTAAGGCTATGGACAATCCCAGCACGTTAATGGTAAAATAGACCTTGTTCTTTAAAAGGTTCCTCCAGGCGATTTTTATATAGTTTTTAAGCATGGCTGTGCTGATTATAGATTGATGCTATTCTGTTCTTAAACTTTTTACGGGATTGGTCAAGGATGCCTTAATGGACTGAAAACTCACAGTAATTAAAGTGATGGCTATTACAATAACTCCTGCAAGGATAAAATTCCATCCGCTTACTCCTATACTATAGGCAAAGCCCTGTAGCCATTGATCCATTGCCCACCAGGCAATTGGAATGGCAATTAGCAATGCCACCAATACCAGCGTAATAAAATCTTTAGAAATCATTCCCACGATATTAAGCACTCCTGCCCCCATGACTTTTCTGATTCCAATTTCCGCTGTTCTGCGAGCTACGTTTAAAGTAGCCAGACCAAACAGCCCCATACACGCTATAAAAATTGAAAGTATTGAAGCAATGTTCACGATCGATTTTGAGCGCAGTTCATTTTGATATTGATCGGCCAGGGCCTGGTCTAGAAAAGCATACTCAAACTCCTGATTGGGATTTATTTTTTCCCATGTGCTTTTAAGTGTGGCGATGGCGTTAACGGTATTATCTGAATTTAATCTGACCGTAACTCTCGGTTGTGTGGTATACTCACTTTCCAAATTTTCCGCATGAGTAAATATGGGATTAGGGTTAATAGCCAGAACTAGGGGGTCAATGCCATTATCAAGGGAAACGTAATTGAAATCCTTCATTACCCCTAAGATCTTGACACCAAATTTGTCATAAATGGCCCCCACAGGTTGCTCCAACCCAAATTCTTTGATAAAAGTCTCATTGACCAATATTCCGTTCTCGGCATCGCTGGCATTACCCTCCTGAAAATCTCGCCCATCAACAATATCTATTTTATGTGTTTTTAAAAACTCTGAGTTCACAATGTTGAAGGCAAATTCCCTATACTGGTTTGTAGCATCGGTAAAGCCTACCGTAGCCCATCCATTTTCGATAAAACTGAAAAGTGAGCGAGAAGCCTCAGCAATCTGAGGTTGTTTTTTGAGTTCGGATATATAAAGATCAGCAAAGGTATCTGCCTCCTCCCCTGCCAGATTTGTTGGCACTACTACAAGGGCTTCTTTCTGATACCCCAGATCTTTTCCAATTAAGAAATCTATTTGCTTTCCTATTGCCAGCGTACCTATAAGTAACACTATTGAAGCTACGAATTGTGTCACTACAAGGCTCTTACCCAAGAGGCCCATTGAGGCTCCTTTTGCTTTCTTCCTTCTCAAGACCTCTATAGGATTAAATCTAGACAGTACAACCGAAGGGTAAATTCCTGCAATAAGTGCAATGAACAATACCAGGGCAAGGGCTAGTAAGAAAAAGTTCGTATTTAGTTGAATGGCCAAAAGCTTCCCGGTAAGTGAATTGAAGGTATCTAAAAACAAAAAGGCCAGAAAAACTCCGAATGCCACCGCAAAAAGGGTGATTAATAGCGCCTCTCCCCAATATTGGTGAACAATTTGTTTGCGAAATGCTCCCAGAGCCTTCCTTACACCAACCTCGGTTGCCCTTGAAAAAGACCTTCCAACGGCGAGCGTAACAAAATTTATACATGCCAACAGCAATACCAAAAAGGCAATAGTTGCCATGATATAACCGTATTTTGGGTTAGAGGTGGCTTCCAGCCCTGGCGGAAGGGAAGTATCCAAGTGTATTTCTGTAATAGGTTGAAGGTGTAAAAAGAAAGTATCCTCTTCAAAATTATCTCCGAGGTATTGCTCTATTATTACAGGAAATTTCGACTCTAATTGTGCCGCTGAGATTCCAGGTTTAAGAAGTAAATAGGTCTCTACAACTACATTGAACCAACTCTGCCTTGCGCGTTCGCTAAAAAATAAGGCTTCATTTTCTAAGGAAACCAACATTTCAAATTGGATACTTGATTCTTGAGGAGGGTTTTTGGCAATAGCCGAAACCTCAAAAATCTGAGTTTGGTTGTTGAATTCTAAGGACAAGGATTTTCCAATAGCCGATTCTTGTCCAAAGTACTTTAAGGCGGCTTCTTCCGTAAGAACAATCGCGTTGGCATTGGAAAATGGGGCATTCGGATTACCCTCAAGGATATCAAAGTTGAACAGTTCGAAAAAAACAGGATCTACAGCTCTTACTGCTTCATTGAATTCTGTTTCATTTCTTTTTACCAGGCTGTTGAACCTGTGTACTCTGGTTCCGCTTTCAATTTCAGGATAATTATCCATTAAGACCCTAGCCATCGAAACAGGTGTTGTTGTATTCACGAAGTCTTCTTTAGGCCCGTAGTTTTCATGTTGCCAAACCCGATAGATCCGGTCTGCATTTGCGTGGAACTTGTCATATCCGAATTCATTCTTCACGAATAGACCGATAAGGATAAAACAACAAACGCCAACGGAGAGTCCGGCAATATTTATGGCGGTATAGCCCTTATTTTTTTGTATGTTCCTCCAGGCGATCTTTACATAGTTTTTAAACATGACTGTTCTGGTTTCTGATTGATGATGCTATTCTGTTCTTAAACTTTTGACCGGGTTTACAATGGCTGCTTTTATGCTTTGATAACTGACCGTAGCTATGGCAATCGCCAGGGCCAAAAATGCGGCCAAAACAAATACCCACCAGCCAATTTCTATACGGTATGAAAAGTCTTCTAACCATTTGTTCATGGCATACCATCCAACAGGTAAGGATACCAGAATTGCAATAAATACTAGCTTTAAAAAATCAATAGAAAGCTTAAAGGAAATCTGACCAACGCTGGCGCCCAATACTTTTCTGATCCCAATTTCTTTAGTCCTTTTTTCGGCATTAAAGGCAGCTAATCCAAATAATCCAAGGCAGGCAATTAGGATAGAAAGTGTTGTAAAGATGAAAAAGATGCGGCCCAGGCGTTGCTCAGATTTATAGGTGTTGTTGAAGGAATCCTCCATAAAATAATAATCAAATGGCTGTCCAGGGGCCAGTGTATTCCACACTCCTTCAATGCTTGCTATGGCATTTGAAAAATCTCCCGCCTGCAATTTGATGGCCATAGAACCTGCAAAACCAGATAAATGCATACTTAGTGCTTCAATATCTTCCCTAAAGGGAGAAAAATGAAAATCTTTAACTACGCCTATTACATTAAAGAACTCCGGATTTTCCTCTCCCATATCAGAGGTATATCGCTTGCCAATGGCCTCTTCCGGGGTTATTCCCATGGTAGCCACTGCAGATTCATTTATAATGATAGCGGTTGAATCGCTTTTGAAACTCCTGTCAAAATTTCTACCGGCTATGATGGATAGGTCTATGGTGGCCACATAGTCGTGGTCTACCCCCCAGGTCTGCATAGCCACGGCATTCTCCTGGTCTGTGAGCCCTTCTTCGGGTAAAAAAGTACTGTCCGATCTGTTCGAGGGAGTTGGAAAGTAGCTACTTAAAGTTGTGCTTTTCACAAAGCCCAATTTTTGCACTTCCTCCTTAAAAGAGTTTGTTTTTTCTCCCAGGGTGAAGACATCATCTACAATAAGGACCTGATCTTTAGAGAAGCCAAGATCTTTGTTCTGAATAAATTGTAGCTGCTGATATACCACCAAAGTTCCTATGATCAGAAACACTGAAATGGCAAACTGAAATATCACCAGGCCGTTTCTAACCTTACTCCCTCCGAGACTATCTCCTTGTGCACCCTTTAAAACCTTTACAGGTCTAAATTTTGACATAAAAAAGGCCGGATAGCTCCCTGAGAAAAAACTTAGCAAGGCGCCAGAAAGCAACAAAACCATCCAGAAAATCGGATTGGTATAAGGCATCGATATTTCCTTATCTGCCAACTCATTAAAATAGGGCAAAGCAACGATTGCGATAAAAACGGCGACCAAAAGTGAAAAAAATGAAACCAAGCCAGACTCAATAAGGAATTGTCTTATCAAATCGGTCTTCCTGGAACCCAAGGTCTTGCGTACGCCTACTTCTTTGGCTCGTTTTAAAGATTGAGCGGTGGATAAATTCATAAAATTCACACAGGCCAACACAAGCAGAAACAAGGCAATAAAAGAAAGTATATAAATACTCTTAATATCATTATTGCCACTTATTTCGGCTACCCTGTCCGAATGCAAATGAATATCGGTAAGAGGTATTGTGCTATATATAAGATGATTCCCTGCTGCTTTAAACTGCTCTTCTGTAATGCCGGGCATAAACTGTTGTACTCCTGGAATTACATATTTTCCCAAAAACGCTCGGAGCGGGGCCTGCAGGTCCTCAATTCTTGCCGCGGGGATGAGCTTCAAAAAAGTTTGATAATTATTGCTTCCCCAATTCACCACTCTAGAATCTTCATAACCTGCCATAGCCATGAAAATGGTATGATCTCTTAGAAAGGAATTCTTTGGTAAATCGTCTATGACCCCGGTAACCGTAAAAGTTTCCTGGTTGTTCAGAATCAGGGTTTGGCCCACCGCATTTCCGATATCAAAATGCTTTTCAGCAGCCTTCTTTGTCATGATCAGTGTATTCGGAGATCGTAGAGCGGTCTTCTGATCACCAAAAAGCAGTTTTATACCGAACATCTCAAAAAATGTAGAATCTACAAATGTCGTTTGCGGTTCTTTTACATTTACTTCCGTTTCCGTCGGTCTTATCAGGAGACTTCCCTGGGTTCTAAACCTGGTTGTAAGTTCTACCTCAGAAAAATCACTATCTATAGCTTCGGCCATAGGGGCAGGAGCTACCGCAAATTTCCGATCTTCCCCACCAAACTTAATATCCGAATTTACCCGGTGTATCCGATGGGCATCTGCGAACATGGTATCATAACTTAGCTCGTCATAAATGTACAGGGAAATTAGGAGGCCTCCGGCCATTCCAATGGCGAGACCAAAAATGTTCAGAAAGGTGAAAAAAGGTTGCTTTTTTAAACTTCTCCAGGCTATTTTGAGGTGATTTTTAAACATGACTGTTCGAATTTTGATTTGATGTTTTATTCTGTTCTTAGACTATTCACAGGATTGGCCAATGAGGCTTTTATGGTTTGAAAGCTGACTGTTAGTAATGCGATTATTAGTATGACTGCAAAGGGTAGTGCAAAAAAGGACCAGTGGAGATCGATTCGAAAGGCGTATCCCTCAAGCCAGTTACTTGCGGCAAACCAGGCAATAGGGATTGAAATTAGGAACGCCAACAACAATAAAAATGCAAACTCTTTGTACAATAATTTAAGAATCCCTACTACAGAGGCTCCCAAAACTTTTCTGATGCCTATTTCTTTTGTACGCTGTAAAGTGGTGAATGAAGCCAACCCAAATAATCCTAGACAGGCTACCAATATGGCCAGGCCGGTAAAGAGGCCAAAGACCTTTCCAAATTTTTGATCCACAATATATTGATCATTAAAATGATCGTCTAGAAAAAAGTATTCGTAAGTATTCCCTGGAAAGAATTTATCCCAAGCTACCTGAACATCGGCTATGGTCTGGGCAATATTTTCTGAACTGGTCTTTATGGTAAAAAACCCTCTGACATTGGGAATAAGTCTTAGAATAAGGGGTTCATAAGGTAGCTTGAGGGACTCTTGATTGAAATTTTCAGCTACCCCAATGATAGTATATTGTCTTCCCCAAAAGTCTATACGCTCACCTAAAGCCTCTTCAGGATTCTCGAACCCTATTTGGTTTATCGCTGATCTGTTGAAGATCACAGACTCAGGATCAGTGCCAAATTCTTCTGAAAACTTTCTGCCAGCGATTAATTTCATTCCAAATTGATCTATATAATCATAGTCGATCCCAATTACCCGGTATTGTTTGGCCAGTTCTTCATCCTGACTGACCAGCTTGATGCCGCCCGCATTCCATCCCACAGGTTCTCCGGGGATGGTGGTTGACGCAGCGACATTGGTTATAGAAGGATATTGTAATAAGGTCTCTTTAAAGGCCGTTTTTTGACCGGCATAGGTAGAATCAGTCACAATAGGTGGAACTACCACCAACGTCTGATCAATGTCTAGTCCTAGCGATTGATCTCTCATATACTGAATCTGTTGGTACACCGTTAGAGTCCCAATCAATAAAAACAAGGAGGCCACAAACTGGAAGACCACGAGACTTTTACGCAAAACGATCCCCTGTTCGGTACTAACCATTCTACCCTTCAACACCTCTACGGGTTTGAATCTTGATAAGACCAGCGCAGGATAGGTTCCTGAGAGGAATACCCCTACGCTAAACAGCGCTATGAGACCTCCCCAAAACCCCGGCTTTGAAAAAAGCACATAAGAAAGTTGTTGGCCTGAAATTTCATTGAAGGCCGGTATTACCGCTGCCATGATAATCAACGCCAGTAAAAGGGCCAATCCGTTAAAAAGTGCTGATTCAAAAAAGAACTGAGTTATGAGTTGCCTCCTTTCAGATCCTACTGCTTTTCTAATTCCGACTTCCTTGGCTCTACCAAGGGCCCTGGCTGTAGCAAGATTAATATAATTTACCCAAGCTATGATAATTATGAAGAAGGCGATGCCCAAAAGAAGATACACCGTTTTACCATTTCCGGTGGGTCCTGGTTCCATCATATAATTGGAATACAGATGAATGTCTTCAATTGGTCTTAGTAAATAAGTAGTAGAGCTATTGGATTGCCTTGAAAAGTCGCTCTGATTTTCTTCGACAATAGCCGGAAATTTAGATTCTACAAAGCTTGCATCCGTCCCCTCCTGCAATAAAATATAAGTTAGGCAGCCATCAGAATCCCACCACTCCTCCGGATTCTGCTCTCCATTTGAGTTTGTTCTCACCATTTCCTGAAAAGTGGCATAGGAAGCCAGGAAGTTGGGTTTTAGCTGAGTATTGCTTGGCATATCTTTGTAAACCCCGGTAATTCTATAATTTCTTCCCCCGCTGATTAATACTGTTTTGCCAACAGCCTCGGTGGTACCAAAAATTTTAAGCGCTGTACTGGCCGATATTGCTGCGGTCTTCGGCTCCTTCAACATAGTTTCAGGATCTCCATCAATAAGATCGTAGGAAAACATGGTAAAAAAAGAACTTCCGGCGAAATACACCTCATCAATTTTGAGTGCTTCATTATCCACATTTACCACAATATCACCGGTTTCCACTACTTTCACATAATCTTCAATTTCGGGGATGGCATCCTTAAATGAATTGCCGGCGGCAAACGCACCAGCGGCCCATTGCGTAGAAAGTTTTCCTGCATTGTACCGGTCTTGGTGTAGTCTGTAAATTCGTTCTTTTTTGGCGTGAAAGTTTTCATAGCTAGTCTCATATGAAACATACTGAAGAATTAGTAGACATGCGGTAATGCCTATTGCAAGTCCTCCTACGTTGATGATTGAATAGGTCTTGTTTTTGATTAGGCTTCTCCAAGCAACTTTTAAATAGTTCTTAAACATGTCTATTAATTTTGATTGATGAATAAACTCGTACTATATCATAGCTCCAACCGCTCTGTTCTGACTTTCGGTAACTATTTGACCGTCAAAAAGATTGATGATTCTATGGGCATAATGAGAATCTCTGTCAGAGTGTGTTACCATTACTATGGTAGTTCCTTCTTTATTGAGTTCGGTTAATAAATTCATAACCTCTATTCCATTTTTCGAATCCAGGTTCCCCGTGGGCTCATCCGCAAGAATCAATTTTGGGTTGGTCACTACCGCTCTTGATATTGCCACGCGTTGTTGTTGTCCTCCGGACAATTGCTGTGGAAAGTGCTTTTCTCTGTGAGCAATCTTCATCCTTTCAAGAACCGTCCTCACCTTTTCTTTTCGTTCGCTCTTGCTCATCTTTAAGTAGATGAGAGGAAGCTCCACATTCTCATAAACCGTAAGCTCATCTATTAGGTTAAAGCTTTGGAAAACGAAGCCCAAATTGCCCTTGCGTAATTGGGTGCGCTGTCTTTCCTTTAAACCACCAACCTCATGACCGGCAAATTCGTAACTACCCTCGGTGGGGTTATCTAACATTCCAATAATGTTCAGCAAGGTAGATTTCCCGCATCCGGATGGCCCCATGATTGCTGCAAATTCGCCCTCCTGAACACTCAGGTTTACATTGTTCAAGGCCAGGGTTTCCACTTCCTCTGTTCTAAAACTCTTTTTTAAATTCTGGATCTTTATCATTTTTTGATCAATTTGTAAGTTGCTATTATTTGTTTTGTATCTCTGCCTAACCTAAAGACTTGCGTATTTTGGTTGTGTAACAGTTCATACGATTATTTTAACACTATTCTTTCTGCCTCGCCAAAGCTGTCATAATTACTGGTAATCACCCTTTCTCCGGCTTCAAGTCCCTCTAGCACTTCGTAGTATCTAGAATTCTGTTTTCCTATCCTTATGGCTCTTTTTAACGCCTCATCCTCATCCCCATTTACAACAAAAATCCACTGTCCTCCGGTACTTTGAAAGAAGCTACCCTTAGGGAGCAGCAAGGCATCGTTAGATTCTCCCAACTGTAATTTGATGTTGTAGCTTTGTCCTGTTCTAATGGTCTCAGGCTTTTCTGCGGTGAAAACCAGATCTACCATAAATCTTCCGTTGCGCACCTCAGGATATACTTTACGCACCTTTAAGGGATACTCCTTGCCGTTACGCTCCAATAATGCTGTCAATTCTCTTTGAACCCTGTCTATATAATGCTCATCAATTGCAGCTTCAATTTTATAATCCGTTAGTACATTGATCTGCCCTATCCGCTGGCCCTGGGCGATACTTTGCCCTATTTCTGCATCAAGAAATCCTAATTGCCCGTCTGCAGGAGCCCTTACATTTAAGTGATCCAGCCTTTGATAAACCATCCCCAGAGTTTTACGCATCCGAGCAAGATCGGCATCCAAACCAGTCAGTGAAGTTTTTCTAAGTTCATCGTCTTGCTCAGTTTGGAGTTTCACAATTTCATATTGCTTTTTGGAAAGCTCGTAATTCTCCTTGGAAGTCAGATATTCTTCCTTGGAGATTAATTCATCTTTATACAATGCCTCATTTTGCTCAAAGTTTCTCTTAAGTCTTTGAAGATCTGTTGATGCCGTGGCTAAAGACCTTCTTCCTTCAACCTGGCGGGAATCAAAAGTCAGTTTTGTAGATCTAAGATCATTCTGTTTCAAAGCAAGGTTACTTTCACTGGCCAAAATTTGTTCATAGAGATTCATGTTCTCTAATTTTAGAATAATGTCTCCTTTCTTTACAGTTGCTCCTTCTTCGATAAGCTTTTCGCTTACCCGACCTCCTTCGTAGGCATCCATAAAAATCGTTGCAATAGGGGCTACATTACCATTTATAGTGATGTAGTCATCAAATTTGCCATCGGTAATCTGGGCTATTGTGAGTTTGTCTTTTTCCGTTCTAAACGTTGAGATAGCACTGCCCGAAAGCATTTTCCAACCCACAAAAAGTAATAACAGACCTACAGCAATATATCCATAGTGCTTTGGGCGTAAACCTTTTTTCTTTTCAAGTTGTATATCCATCTAATAAATCCTATCTAGTTAATATTGAATACAGGTAATCCCCTGTAAAAATCCAGGGTGCTTTTATTGATCTCTGAACGCAGTCTTACCTGTAAATTTTCATTCTGCGCGCTAGCGAATAAATTCTTGGCGGTAAACAATTCCAAGGCATTTATTAAGCCTTTCTCATACCTTTTCTGAGCTATGGTAAAGGCAAGGTTTTGTGCATCTACTTTCTGATTGCTCTGTTCGTACTCTACCCTAAGCGAATTGTATTGTTGTACCAATTGTTGAATTGTTTGGTAAAGCTCTTGTTGTTGAACTTCAAGATTATTTTCTGCTCTGAGTTTGGCTATTTTTTGCTGCTTTACCCTGGAACGTCTAGACCAGGCATTGCTGATAGGTACAGAAAGGGACACCCCAACAAATTGAAAGGTATTGTCTTTAAACTGGGTTCTAAAAGGTAGGGTAGCTCCTAGAGAATCTCTTGTAGTTTCAAAATAGCCTGTTCCAACACCTCCAAATAGAGCAATGGACGGAAATAAATCTCCCCTGGCCGCTGCCAACTGTTTTTTAGCAGCTTTTGAACGGAACTCCTGGGCCTTGATTATAGGTATAAATTCCCTTGCCTCAGTGTAAATAGAATCAGATTCCATCCTAGGAGCCTCTGGGCTATCGGCGGCTGTATTTAGGTCTGTCAGTATTGAAATATCATTAGCATTCTCCAAATTCATTTCCTGAATCAAGGCTAGTTTGGCAGCAACTAACTGATTCTCGCTCTGAGTCACATTCAACTTGTCTGTTAACAACAAAGATTCAGCCTCATATAAATCTGCCCCGGCCTTTAAGCCCAGGTCTATTTGTTTTTCAACCAGGTTGTAGTTTTGTTCAGATACTTCAAGCTGTTCTTTGGAGATAGCTACCAAGCCTTCAAAAAATTGAATATCATAGAATGCCTGCATTACCCTAAAGGCCAATAAGTACTTTTGCTGCAAGGCTTCTTCTTTTGCGGCCTTGTAAAGGAACTTGGAAGCTTTGATGCTGTTGATCTTCTGAAAACCCCTAAACAAATCCACCGATGATTCTAAAGAATAGTTGTTAGAAAAAAAGTCTGTGGTAACAACATCGTTCGTAAACGGGTCTGTACTCCGACCAAAATTCACGACATAATTTGTTGATCCGCTAATGGTAGGCAATAGATCTCGTATGGATTGTCTATAAGTTTCTCTATTTGATTGGGAGGTATATTTAAAATCGTTTAGTTGAAGGTTGTGCTCTAAGGCATAAGCAACACAGTCATCCAACGACCACTTTTCCTGGGCCTCTAATTGGAGCAAAACAAAGAAACAAATTAAGGTTGCTATTAGGGTTTTGGTAATCATATTCATATTAGTATGCCAATTTGTATACTACTCCTATGCCAAAAACACATCTGTCTAATTATCAAATAGTTAAACACCAAAAATAATTTACCTGATCCTATTACTGTAAAATACTTATACAAACATTGTCAAATTATTTTACACTTACTTCTGCTTTCTCAAAACCGATTTGTAGCTTTAGCCTCAGCAATTTTCTTTTCCCTATGACTAAGGCAAACATTTTAGTGGTTGACGATAATAAAAGTGTTCTGAGCGCCTTGGAAATTCTTTTGCAGTTCGAATATGAAAATGTAGACACCTTATTCAATCCAAACCAAATCACTTCGTTGCCAAATTTTAATAAGATTGATATCGTGTTGTTGGATATGAATTTTTCGGCCGGGATCAACACTGGTAACGAAGGGCTGTTTTGGCTTAAGGAGATTAAAAAGAAGTCGCCTAACATCTCTGTCATTATGATGACCGCATATGGGGCCGTCGATCTTGCTGTCCAGGCTTTAAAGGAAGGAGCCGCAGATTTCATACTCAAACCCTGGAACAATGAAAAGTTGTTAGCCACGGTGAAGTCGGCCTATATGCTAAGACAATCGCGTAAAGAAATCAGTCATCTGCGAAAAAAGGAAAGCAGTTTAAAGCAGGTAATTAATGAAGACAGAAATTATATCATAGGAAATTCCAAAGCTTTAAATGCAGTTTTGAACTTAGTGAGGAAGGTTGCAAAAACAGATGTCAATGTATTGATCACCGGAGAAAATGGGACCGGAAAAGAATTGATAGCTCGAGAGCTGCATCGTACTTCAAAAAGGAAAAGCGAGGTTTTTATAGGGGTAGATATGGGCTCCATTTCCGAGACCTTATTCGAGAGTGAATTGTTCGGGCATATGAAAGGTGCCTTTACAGATGCCAAAGAAGACCGAGCCGGTAAATTTGAAGCCGCACATGAAGGCACGCTATTTCTTGACGAAATAGGCAATCTGTCCCTACAGACCCAGGCCAAATTATTATCGGCCATTCAGAATAAGGCTATAGTGCGGGTAGGTTCCAACAAGTCGGTAGCGGTGAATATCAGGCTGGTATGTGCAACCAACTGCGATCTGGAACAAATGGTAGCAAACGGACTTTTTAGAGAGGATTTGCTCTACAGAATTAATACCATTCATGTAGAAGTCCCTCCTTTGAGGGAAAGGGATGGAGATATCCTGATTTTAGCCGATTTCTATCTTAAAAGATTTTCAGCTAAATACGATAAACCAGGGCTTAGAATCAATCAGGCAGCACAAGAAAAGTTGATGTCATATAGTTGGCCTGGTAATATTCGCGAATTATTACATACCGTAGAAAGGGCGGTGATTTTATCCGAAGGAAACGTATTAAAGCCAGCGGATTTTCTTTTGCAAGAAAAGACCTCGCTTTCTGTGGAGACCGGTCCTGGAACCCTCGAAGAAATGGAGCTTCTGATGATTAACAATGCTTTGAATCAAAACAATGGAAATTATAGTGCGGCAGCAGAGCAACTGGGTATCACGAGGCAAACCTTGTACAATAAAATTAAAAAGATGAACAAGAAGTAATCAGTAATCAGTAATCAGTAATCAGTAATCAGTAATTTAAGGTAAAAAACTATTAACTATTAACTATTAACCCAACATGGTAAGTCGGCATATATATTTGCAATTGGTAATTCGCATACTTTTTGTGGTGCTCACCTCCCTGGGAACAGCCTACTGCTTTTTTAGCAAGCAGTACTTCTTTTCGGGTTTGCTGCTACTAGTCCTGGTTTTTCAGACCGTCTCTTTGATTACCTATGTTAATCAGACCAATAGAAAAATTGCTTATTTCTTCGACGCTATAAAAAATGAAGATTTTACTCTTCGATTTCCAGAAAAACTAAGTGTAAAATCCTTAGAAGAACTAAATCATAGTCTTAATATGCTCAACGCTATGATACAGGAGATCCATCTAAAGAAACAAGCCCAGGAACAATATTATCAAGAAATTATAAAGCATGCTAGCATTGGAATATTTACCTACAACAAGAAGGGACATATACTTTTTGCCAATGCGAAGATTGAAGAATTACTGAATTACACGCCATTAAATCATATAAAACAACTCAATCAGGTAGACAAAAAGCTATATGAGTTATTTGCAAAGCTTAAACCGTTTGATAGAAAATTGATGCAGCTGTCCAATGAGCGGGAAAAAAAACAGATTGCCTTGAAATCTACCGGAATTACAGTAGATGATGAGGAACTTTTATTAGTTGTCGGGCAAGATATACATCAGGAATTGGACGAAAAAGAAACCGATTCCTGGGTACGCCTTATTAGGGTACTCACTCATGAAATCATGAATACAATTACCCCAATCACTTCCATCTCGGATTCTATCCTTAGTTATTTTAAAACGAACAAGGGCCTTGTACCCCTCGAAGAATTCAATAGCTCTCACATTAAGAATACCGTAAAGGGTCTCGAGGTGATAAAGGAGCAAGGTATGGATCTGATGGACTTTGTACAATCCTACAGAAGTTTCCTGAGTTTACCTAAGCCAGACAAGGAACTCGTAAAGGCACAAAAGCTTTTAGACAAAATTAAGGTGTTGATGGATCAGGAGAAAAACCGAGATCACATCTCCTTTGAAACCGTATCGAATCCGGCAGATCTTGAATTGTTCATAGATGAAAAACAGATTTCGCAAATTCTGATAAATTTGAGCAAGAATGCCCTTCAGTCTCTCAGTGGTCAGGAAAATGGGGCTATAAGAATTACAGCTTCCCAGGATGAGCAAGGAAAGAAGTTTATTGAAGTAAGAGACAATGGACCCGGAATCCCGGAGGACCTGATAGATGAAATTTTCGTTCCTTTTTTTACTACAAAAAATACCGGCACGGGTATAGGCCTCAGCCTTTCAAAACAAATCATGCATCTCCATGGAGGGAGCATCCAGGTTACCTCAAATAAAAATACAGTCTTTACGCTTAATTTTTAGGCTCCTGGGAGCAGTTCTTTTGCAGGGTCCCAAAAGTGTTTTTCGAGTTCAATGATCTGATTATCCACTACTTTTATTCCTTCGTTTTCCAAAAGTTGTTGCATCAGATTGGTGCCATCAAAATGATGTTTGCCAGTTAATAACCCGGCTTTGTTTACTACTCTATGTGCGGGAACATTATCCATTCCCCCAGCACCGTTCATCGCCCAGCCCACCATACGAGCACTCCTGGCGGCCCCGAGATATTTGGCAATGGCGCCATAAGAAGTCACCCTGCCGTAGGGAATCTGTTCTGCAACCTCATAAACTTTCTGAAAGAAGTTCTTATTCTCTGGCTTCATACTTATTGGTAAACAATTCTAATAAAAGTAATGACTAAAAGTACCAGCATTAAGGCACTCAGGATATAGTTGGCATTTTTTGAAAAACGATGTGTGCGAGCCTCAAGTTTATTGAAATAAACTGTGTACAGGTATAAAACGGTAAAAGTACCGCAGCCTGCAGCCAGAACGAAAGCGGCAATATCCCAAACCTCATACTTGATCCAGCCCGAGGCGTTCCACATCGCGTTTAATCCGCTGTAATAAGGTATCGTAAGCAGGTTTAGCGCAGCCAGCAGCATTCCTTTAAAAAAGCTATTCTTTTTACTCACTTTGGCCATCTTCATCTGATGCGTATCTGTCCGCTTGGCTGATCGATAAAAATACACCGCAAAAAAGGCGAATACAGCAAGAGCGATTTTGAGCAACCAATCTATAACTTCAGGATTTCGAAATAGGAATTTAGTAATAAGCACCGCTACATAGGCCTGCATCATGATCATCGTGGAAACCCCAAGACTAAAGATGATGCCGTTGAGTTTTCCCTTCTCTACGCTAGTCTTGGCCGCATTCATGTTCAGTAGCCCTGGCGGAACTGTTGCCATAAAGGCAGCCGAAAAGGTCACAAAAAAAAGGATAAGAAGGTGTGCCATTGGTTATTTGACCCTAAAATTCAGATAGGTGATTGGTTTTCCTTTTTCAAGATACTGCTTTTCATAGAAAGTTTGAATTTCCAATACTTCTTTAGGACTTCCTTCATTCTTGTAAATATTGTGGTTAGAGTAAAGGATCTCATAACCAAGCCCTTGCAATAATCCGAGAGTATACCCGTGCATGAATTCGCTGTCTGTCTTTAGATGAATCTCTCCTTTTGGTTTAAGAATAGTTTTGTACTTCTCCAGAAAAATGGCGTTGGTTAGTCGGTGCTTTGTACGCTTGTATTTTATTTGAGGGTCCGGAAAGGTAATCCATATCTCGGCAACCTCATTTTCTCCGAACAACAGATCTATTAGCTCTATCTGTGTTCTCAAAAAGATTACGTTTCCAAGATCTTTTTCTAAGGCGTATTTGGCGCCTATCCAAAACCGGGCACCCTTAATATCAATACCGATAAAATTCTTATTCGGAAATCTTTCCGCCAGTCCTACTGTATACTCTCCTTTGCCACAGCCTAACTCCAAAACCAATGGGTTTTTGTTCCCAAAACGACTGTGCCATTCGTTTTTTAAAACAAAATCTCCTTTGATTACGTCTTCTCTCTTGGGTTGTATAACATTGGTAAAACCCTCATTTTCCCTGAATCTTTTTAGCTTATTCTTACCGCCCACCTGGAAGTATTTAGATAGCGCAAAACTAAGGAAATCTTTGAACGGGAGGGTAGTTAATTTGTTTGGAGTTTAGCTTTTTCAAGTGTGAATGAAAACTCAGATCCAACTCCCTCCACGCTTTCAACATAGATCTTTTCGCCATGAGCTTCTATAATATGTTTTACAATAGACAATCCCAATCCTGAACCTCCTTCCTTCCGGCTACCGCTTTTATCTACCCTGTAAAACCGCTCAAATAGGCGCTGTAGGTTCTCCTCCGCAATGCCTTCTCCATTATCCGTTACTCGGACGATTACCTTATTTTTGATCAAATTTTCAACACTGACCTCCGTAGTACCCCCTTTATGACCATACTTTATAGAATTGACCAAAAGATTCGTGAGTACCTGTTGGATTTTTTCCAGATCTGCGTGCACGAGGACCGGTGTGGGATAGGCCATATCAAAAGTCAGAGAGATTCCTTTTTTTGATGCTTTCATCTCTAGCAAATCAAAGACGTTCTGAATCAATTCTATGATATTAAAATCGCTTAGTTCTAAATTGAGGTCTCCTACCTCCAACTTAGTGATCAGATCCAGATCTTTGATAATGTAGATGAGCCGTTCAACTCCTTTATTGGCCCTTTGCAGGTACTTCTTTCTTACATTCTTGTCTTCAAGAGCTCCATCCAAGAGTGTAAGAATATATCCCTGAACCGTGAATAAAGGTGTTTTTAGTTCGTGTGAAACATTCCCCAAAAAATCCTTACGGTATTCTTCCCTGATTTTTAGGGTGTCAATCTCTATTTTCTTATCCTTGGCAAACTTTTCTATTTCCTCGGTCAAAGTTCGCATATCGGTGGTTATTGGGCCTGAGGTAAAGGAGGAGGACTCCAGAAGCGAAACATCGTCGTAGATTCGTTTAATTCTTCGGTAAATAAATTTTTCTACCCTGATTTGAATGACCAAAAAGGAAATCACAAAAATGGCAATACAGGACAGGAGGGCCTGGAGCCAATAATCGTTAAGAGTATTTTGGTAAAGAAAATAGCCTACCTGGAAGGCTACAAGGATAAGGGTGATAAAAAAAGCCGATCGCAGTGCAAATCTATATGACTTCTTTATGCGCGTGGCCATTACAAAACGAACTTATAACCTACTCCTTTAACAGTCTTAAAGTGATGGTCTCCTATTTTTTCTCTGAGTTTTCTGATATGAACGTCAATTGTGCGGCCACCCACTACCACTTCCTGTCCCCAGACTTTGTCTAGTATCACCTCGCGCTTAAACACCTTATCTGGTTTTGAAGCTAAGAGCCCGAGCAGCTCAAATTCTTTCCGGGGAAGAATGATTTCCTTCCCGTCATTAACCACTTTGTATTCCTCCCGATTGATCTCAATATTGCCCACTTTAAGGATGTCTTCAGAGGCTGCATTGTCTTCCTTAAGCCTGCGTAAAAGTGCTTTTACCTTGCTTACCAGAACCTTAGGCTTTATGGGTTTAGTAATATAATCGTCAGCGCCAGCATCAAACCCGGCTACCTGAGAGTAGTCTTCCCCCCTGGCCGTCAGAAAGGTGATGATGGTATTTTCAAGACCGCTGGTGTTTCTGATAATTTCACAAGCTTCAATACCATCCATTTCCGGCATCATGACATCTAGCACAATTAAATGCGGTTTTTTCTTCTTGGCTTTTTCAACTCCGTCAATCCCATTCTTTGCGGTGTATACCTGATATCCTTCAGACGAGAGATTATAGCTTAGGATCTCCAAAATATCCGGTTCGTCATCAACTAATAGTATTCTGATATCCTGTTTTTTCATGCTGCTATAATTTTCCTGATCTGGTCAAAAATAAAGATAATACAATTACCTACTACCACTTAACATTCATTTAATATCCATAACCTTTTTATAACATAAATCCTTTTCTGAGTATGGGGTATTAATTTTCAAAAGGCCAGGCCAAGTCAAAACTGATATAGATGGGTAAGATATCAGAAAATAACATTTAAGACTTATATTGAGGCATATCCCTTGTATTTCAACGAATTTTCATACAATTTGGGTAATACCGAACCTCAGTCAATTTCAAATTTTTATATATTTGTGGTACATTGTTTGTAGTACCTTTTGTATGAAGCACTTCTACCTCATTGCATTTTTCCTTTTAACTTCTCTAAGCTATGGTCAGGAGACCCAGGCTAGTGGAGACATTGACGGTTTCAAGCTTTATCCAAATCCCGTCACTAATGGTAAGGTCTACATCAGTACTACAAAGAATGCTCCCAAGAAAATACTGATCTATGACGTATTGGGAACCCAGGTTCTTGAAACCACGATTTTGGGCAAGGAATTAAACCTATCCGACTTGGATGCCGGGGTATATGTCATCAGAGTTTTTGAACAAAACCTGGTTGCCACCCGAAAATTGATCATTAAATAGCGGATCTTCCTTACTCTTCTGACGCTAATCTTCTAAAATTCAGACTTTTTCGATTCGTTAAAAAGGCCGATACTATCGACGAACGGTAGACCCCTTACATTTTACCTACAAAATGAAGCCTTTCACAACAATTTGTCCTTGTAAGTAAGGCCTTTCATGTATATTTACGGTATTGATCCCAAATCAATATCCATGAAAAAAATCTACTTAGCCTTCTTTTTGGCGTTTTCCTTGGTGCTTTCAGCCCAGGAAAAAGTTGATTCCACCCAGGTTGAAAATCCCGAGTCAATGGATTTCAAACTATACCCGAATCCGGCTTTTGACGATATCGTTTATGTCAAGACAAAAAAGAATCAGAGTAAAAATATTACCGTTTTTGATGTCTTTGGAAAAGTAGTACTCGAAGATAGAATATCTGCAAGTTCTTTAAATATTTCCCGTCTCGTTCCAGGGGTTTATGTTTTGCAGGTGCAGGAAAGCGACAGAAAAATGACCAGAAAACTCGTGGTCAAATAAGACAAACAACCAACCTAACTACCAAGGCCCCAAGATACTTTTGGGGCTTTTATTTTGGCTATTTTTGTAGGAGTCAATTAGAAAATGAATATCTCTAGCATTTTTGAAATCTCTACTTCGGAACAATTCAATGCCAAAGCGCTAGAAATGTTTAGGTTTCAATACCGTAATAATGCTG
>JBFOMC010000067.1:0-9483 GCA_040830565.1 Flavobacteriaceae bacterium
AATTTTCCATTTTCAACTTTCAATTTACCATTGCCAGTGAAACTAACCATCCTCGGTTGCTATGCAGCCACACCTACAACAGCCTTTAATCCTACTGCTCAGGTGTTGGAAATAAAAGGACATCTTTTGCTTATAGATTGCGGCGAGGGTACCCAGGTACAACTGCGGAAACATAAACTGAAATTCTCCAGGATCAACCATATTTTTATTTCCCACCTGCATGGCGATCACTTCTTTGGTCTCCCCGGACTAATTTCCACCTTTCGCCTCCTGGGTAGAGAAAAGGAAATGCATATCTATGGCCCTAAAGGCATAAAAGAGGCCATCACCTTACTCCTAAAACTAGGAAATTCCTGGACCAATTTTCCGCTCGTTTTTCACGAACTTACTGCCGAGCAAAGTGAAAAGATCTTTGAAGATGAAAAGATTGAGGTAAAGACCCTTCCTCTTGACCATCGTGTTTATACCAACGGCTTTCTTTTTAGGGAGAAACCAGGAGCCCGAAAGCTCAATGTTGAGGCCACCAAAAAATACAAAATAGATAAGAGCCAATTTCAAAATATAAAAAATGGGGCCGATGTAACCTTGGATGACGGTACCCATTTACCTAATGCATTGCTAAGTCTGGATCCGCCTAAACCAAAAAGTTATGCCTATTGTAGTGATACGGCCTATAAACCAGATTTGGTACCTTTAATTAGAGATGTTGACCTGCTCTATCACGAAGCTACCTTTTTGGACACCGAAAGTGCTTTGGCAAAAAAAACAAAGCATGCCACAGCCAAGGAGGCCGCAACCATCGCCAGAGACGCTGGCGTTGGGCAACTTATTTTAGGGCACTATTCTACCAGATACAGCAGCACAGAACTCTTTAAGGCCGAAGCATCTAAGATCTTTACCAAGGTGGCTTTGGCCGAAGACGGAAAGGAGTTTACTCTTTAGGAGGACTCCTCAACTACTGTCTTAAATTGATCTAGCCATTTTTGCACCTGCCTTTTAAACATCCCTGGAAAGAGTTTGGCCATTACTTTGGGTATAAAACCATTGAATTGGGTATAATGAATTTCCTGATCCAGCTGGGTCAAATTATCGTCCAAGGCCGTGAACTTGCAATACATGGTGTTTACCATATGTTTATGTTCGTAAAGCCCTATAAATTCCTGGGGTAGTTTATTGATCAGGATAGTTTCTATTAACTCCAGATTTTTGTAGTTCATTTTGGACTTAGAACCCACTTCCCAGGCCCCGCCTTCAAGAAGTTCTTTGCTTTGGAATCCGTCCTGACTTTTCTTCATAATCTCGGGATCTTTAAAGCACGATACCACACGCTCTAAAGAAGCATTTATCCGTGTACTGCAGCTAAATTTCATCGGTTGGTATAGAAAGTTACTTAAGGATAACAATATAATAAATAAAAGGGGTAGATAGAGGTGTTTTCATTTTGCAAAATCTCGTAAATTGCAACTTAAATTCGGACTATGGAGAAGGATTTGGGCAACTACAGAAAATCCTATAAGAAAAGCGATTTAATTGAAGACCAGGTATCGGACAATCCTATGCAGCTTTTCCAAGAGTGGTTTTACGAACTTGAAGCCGCTGAAGGCATTGAGGAGCCCAACGCCATGACCTTGTCTACCAATGGCCTTGATGGTTTTCCAAAGAGCAGGGTGGTTTTACTCAAAAAATACACCCATGAGGGATTTATTTTTTATACCAATTACCAGAGCGAAAAAGGTAAAGCCATAGCTAAAGATCCAAAAGTTTGCCTCTCCTTTTACTGGCCCTTCATGGAAAGACAAGTGATCATCAAGGGAGAAGCAGAAAAGATTTCGGAGAATTTGTCTGACGGTTATTTTGAGTCGAGACCCGAAGGGAGCAAACTGGGCGCCGTGGTTTCGGCCCAAAGTGAAGTCATTCCTTCAAGAGATTTTCTGGAAGATGCTCTAAAACGCCTGGAGAAGGCTTATGAAAACAAAGAGATCCCAAGACCCAAACACTGGGGAGGTTATCTTGTTAGGCCACAATCCATGGAGTTTTGGCAGGGTAGACCCAACAGATTACATGACAGGATCCGATACTCCTTACAGGAAGATTTCCATTGGAAAATGGAAAGGCTAGCGCCGTAATTTGCAGGGGGCAGTAAGTAGTAAATAGTAAACAGCAGGCATAGATTATATAAGGCTTGAAGGATGTTTAAAATTCAAAAACATGAAAGAACTTATACTCATAAGACATGGAAAATCCTCCTGGGAGTATTCCGCCGCAGATAAGGACCGCCCCTTATTAGAAAGAGGCATTAACGATGGTCATCTGGTGGCTACGGCATTCAATGCCACCTCCCCACAAATTGATGCTGTTTTTTCCAGTCCGGCTAACCGAGCATTACATACCTGTATGATCATACTACGAGGTTTGCATTACCCTTTGGATAAGTGCACGATAACCAATGCGCTTTACGACTTTTCCGGGGAGAGTGTTATGACCTTTGTTCTTGGCCTGGATGATGCATTGAATACGGTCTTGATCTTTGGGCACAATCATGCTTTTACAGAAGTGGCCAACAGGTGGGGGAGCGAGGGTATCTCCAATGTGCCTACCACCGGCTTGGTGCATTTGAGGTTCGATACGGATTCTTGGAGCAATATAGACAGAGGAACCACAGTTAAAACCATCTTTCCAAAACATCTTAAATAATGGTCAAAATCAAAAGCGAATATATTAATAGGGAAATCAGTTGGTTACAGTTTAATGAGCGCGTTTTACAGGAAAGCGCGGATACCAATGTCCCCTTAATAGAACGGCTTAGGTTTTTAGGTATATTCTCTAACAATTTGGACGAATTTTTTAAGGTGCGCTATGCAACGGTGAAAAGAATTGTTGAAGCCGGGAAAAAGGGTAAGAGTGCCCTGGGAGGAGAAAAGGCCAAAGACCTTTTGGAGGAGATAACTAAAGTAGTGATCAAGCAGCAGGCCAAGAGCCAGAAGCTACTACAACAAATAGAAAAAGAGCTCGAGGCCCAAAACATCTTTCTGATTGATGAAACGGAAGTAAGTGAAGCCCAGGAAGAGTTCTTGAAAAACTACTTCATTCAAAATGTGAGTCCGGTCTTAATGACCATTATCCTTAACGACCTTACAGAATTCCCTACCTTAAAGGATACTGCTGCCTATTTAGCCGTAAAAATGATTTTGGTAGATGAGGATGTGGTAAGAGGGAAGAAGGAAAAAGAAGTACGCTACGCCCTTATTGAGATCCCCAAAGGAATTGACAGGTTTATTGAACTACCAAAAGAAGGAGACAAGAATTATATCATGATCCTGGACGATCTCATTCGGTATTCCTTAAGAAGTATTTTCAATATGTTCTCCTATGAATCTATCTCTGCTCACATGATCAAAATTACCAGGGATGCAGAACTGGATATGGATAACGACCTCAGTAAAAGCTTTATCGAAAAAATATCCTCCAGTGTTGAGCATAGAAAAATAAGCGATCCTGTCCGCTTTGTTTATGACAAAAGTGTAGCAAAAGATACCCTCGCCTTCCTCAAAGAGAAGATGAATATTGAAGATACAGATAGTGTGATCCCCGGAGGCCGCTACCACAACAGGCGAGATTATATGGGCTTCCCCAGTTTAGGCAGGCAAGACCTGCTTTACGACAAGATCAAGGCATTACCCATCAAAGGTTTAAGTCTGGAGGGAAGTTTACTAGAGGCTATAGGAAAAAAAGACTATTTGCTATACGCCCCATACCAAACCTTTGCCTATGTGATTAAATTTCTAAGAGAAGCCGCTCTAGACCCTAAGGTGAGAACTATAAAGATCACCGTCTACAGATTGGCAAACGATTCTCAGGTTGCTTCTTCGCTGATCAATGCAGTAAAGAACGGAAAGCAGGTAACTGTGCAGATTGAGCTTCAGGCACGTTTTGATGAACAGGCAAATATTGAGTACGCAGAGCAGTTGCAGGCAGAGGGGGTAAAACTCATTTTTGGTGTTCCCGGTCTTAAAGTTCATAGTAAAATTTGTGTTATAGAGCGAGAGGAAGATGAAGGAATAAAGCGTTATGGCTTTATCAGTACCGGTAATTTTAACGAGTCAACCGCCAGAATTTATACGGATTATACCCTTTTTACAGCACATGTTCCCATTCTGAAGGAGTTGAATAAAGTATTCGATTTCTTTGAGACTACCTATAAGATCAATAAATACAAACACCTGGTAGTATCTCCTCACTATACCAAAAACCTTTTTAAAAAGCTGATAGATAATGAGATAGCAAATGCCATAGTTGGGAAAGATGCCTATATCAAAATTAAGATGAATAGCTTTACCTCATACAGGATGATAGATAAGTTGTATGAAGCGAGTCAGGCAGGCGTTAAGATCCAACTTATCATTAGAGGTATCTGTTGTCTTATTCCGGGAGTTGAAGGGATGAGCGAGAACATTGAGGCCATTAGTGTGGTAGATAAGTTTTTGGAACATCCAAGGGTGTTCATTTTTGGCAACGAAGGAGACCCCAAGGTTTATATTAGTTCTGCAGATTGGATGACCAGAAACCTGGATAATAGAGTAGAGGTAGGCTGTCCTATTTACGATGAGGAAATTAAGCAGGAGATCATAGACACCTTTGAAATTTCATGGGCCGATAATGTAAAGGCAAGAGTGTTCAGTGCTAAGCAAGACAATGCCTATAGGAAAAATGGCAACGCCAAGGTTAGATCACAATTCGCGATGTACGACTATTATTTAGATAAACTCAATAATTGAAAGTTGAAAATGGAAAATGGAAAATTAGCTCCAACATTAGTTTTCAATTTTCCACTTTTAATTTTCCATTAATCATCCGTGTATACTTCCTTTCTTCCCAAGATTGGTCATAATCTTGGCTTCGTATTCCAGTAGGGCCTCCCATTTCTCATCTACCACCTTACGCTCGCCGTATTTTCTTGCGAATTTGAGAAATAGGGTATAGTGGCCGGCTTCACTGATCATGAGTTGGTGATAGAATTTTGCGAGCTCTTTGTCTTTAAGCTCTTCGGATAGCAGTCTAAATCGTTCACAACTTCTGGCCTCGATCAAGGCTGCATAAAGCAGCCTGTGAACCAATTGGACTTCTCTACTACCTCCTTTTGGGAAAAATTTTAACAGCTCTAGGACATATTCGTCTTTTCTTTGATATCCCAAAGTTTTTCCGCGGGCAAGTATTCTGTCGTGAACCATTTTAAAATGCCCCAATTCTTCTCTGGATAAGGCGATCATTTCCTTTACCAATTCCGGGTATTCCGGAAAGGTTATAATTAGTGAAATGGCTGTGCTAGCAGCCTTCTGCTCACAATAGGCATGGTCTGTAAGGATTTCATCAATATCCTTTTCCGCAATATTGACCCAGCGTGGATCTGTTGGTAATTTAAGGCCTAACATCTGTTGTTTTTTACAAAATTAAAAACCTGCCACATTTAACAATAACTATTGCGGATAATAATTAGCGCAGTTTCCTGTTATCTTAATATATTTGAAAGCCCTTAACGGGCCACATTCGGAGCATATCCCAAAAGGATCAGAATAAACCAAAGAACAGAGGCTCCACAGCATTTTGCATTTAACCAAAGCCAGTTCATGCAGCACAAGAATACCGGGGAAACTTTAAAGGAACTTATCAGCAAGCATGCAACTCCTGAAACCGATCAATGGATAGACGAAAAGTTGCGGAAAATAGTATCTGAACCTTCCGCCAAGGAATTGTATTTATCCTACAGTCTATTATCAGGGAAGGCAGACAGTTCTACTCCTGTTGAATTTGGAGCAACAGATTCTGAAATCACCTCCTATCTCAAAAAGCACAACGCAGACCTACTACAGACATGTAGAATTTATCTTTTGGTAAGGGCACTGGAAGATAATGCGGAGTATTTTATACCAAAAGTCGCGAATCTGATTCAACTCGCGGATACCCGCGAATTAGAAACATTTTTAAAGTTTTTGACCCTCCTTCCCGAGGCAGCCGAGTTCAAAAGCGTTGCGGTCGAAGCTTTAAGGACCAATATTGCTACTGTATTTGATGCAATTTCTCTTAACAATCCTTATCCTGCGGAACATTTTAATGACCAGCAATGGAATCAGATGTACTTAAAAGCCGCTTTTATGCAACGCAACCTATCAGAAATCGTGGATATTGATCAGAGGGCTAATAAGGACCTGACCAGAATTATATCAGACTATGCACATGAGAGATGGGCGGCCTCAAGAGATGTAGATCCTTACTTTTGGCGCCCGGTTACCAAATTTATGGATGCCACCCTCTTGGAAGATATGAAACGACTTTTGGAGAGTGAGAATACAACGGAAAATAATGCGGCAGCTCTTTGCTGCTTCCACTCGGAAAATGGAGAGGCTAAAAGTTTACTAAATAATTACCCTCAGCTAATATCAAAGGTGGAGACCGAAGCCATTAGCTGGAAAAATTTAAAAGATTGATCAGATGGACGACAAATTGATTTTCATAGACCCACATGTGCACATGACATCCCGTACCACGGACGATTATGAAGCCATGGCGGCTGCGGGGGTTGTGGCCGTAATAGAACCTTCTTTTTGGCTGGGCCAGCCTAGAACGCAGGTAGGGTCCTTTCAGGATTACTTTAGCAGTTTGGTGGGCTGGGAACCCTTTAGGGCCAGTCAGTTCGGAATAAAACACTATTGCACCATAGGCCTGAACTCTAAGGAGGCCAATAATGAAGCCCTTGCCGAGCAGGTTATGGAACTATTACCACTCTATCTGCATAAAGAGAATGTGGTGGCAGTGGGTGAAATTGGCTATGATGATCAGACTCCTGCCGAGGATAGGTATTTTAGGGCGCAGTTAGAACTTGCAAAGGAATTGGATATGACCGTGCAAGTGCATACTCCACATAGGGATAAAAAGGCCGGAACCATCAAAAGCATGGAAGTGTGTTTGGAGCATGGCCTTGACCCTTCAAATGTCATCATTGATCACAACAATGAAGAGACTGTTCAAGAGGTTCTGGATAGAGGCTTTATTGCAGCATTTACTATTTATCCTAAAACAAAAATGGGAAATGAACGCATGGTTGAGGTCGTAAGAAGATTTGGAAGCACCAATATCATTGTGGATAGTTCAGCAGACTGGGGGGTAAGCGATCCTCTTGCCGTCCCAAAAACGGCCAATCTTATGCTTAAAAGAGGGATTGCAAAAGAAGATGTGGTAAAAACCTGCTATAGCAACGCTTTGGAAGCCTTTAGCACAAATGGTAAGATGCGAGAAGAACATTGGCTACAGCCGCAGGGTATAAACCAAACCCAACTATTTAACGATAATAGCGTTTTGCGAGGGCAGGAACCCCGGGTAGATGAAGACAAAATCACCTAGGATGAATCCTGTTATTTTAGGATACGCCCAGCTGGCAAGACCGGCCAATCTACCAACGGCCGCCGCCGATATCTTGGCAGGAGTAGCTATAGCTGGTATCATTCCGGCCTCCGTAAGCGAACTGCCATTGGAAAGTGGCTTGAGTTTAAAAGTGTTGCAATTAGTCTTTGCATCGATCTTCTTATATGCCGGGGGTGTTATTTTAAATGATGTTTTTGATAGGAAAATAGACAAGATAGAGCGGCCAGAAAGACCCATTCCCAGTGGCCTTATTCCCTGGTCTTCTGCGGCTATTTTTGGTTTTGCAATGCTCTTATTGGGCATTTTGTTTGCTTTTTTTACTAACCTGAAGAGCGGAATGATTGCAGTGATACTAGCGGCAAGCATTGTCTTATATGATGCATTTTCTAAGAAGTACGATTTTATAGGTCCTTTAAATATGGGGGTTTGCAGAGGATTAAATCTTATTCTCGGAATGTCCGTTCTTGGTATAATACCATCAGCTTTGTACGCCCTTATTCCCCTGGTATATATCTTTGCGATCACAATGATAAGTAGGGGTGAAGTGCATGGAAATAATAAAAATCATCTGCTTTGGGCAGCAGTGCTTTATATCCTCGTTATTTTTGCCGTTTTGACTATTGTACCGATCAGCTTAGCGAATATATATGAACTTGTACCTTATTTGTTGTTTTTTAGCGTTTTGATATTCAGGCCTTTAATAAGGGCCTATCGTGTTAATTCGCCAGAAAACATAAAAAAAGCCGTAATTGGAGGGGTTCTTGCCCTAATTTTGTTAGATGCGAGTCTGGCAGTTGGCTTTAGTAGCTGGTGGTACGGATTGTTGGTAGTTTTATTATTACCCTTATCAATTTGGTTATCACGTATCTTTGCCGTAACCTAATGCAATACGAATGGAATTAAAACCCATAGAACAGTCGTTTTCCGTAGCTTATGCCTACAAGCTATACTTTAGCCAAAATATTTTCACTAAAGAGAATAGCCTGTTCAGGGATATTATGGCCACCTATAAGCCAAATTCAAAAACTAAGTTGTTGTTTGTAGTCGATGATGGAGTTGTAAAGCATCACAAGGATCTTATAGGACAGATAGAACAGTACTGCCGATTCCATCAGAACATCTTACAGCACAAGGCTAGCCTTATTGTTCCGGGAGGAGAGCAGACTAAGAACTCGGAGAAAAGTGTCAACGCCGTTTTAGAAGGTATTAATACACACGGAATTTGTAGACATTCTTTTGTAATTGCCATTGGTGGCGGAGCGGTAATAGATATGGTAGGCTATGCGGCGGCAATTGCACATAGAGGTGTAAAGCTCATTAGAATACCTACTACCGTACTCTCGCAAAACGATTCAGCGGTCGGAGTGAAAAACAGCATCAATATTTTTGGGAAGAAGAACTTCATAGGCACCTTCGCCCCACCATATGCCATAATTAACGACGGTAATTTTCTTAAAACCCTGGAGCAGCGCGATTGGATTGCCGGTGTTGCAGAAGCAATTAAAGTTGCTCTGATCAAAGATGCCTCTTTCTTCGATTATATTCAAAAACATACCAGGCAACTGAGAGAAAGGGAGATAGATGCCATGCAATATACCATTTACCGCTGCGCCGAGATGCATATGCAGCATATTGCAGGTGGTGGAGATCCTTTTGAGCATGGATCTTCAAGACCGCTCGATTTTGGACATTGGGCTGCCCATAAATTGGAGTACATGACCGCTTACAAGCTCAGACATGGAGAGGCCGTGGCAAAAGGTATTGCCTTAGATCTCACGTATGCACACCTTAAAGGTCTTATCTCTGCTAAAGTATTGAACCAGGCGATCACCGTTATGCAACAATTAGGCTTCAATTTGCAGATCCCTTTAAAGACAGAGGCTGAAATTGCCGAGCTTTTAGGGGGTATTGAGGAATTTAGAGAACACCTTGGAGGGGAGCTCACCATTACCCTGATCACAGGAATTGGTAAGAAACATGATGTGCATAACATAGATCTGGAAATGATGAAAGAGGCCATTAGAAATCTCAACGGTCGGTCTAAATTAAATGTGGCTTAATACATGT
>JBFOMC010000068.1:0-65968 GCA_040830565.1 Flavobacteriaceae bacterium
CCGTTATTAGGCCATTCCATCATGATGGCGTAAAGTTTATTGCCCTTCTGTGTAAATCTGATATCCTGGCCGGTAAAATCCTTGTTTTGTCCCTCAGAATGGTGTCCCTTTTTTACCTCTGTTGGCCCCTCCCCAAAGGTTTCCCAATACTTTGTGTCATAAATGGCTTCTCCATTTACCGAGAGCCAATCTCCAATTTCAAGAAGTATTTTCCTTTGGTCCTCAGGAATAATCCCGTCAGCTCTTGGTCCTACATTTAAAAGTAGGTTTCCATTTTTGGATACAATATCTACCAGATCATCTATCAATTGGTTGGTAGTTTTTGATTGCCAATCAGTCACATAACACCAGGAGTTTTTCCCTATGGAAGTATCGGTCTGCCATGGCAGTTCTCTGATTCCGGGAAGCTTCCCTCGCTCCAAATCGTATATTACTGTACCTTCAGGAAAGGCGTTGTGGTTAAAATTCTTGTCTTGTAGCACCACTTCTTTGCCCCATTCAATTCCTTTATTGTAATAGTAAGCTGCAATTTTAGGACGATATTCCGCATAGTCAGGAATATCAAGATAAAAATCGAACCAAAGAATATCAGGTTCATAATTGTCTATAAGATCGACCGTTCTATTCCACCATTTCTCCTTAAATTCCTCAGAAACAGGTTCTGTTACGTCCTTTCCTTTTGGAGAATAGAGGTCGGCATATTCCGGATCTACGGTGTCGAAATGGTCTTTTTTATTATAGAAAGACCAGTTAAAGGCGTAATGCGATGAGGCACCCATGATCATTCCCTGCTTTCGTCCTTCCTCAAATAGTTCCCCAAGAACATCTCTTTTAGGCCCCATTGCGGCGGCGTTCCATCGGGTGGTATTTGATTTATACATGGCAAAGCCGTCATGATGGTCCGCCACAGGAATTACATATTTGGCTCCGGCTTTTTTAAAGAGATCTATCCAGGCAGCAGGGTCAAATTTTTCCGCCTTAAACATAGGGATGAAGTCCTTATATCCAAACTCCTTCTGGTCTCCCCAGGTTTTTTTATGGTGCAGGTAGGTGTCATTAGGCCCTAGTTTTTGTAAATTAAGTTGGGCCGTAAAAGTGGCTGTATCCATATACATTCTCCTTGGGTACCACTCAGAACCAAATGCAGGTACTGAATAAGCTCCCCAATGAATGAAAATTCCGAATTTCTTTTGATTAAACCACTCAGGGTCTTTGTAGTTTTTTTTGATGGATTCCCAATTGGGTTCAAATTTTGGAATTGAATCCATGGCCGAAGCCATTTCGCCATCTGCTTTTTTTTCAGATTTACAGGCCCCAAAACAAACTAGGACCGCTATAATAACAGGGAGGTGCAATTTAAATTTCATAAGGTGCTGATTAGTGCTAGCTAAATTCAACTATTATGAAAGATTCAGAAATAACGAATGTCTTAATAAGTACAACAAATGGTCATGGCTACTAATTTTGCTTATCTATCTTAAACTTCGTGGCCTTGGTCTACATAGGTTGACGCATGCTTTTGTTGGTAACTAAGCGGGGTGCAACCCATAAACTTATTGAACTGCCGGTAAAAAAAAGGAAGGGAGTCATAACCCGAGGCAAATCCTATTTGGGAAACAGAACTATCCGTATCCAATAGCATCCTCGCTGCCATGTTAATTCGGTATTCGTTTAGAAAGGTGAAAAATGGGCGCCCCATCATTTTAGTAAAAAATCTGGAAAAAGACTGTTCAGACAAATTAGTGATCTGCGACAATTCCTTTAGGTAAATCTTCCTGTCGTAATTGGCCTCTACATAGTTGTATATCTTGGTCATGCGATTTCCGTATTCTGAAGGGATATCATCCGTAAAGCTAGCCTTAGATAAGGTTCTATAGCTACACTTAGAGAGTCTGACCAAAATTCTCAATAATTCGACATACATATCTTGCCGATCTAGTTGTGGAAAATTAACAAGCGCCTTTAGTATAGATGAGGTTTCAGCGCTGTTGAAAAGTATTCCTCTTGAAGCCGTTTTCAATAGTTCAAAAACCGATTTCAATTCCGGAACATTTGGAAACACCCCTTTGTTCCATTGTATTACTATGGACCTGGATCGCCCGGTAGATTGTAACTGATTTTTCCAGCAATGAGGCAAATTTGACCGCAGTAATACTAATTCTCCTGGTTTATAAGGGCCTACAAAGTCGCCCACAAACTTAGTTCCTACACTCTCTTCGATATAGGTTAACTCGTGTTGCGGATGAAAATGCCAGGGCATCTCAAAATTGGGTTTGTCGTAAGAGAATCCTATTATGGTCTTTTGTTGCCCTAGAAGTATTGGTTCTAAAATAGGTTTCATGGGTACCGTTATTTAGGTGCGGATCAAAGAAGTGGTCAGGCTAAACCAAGCGCGGCTATTGATGGTTCTATCATATCTTATTTTGACATAAAAAAATCAATTCTCGTATTAAATATACAGAATAGTGTATGATTTGGCTAAAAAACACTACCGAATCTGATTATTTTTAAGCAATTTTTGCAGGTATAAGAGATCAATATGATCACGATATAAAAAAATGAATGTAGCAATGAAGAAAAGTGAATTTTCAGATCCTTTTGAGCAGGCGCGACTAGAAAAGGGCTTCGGGGAGATGAATGATCAGGATGATCCGGTTACTATGCTCTTACGGCATAAAGATGTGCGGAAGTGTGCACATAACTACAAAACCTTCACCTCGGCTGCTGTTCCGGGCAGAATTGTGGTACCCTCTGAGGTCAACATCCGAGATACCAGACAGATTCCCTTTGAAGTGGACCCACCGGTTCATACAGACTATAGGGCTGTGGTAGAGCCTTGGTTTAAAAGGCCCTTACAACCGCCATATCAGGAAAAATTGGCGTCAATAATAACTGCAATTGTCGATGAGGCCATTGAGAATGATAAGGTCGAGGTGGTCAATGAGTTTGCCCTACCATTACAATCAAGAGCTTTGACCTTATTACTCAACACCCCTCATGCCGAGGCGGAGACCTGGATCTCATGGGGCACTCATGTCTTTAGAAGTGAGGGGGAGGCCCTGGACGGTGACAAAGCGAATATACTATACGATTATATTGATCAACAGATTGAGGCCGCCATTGAAAATCCTGGCGAAGATATGTACTCCGTGTTATTGGCTTCAGAATTTCAGGGAAGAAAACTGAGCAGGGAAGAAGTAAAGGGTGTAATGGTCCTCACTTTTGCCGGGGGCCGGGATACGGTCATAAATGCCGTCACCAATTCCATAGCATACTTGGCAGAACATTCGGAGTCGCTCAAACGCCTCCGAGAGGAGCCCGAGATAACTAGCAAGGCAGTGGAGGAGTTCATTCGCTATTTTGCTCCCTTAACCCACATGGGGCGTGTTGTTACTGAGGACGTTCAGCTCTGCGAACATGCAGTAAAAGCAGATAGTCGTATTTCCTTGTGTTGGGCCTCTGCCAATAGGGATGCCTCAGTATTTGAAGATCCCAATGAGATCGTATTGGATCGAAAAATAAATCCCCATGTGGGCTTTGGTTTTAGTCACCACAATTGTCTGGGAGCCACTCATGCGCGTCAAATTCTAAAGACCTTACTTAATACGCTAGCTACTAAGGTTGCGTCTATAGAAATTCTTGATTATCAGGAAAACATAGAAGATCTTGAGAACTTTAAGCGGAAGGTAGGCTTTGACCGAATAAATGTAAAATTCAATAGATTAACTTAAAACAAAAATAAATTATGGCGGAGATTACGTTTATAACCAGCAGTGGGGAAACGATTACTGTGAGCGGAAATTCCGGATCTGTGATGACCCTGGCTGTTGACAACGGCATCAGCGGTATTGATGGAGACTGTGGGGGAGTTTGTTCCTGCGCTACCTGTCATGTCCATGTTGCTCCCGGAGATATGTCCAAAACCGGCGAGGCTAGTGAAATTGAGAAAGATATGTTGGAATTAGATGATAATGCTGATGAATATAGCCGATTGGGTTGCCAAATAGAAATTAGTGATGCTATTGACGGGGTGGTTTTACGCGTGGCGAAATAAAGGAATTTGAAATCCATGACTGTGCAAAAAACTACCGCTAAAGTATGCATTGTGATCGGAGCCAGTCATGCGGGTGTAAATGTTGCCTTTGCTCTTAGACGGGAGGGCTGGGACGGCACTATTTTACTTTTTGATGCGGACAAGACCTTGCCTTATCATCGTCCACCCTTATCAAAAACTTACTTCACAAGCGAAGATACTATTGAAAAGCATCTTTTAAAGCCCGCTGAAAGCTATGATAAGGAGAACATTACCCTGCGTTTGGGAGCTACTGTAAGTAGGATAGACAGTGAAACAAAAAGAGTAACTTTAGATGATGGCGAAACATTATCTTACGACAAGCTTGTGATCGCTACGGGTGCCCGTCCAATAATTCCCCCTATCCCTGGTATTGAGACTACGTCTGGGATCTTTCCATTGAGGACTGCTGCAGATGTTTCAAAGATTCGAGATGCTCTGAAGCTAAGCGGGAACAAAAAAGTAGTGATTGTCGGAGGAGGTTATATAGGCCTGGAAACCGCAGCTTCTTTGAGTAAATTAAAGCTAGCGGTTACCGTGCTCGAAAGAGAAGAGCGCATTTTGGCAAGGGTTACTGCTCCGGATATGTCGGACTTTTTTCAGTGGCTTCATCAGGAGAATGGGGTTGAAGTATTAACATCTAAAGATGTGGTCGAGATAAAGACCGTTGGTAAAGAGAAACAGCTGGTCTGCGGCGATGGTTCTTACTATTTGGCAGATATGATCATATTAGGGGTGGGAATCAAAGTAAATAAGGAACTTGCGGCAAGTGCAGGACTAAAAACAAAAAATGGGATCTGTGTAGATGATAGGTGCAGAACAAGCAATGAAGACATATTTGCAATAGGAGATTGTACGTATTATTACAGTGCCAGATACGACCGTTTTTTACGCTTGGAATCTGTTCAAAATGCCATTGATCAGGCCAAAGTTGCAGCTATGGCTATATGTGGTAAAGAGACAGTTTACGATTCTTTGCCTTGGTTTTGGTCAGATCAATACGATGTAAAGCTTCAAATGGTTGGTCTTTCCGAAGGCTTTACCGAGGCTTTGCTTAGAAAGGATGTGGAAGATGCCAAGAGTTTCTCCGTTTGGTATTTTAAAGGTGACCGTTTGCTGGCCGTAGACGCGGTGAATAATACCAAGGCTTACGTCTATGGAACAAAAATCATTAAAGCTGACCAAAAAATAGATAAGTCAAAATTGGTGGATCCTTCAGAAGAATTTAAGTTGACTAACCTTTTGGTAGATTAGCTTGCCATATTTTTAATACAAATTGGAAAACAGCCTGGACCATCGCTAAAAAGAGAATTATGCACTTACATTCTAAATCTGCTATTGCCACAGGAGACGGAAATTTTGTGATAGACCAGGTAAAGCTAAGCTCCCCTCGCCCCGATGAGGTTTTGGTTAAGATGAAGGCTGCCGGACTTTGTCATACAGATCACGATTCTCTCCATTGGGGCAAACCAATAGTTATGGGTCATGAAGGCGCCGGCATTGTCGAGGAGATCGGTGCTGAGGTCACAAATTTTGCCGTTGGAGATCGTGTAATTCTGAACTGGGCCACACCTTGTGGAGTATGTTTTCAGTGTTCTTTAGGCAATCAGCATATTTGTGAGACAAACTCGCCTGTGGTCGCCGGTAGTAATGGTTTCACACCAGGGCATGCCCATCTACAGGGAACTACATATAAAGGTAAGCCCATTGAACGCTCTTTTAACCTGGGGACTATTTCTGAATATGCGCTGGTTAAAGCGTCTGCCGTGGTCAGGAACCCATCAGCTAAAATGTCTTTCCCTGCCGCTAGCATCATCAGTTGTGGCGTAATGACCGGATACGGGTCTGTAGTAAATTCTGCCAAGGTGGTTGAAGGGAGCTCTGTAGTGGTTTTAGGCACTGGAGGAGTTGGTCTCAGTGTTATTCAAGGCGCAAAGATCAGCAAAGCCAATATGATCATAGCTATAGATATCAATGAAGGACGTCTTGACATGGCCAAAGCCTTTGGGGCAACGCATATAATAAAGGCAGAAAAAAGCGATATTGGCTTACTAAAAGCCTCAGAATCTGTGAAACAAATGACGGGGGGAAGAGGGGCCGACTACGCCTTTGAATGTACTGCCGTCCCGGAACTTGGAGTAGCACCGCTGGCCATGGTAAGAAATGCAGGGACAGCCGTTCAGGTGAGTGGAATTGAACAGGAAATTACCGTCGATATGAATTTATTTGAATGGGACAAGGTTTATATCAATCCCCTATATGGCGGTTGTAACCCGCAGAAAGACTTTCCTCAGATTGTAGCCCATTATAATTCAGGATCCTTAAAACTAGAAGAAATGATCTCGAAAACCTATAGTCTGGATCAATTAGACCAGGCTTTTTCCGATATGTTATCCGGGAAAAATGCTAAAGGAGTCATCGTATTTGATTAATTTGAACCATGTTCAGAACTACAGAAATATCTGATCCTAAATTTGAATCGAACCACCTAAGGTTCATCACTATCAAGAGTAAAAATCTTAAAGGAAGGGGAGATATCTGCCTTTTTGTGCCCCCGGGAAAAGTTTTGGAAGAGGTACCGCTGGTGATTCTTCTGCACGGGGTTTATGGAAGTTCCTGGGTTTGGACACAAAAAGGAGGAGTACATATAACGGCCCTTGACATGATGAGTCGAGACGAAATAAAACCTATGGTGATTGCTATGCCCTCCGATGGGCTTTGGGGAGACGGCTCCGCCTATCTGGCACACAACAATAGGGATTTTGAACAGTGGATTGTCAATGATGTTAGGACGGCGGTTATTAACAATATTGAGGGGGTTACTAAGAAGTCCAAAGTATGCATTGGAGGATTGTCTATGGGAGGCTTTGGAGCCCTGAGGCTCGGAATTAAATACAGTGGTGTCTTTAGTGCAATTTCCGCGCATTCTGCCATCACAGCTATAGATCAAATGCCTTTGTTTGTAGAAGAGCCACTGCAAAATTTTGTTCAGGATACGAATGAAGAAAATGCTGTACTCCCTCTGGCGATCAGCAAAAAAAATAATTTGCCTAAGATCAGATTTGACTGTGGCCGGGAAGATCTCTTAATAGATCACAACAGGGCTTTACACCAGGGCCTTTTAGAAAATGCGATTGAACATAAATACGAAGAATTTTCCGGTGCCCACGAATGGCCTTACTGGCAGGAACATATAAAAGACAGTCTCCGATTTTTTAATTCGACCATCTGAGGCCAAGAATTGAGATTTTAAGTTTACCTTAATGCTATTACCTCATAAGATGCATTATCAATGACAGGAATAAAAGATCTTGCCGAAGAACACGGCCTGGTGTCCGAACTGTTTAGGCTTCCAACCACCCAGGAAGAGTGGGATCAATATAAATTAAGTGATGAACAGCTGGCTCATTTTCATGAATACGGATATGTATCGGGAATTAAGTTGCTTGAAGATGAGCAGATCCAAGTTTTGAAAAAAGAGCTTGAAGAGCTTAGAGATCCAAAACATCCCGGACATCATTTGTTTTATGAGTTTCACAGCAATGAGTCTGAAGACCCCAATGCGGTGCTATTCCATTCTCTTGGACATTGGCGCATAAGTCCTGGTTTTCATGACGTACTATGGAATCCTGCATTTTTGATGGCAGCTCACCAGCTTTTAGAACATAAGGCGGTGCGTTTCTGGCACGATCAGCTGTTTTGTAAGCCAGCCAGGCATGGTGGAGTAGTGGCCTGGCATCAGGATTACTCGTACTGGACACGCACCATTGCCATGCAGCATTTAACCTGCTGGACCGGTCTTGACGATGCTACCACTGCCAATGGATGTCTTCATTACATCCCCAGGAGTCATAAATGGGGCTTACTGGATGCCCCTGCTCTCGCGGGAGATATGGAAGGCTTAATGGCACATCTCTCAAAAGATCAAAAGGCGGCATTTAAACCGGTTTCTATTGAACTCAAGAAAGGATATAGTACTTTCCATCACCCTTTAATGGTACATGGTTCCTATGAAAACAAATCGGAATTCAGCAGAAGAGCCTTTGTCTTAAACGTTTTTGCAGATGGAACAGTTTCCAATACCAATGACGAACTTTTGGCAGGAGTTCCCAAAATCCCCAAAGGACATAAAATGGAAGGTAAATTCTTTCCCTTGTTGTATCCCCCTAACTAAATGAAAATTTTCAGCCTACGCCTAAGGAAAATATAATATGCAGATCATGAAATTGCTACTTCCCATCCTAGGTTTTATTTTATGCATGACCGGATCCGGTCTATACGGACAAGCTCGGCCAAATTTTGTTTTCATTTTAACAGATGACCAGTCCTATGGTTATATGGGATGCACCGGCAATAATCTGGTGCAAACTCCCCATCTTGATCAAATGGCAGAGGACGGGATCTTATTTACAAAGGCTTACATCACAAGTGCTATCTGTACCCCTAGTAGAGTATCTATTCTTTTAAGCCAATTTGAACGCAAACACGGTGTTAACTTTAACTCAGGTACTAGTGTATCTGAAGAGGCATGGGCTAATTCATACCCCGTAATCATGCGTAATAAGGGGTATTACACCGGTTGGATCGGAAAAAACCATGCACCAATCGGGAATGGAGGTTATGAAAGTGGTGTAATGGAACAAAGCTTTGATTACTGGTACGCCGGCCACGGCCATCTCTCATTTTATCCCAAAGAAAGACATGAAATTTTTAAAAAGGCAAAAGCGGATACTCAGGTCGAAATTATCCAAGAAGGCGTTGTTGATTTTCTGACAACGAATGAGCATAAGTTGGAGGGAGCCATACAGTTTTTAGAAAAGCGACCTAAAGATCAACCCTTTATGCTATCGCTCAATTTTAATCTACCTCACAGTGCCGGAACCGGGAGTATGGAACTAAGAGACTCTGATGATGAAATATACAGGTCCTTATACCGCGATAAAACAATACCGCTGCCACAAAACTACATCGCTAAGAAAGATATTGAACAGCCTAAATTGCCTCCTGAGCTTTTGAAAGCAGAAAACAGACAAAACAGCTATGATTTTGTAGATAATCCGGCAACCCTTAGAGAACGCTATATCAGGCAATTACAGGCTATGACGGGTATAGACCGACTGGTAGGGCAATTGAGGCAACATTTAAAACAACAGAATCTTGAGGATAATACGGTTATAATTTTCACTTCGGATCATGGTTTGTTCATGGGGGAATTCGGACTAGGAGGGAAGGCCTTGTGCTATGAAAAAACCACACATGTACCATTGATAGTGATGGACCCCGGCCTTAGAGAAGATCTAAGGGGTAAAAGAAACGACGCCCTTGTGCAAAGTATTGACATAGCGCCAACCATACTTAAAAGAGCTGGAATTCCGCTACCATCAAGTTTTCAGGGAAAAGATTTATCAGGTATTATTACCGGCAGTAAAAAGGAGGTGCGAAATTATGTGTATACAGAGAACCTGTGGTCCACACCTTTTGGAAATCCGAGATGTGAAGCGATTCAAGACAAGGACTGGAAGTATATCCGATATTACCGGAATAGTAATGTACCTGCTTTGAGCATGATAGAGGTCGCCCAACAAATGGGCCTTAAGCCTGGACAAATGCTATATGGAATTCACGATCAGGGCATGGCTGTTTATAGCGAATATATAGAAGCTCCTTTGAAGGGAGAACCTGCAGTATATGAAGAATTATATCATTTAGCAGAGGATCCTTCAGAGCAGCATAATCTTGCAGGTCAAGAGGCTCATGAACAGAAACTCCAGGAATTAAGGGTGGTTTGGCAACGACAAATTAAAGAGGCCAGGGGTTCAGGTTTTGCAAAAGTGAATAGATATACCGTTGAAAGTAAACTGGAAAAGGGTTGATTTTTCTGTTCTTTGTTCTCACTTAGATATATTTTCTTCCCCTCTATGGCCCCAGATTAATTGCTGTGATTTTCAGCAAACGGAAAGACCTCCTCCCCACTATGGTCAACTTTTGTTTCCTTCACTGAAATTTGGAAGAGAATGATAAATATTGGTTATCTTTTTGGTGCAGCTAATAGGAATTAACCTTGTCCACCAGGATAGTACTCTTGAAACTTGATTATTTTATAGAATAAGGATCTCAACGAAATGGTACCTAAAAGTAGGTTTTTCTTTTTATTGATGTATGGCCTGATACTGCTCTCCGCCTGTGGCCCGGAAATGCCCGGCGAGGTTGCTGTTGCCTATGAGAAGCTTCCTGCCAAGATAGATTTTAACTTCCATGTTCGGCCAATTTTATCAGACCGATGTTTTCAATGCCATGGCCCCGATGATAAAGCTCGCAAGGCCGACTTGAGATTGGATTTGGAGGAAGGTATTTTTGATCAACTCCAGGATAAAGAGCTTTTTCCGGTGATTCCGGGTGATCCGGATAAGAGCGAATTGATAAGACGCGTTTTGAATGAGGACCTGGAAATAATGATGCCGACCCCAGAATCTAACTTAAGTTTGAGCGAAACGGAAAAGGCAATACTTGTGAAATGGGTGGAGCAGGGAGCAGAATGGAAATCGCATTGGGCATTTGATGTTCCGGTTAAAGTTGAACTTCCAAAAGTAGAAGAAGTTACCTGGCCCAAAAATGAGATTGATTATTTTGTTTTGAAACGCTTGGAATCCCTAAAACTCCAGCCATCACCAGAAGCTAAAAAAGAAACTTTAATAAGGCGCTTATCTTTTGACTTGACCGGTTTGCCACCAACCCTGGAAGAAGTAGCTTACTTTGTAAACAACACTTCAGATAATGCCTATGAAGAGCTTGTAGACCGTTTATTGGCAACTCCGGCTTATGCGGAAAGATGGGCTTGGGAGTGGTTAGATGTTTCCAGGTACTCTGATACTAATGGTTTTCAAGGCGACTTCACTCGAGATGCATGGCCGTGGCGAGATTGGGTAATCAATGCTTTTAGGGAGAATATGCCTTATGATCAGTTCACTATAAAACAGCTCGCGGGAGATCTTTTACCTGATGCTACAACAGACGATGTCCTGGCAACGGCTTTTAATCGCAATCATACATATAATACCGAGGGAGGTACAATCCCCGAAGAAACAAGAGTTTCCAATGTCTTTGACCGCACCGAAACAACAGGCACCGTTTGGTTGGGCTTGACTCTAAACTGCGTGCGATGCCATGACCATAAGTTTGATGACATAGCCCAAAAGGAATACTATCAACTCTTCCATTATTTTAATCAAACCTCTGAAGAAGGTGGGGGCTGGGGAGGTAAACAAAAGCCTTTACTAACACTGGGAAGTCAGGACACGGTAGACATGATAAACCGGTTGGAAACCTACATCATTAGCTTGAAAGATGAAGTAGAAAAACTGGAATACGATAAGTTTCCCAGAGATTTAGGTTTGCCTGCATCTGAGTCTAAAGTAGCCAAAAATACTAAAGGCCTGGATCCCAGAATACTGCTCAAGGAAGCAAAACTTAGAGGTACTGGTGAGTTTGGGCAACTGTTGAAATATTTCAGACCCACGGAAGATGTTTATGGAAGAACGATAAAAAAACTACATAATGTGATGCTAGAGTACGACCGCATATCGGCTGCTAGCATTCAGGTAATGACCATGGACGAACTTGAGGTGCCGAGGCCCACCCATGTTCTGGAAAGAGGAACTTACAATAAACCTCTTTTGGAAGAGGTAATTAATCCGGGGGTTCCAAAAATATTACCCCCACTGGAAGCCGAGAATAATAATAGGCTGGCCTTGGCCAGGTGGTTGGTATCAGAAGATCAGCCGCTCACCTCTCGGGTTACGGTAAACAGATATTGGCAGTCATTTTTTGGTAATGGTTTGGTAAAAACCGTTGAAGATTTCGGGGTCCAGGGAAGTTTACCCACTCACCCGCAATTACTGGATTGGCTGGCAAGAGATTTCCAGGAAAATGGATGGG
This sequence comes from Flavobacteriaceae bacterium, assembly GCA_040830565.1. Taxonomy (GTDB): domain Bacteria; phylum Bacteroidota; class Bacteroidia; order Flavobacteriales; family Flavobacteriaceae; genus JAFMPW01. The sequence continues at coordinate 12,008 of JBFOMC010000068.1, forward strand.
ATTTAAGACATCTTTTCAAAAAAATTGTGATGAGCGCTACCTATAGACAATCATCAAAAGTCTCTGAAGAACTCCTGCAAATTGATCCGGAAAATGCACTCCTAGCAAGGGCTACCCGTATGAGACTTCCCTCTTGGATGCTTAGAGATCAGGCCTTGGCCATCAGTGGTCTTTTGGTTGATTCTTTGGGTGGAGAACCTGTTATGCCTTATCAACCAGATGGGGTTTGGTCTGAGGCTACTTTTGGAAAGATTAAATATAAGCAAGATAGGGGAGATGCTCTTTACAGAAAAACATTGTATACCTTTTGGCGAAGGATTGTGGGCCCGACTTTTCTTTTTGACAACGCTTCCAGGCAGGTATGTACCGTAAAGTCGTCAAACACGAATACCCCACTGCATGCATTGACAACCCTTAATGATGTTACCTATATGGAAGCGGCTAGGGTTATAGGAGAGCGTATGCTTACTCACACCTCAAATGATGAAGAAAGGATAAAATACGGTTTCAGGTTGGCTACATCCAGGGCACCAGATAGTAGTGAACTGGAAATTCTTCAAAATCAGCTTAAGCAACTTAGACAACTTTATAGGTCCTCTCCGGAGGAAGCGCTTAAAGTTACAAGCATAGGTGACTTCAGAAAAAATAGCACTCTTGAATTAGCAGACCATGCCTCATATTCAGTACTCGGATCTTTGCTGCTAAATCTGGACGAAACAATTACCAGGCAGTAATGAATAAAAGAGAATTACATCCTTTTGAAGAATATCAGGCCGGAATGACCAGGCGAAGTTTCTTTGGAAAAATGGCTCAGGGAATAGGTATAACAGCCTTGGGAAGCATGTTGAATCCATATCTTCTTTCCGGAGCTGGCGTTGATATACAAAACGGCGGCCCAAATATGGGTTTTAGACTCCCTCATTTTACCCCCAGGGCAAAGCGGGTCATTTATCTATTTCAGAATGGAGCCCCTTCACATGTAGATCTTTTCGACTATAAACCAATGTTAAGAAAATGGCATGGGAGGCAAATTCCGGATGAGCTTACTGCTGGGAAACGCTTTTCTACCATGACAGGAGAGCAGGCAGAACGTCCTGTAATAGGTGAGATAAGTAATTTTTCGCAACACGGACAAAGTGGGGCCTGGGTATCCGATTTTATGCCAGAGACGGCCAAAGTGGCCGATGAGCTTTGTTTTATCAAGTCTATGTATACTGAGTCGGTTAACCATGCTCCGGCAATTACCTTTTTCCTTACGGGTTCTGAGCAGCCTGGAAGACCCAGTATGGGCTCCTGGCTTACCTACGGCCTCGGATCTGTGGCCAAAGACCTTCCAGACTTTGTGGCCATGACATCACGGGATAAAGAAGCAAGTTGTGGTCAGATTTTCTATGATTATTATTGGGGAAGTGGCTTCCTACCTACCAAATTTCAGGGGGTCAAATTTCGAGGCGGAGGAGATCCGGTCCTTTATTTAAAAAATCCGGATGGAATAAGCAGAAAAATAAGACGGCAGATCCTGGATGACATGCGGGCTCTTAATGAAATGAATTATAACGATTTTGGAGATCCGGAAATTAAGACACGTATAGCCCAGTATGAAATGGCTTATAAAATGCAAATTAGTGTGCCAGAACTTACAGACTTCTCAGATGAACCCCAGTATATCCTGGATATGTACGGTCCTGATGTGAACAGAAAAGGGAGTTTTGCATACAATTGCTTAATGGCTAGAAGATTGGCAGAAAGAGATGTCAGGTTTGTGCAATGCATGCATGCCGGATGGGATCAGCACACCAACCTTAATCATCAATTAAAAATACAATGCCAGGATACAGATCAACCAAGCGCAGCCCTCATTAAAGATCTCAAGCAGAGAGGAATGTTAGAGGATACCTTGGTTATTTGGGGGGGAGAATTTGGGAGAACCCCTTTCCTACAGGGGAACATTAAGGATTACAACAATTGGGGAAGAGATCATCATCCCTATGTGTTTACGCTATGGATGGCCGGAGCAGGTGTAAAAGCAGGATTGACCTACGGCGCTTCGGATGAGTTTGGTTTTAACCCCGTCGAGAATAAGGTTCATGTGCATGATTTTCAGGCTACTATAATGCATCTATTGGGGATAGACCATGAGAGATTTACTTTCAGACATCAAGGAAGACGGTACCGACTTACGGATGTGCATGGCAATGTGGTGAACAGTGTGTTAAGCTAAACATTCTGAAGTACACTAAAAGTTAGTTCACTGGATATGCCCGGGCATAGGTACCCTAGGTGCCTCAAACCAGACGCTAGAAATACAACAGCCACAAATTTATAAGGCTGCAGTATTGTTTGCGCTAATTTGACTAACTTAGAGTGCCTCTGCCTACAGAGTTTACCCCAAGTTGAACCAGATCTGATCCTATTTTTAGTCAAAAACTGTAAAAGAAATAAGTAGCATGAAGTTACAGTTAAAAACCGTTGAGGAAAGTACCCTTAGTTCTATCTATGTGAAAAGAATGCTTAAGCCGCATCTTGGTGGTGACTGGCATTTTCACAAAGAGTTTGAGCTAATTTATTTTCTTAAAGGGCAAGGGATGAGAATAGTTGGGGATCATATTTCCAATTTTCAGAAAGGCGAGTTGGTTTTGGTTGGCGAATGGCTACCGCATTTGTGGAGAAATGATGCGAGTACTTCACGGGAGACAGGGGCAGACTTTATTGTGGTTAAATTTACCAAGTCCCTATATGGCGTAGACCTGTTTTCAATTCCAGAACTTACACGGATTAAAAGTCTCCTGACCCAATCAGACAGAGGAGTGCTTTTTTCAGCTCCCACCCGTAGTAAGGTACACGGTCTGTTGCTAGAGCTATGTTCAAGTGAAGCCTCTGAAAAACTAATCATATTTTTGAAAATACTTCAGATATTGGCCGGAGATAAAAATAGCAAGAAACTTTCTCAGGAAAAATTCTCGCTTTCCAAAGAAGAACATGGGGGCAACAGATTACACAAGGTTATAAATTACATATCTGCTAATTATGCCCGAAATATCACCTTGGAAGAAATTTCGGGAATCGCGGTAATGACACCACCGTCGTTTTGCCGATATTTTAAAACACGCACAAACAAGACATTTTCGTTGTTTTTAAACGAGGTTAGAATTAGTAAAGCCTGTCAACTTCTTATAAACGGAGAAACGTCCATTAAACAAATTTGCTATGAAGTAGGCTTTAGTTCGCTGACGAACTTTAACAGGACATTTAAGAATTTTAAAGGCACCTCGCCTAGTCAGTTCAGAGCAAGATATGGTGAATTTAGAAAGCAAAATGCCGAGTTGATATCGTAGTCAGATGCCGGGGTCGCTAAGACTTGTGGATGCTGGCCTGCGGGATTATTAACCCGTCAAAGGTATTCTTTAATTTAGGACAACAGTTGAAAGTTAAAATAGGGGCAATTCTGGATAATCAACAACCGATATAATACATAGGCTTTTCTAAATTTAATCTTCAATAAACGCGTAACGAAAATAATGGCCGAATGAAAATCACTCATGTAGAAACCTTTATTCTATCAGATAAGCTTGAGAAAAGTTTCTTTTTTTCACAATGGACCTACGAGGAACGCCGAATATGCATTGTTAAGATAACCACAGACGAAGGGATTGTTGGCTGGGGAGAGGGTTATGGCCCGGCGGAAGTAATAAGGGCTGGTATTAAATTAGTGACACCCTTGTTGATAGGAAAGAGTCCTTTGGAAAACGAAAGGCTTTGGTTTCAGATGTACCATAGAACTTTGGATTTTTCCAGAAAAGGCGTGTTGGCCGCCTCAATTAGTGCAATAGATGTTGCCTTATGGGATATTAAAGGAAAGGTCTTGAATCAGTCTGTAAGTGTCCTCCTTGGAGGGAGGCATAGAGAAGATATCGTCCCATATGCCACAGGATTGTATTTTTCTAAAAGCGAAACCCTCAAGGAGGACCTAGTAGATGAAGCTACAAAATATGTGAAACAGGGCTTCAAGGCAATTAAAATGAAGGTTGGATATGCTATAAAAAAGGATATTGAACACGTAAAAGCCGTCAGGAACGCCATAGGTCCGGATGTACAGCTTATGATAGACGCCAATCATGCTTATTCCTTAAGGGAGGCCACCAAATTGGCTAAAGCCATAGAACCGTTTGATATCGGCTGGTTTGAAGAACCGGTGTCTCCGGAGTTCTATCATCAGTATCGGGAATTACGGAGTAAAACCACTATACCAATTGCAGGTGGGGAGTGCGAGTATCTGCGTTATGGGTTTCAACAATTGCTTCAAAATGACAGTGTTGACATACTACAGGTAGACATTTGTGGAGCCGGAGGAATAACCGAAGCAAAACGCATAGCCTCCTTGGCGAGTACCAAGGGAGTAGAAGTTATTCCACATGTTTGGGGAACTGGTATAGCCTTTCATGCAGCCTTACATTATATCGCGAATTTGGAACCTATTCCGGGCCGGATGCACCCGCCCGATTTTTATATTGAATATGATAGAACTGAAAACGGCATTCGCGAATCTTTGACCTTTCCAGCTGTTGAGATGAAAGACGGTCGTATTAAAGTACCACAAAGCCCGGGACTGGGGATTGAAGTAGATGAAGAAGCTATTCACCGTTTTTCTACGGAGGTCCTAGTTTAACCTCTAAAATTAGAATCTCAATGGATTTTGGATACCACAAGTTATATATCGGAGGTCAGCTGCTCGATGCAAGTAGCAAAAAGCGACATGCCGTGATTTGCCCTGCGACGGAAGAGAAAGTTGCCGAAATTGCCTGGGCTGGGAGGGAAGATGCCCTTTTGGCTTTGGATGCAGCTAAGAAGGGTTTTGAGTATTGGTCCAAACTATCTTTGGCAGAGCGCACCGCGTGGATGTTCAAATTACGCACTGCGGTTTTGGAAAAAGAGCATCAGCTTAGATCCGCCATGGTATACGAAATGGGAAAAACTTATGCCGGGGCTTGGGAAGACATAGAGGCGGTAATCAATGCTTTGGAATGGTACCCGGGAGCTATGAAGAATTTAAGGGAAGAACAGATTCCTGATTACGAAAACACTCATACTCATAAAATGATTCAGCAAGCCGCAGGGGTAGCCGTGGCCTATTTGGCCTGGAATTTTCCCTTGCTCAATGTCGGATTTAAACTTGGCCCCGCCCTCGCTTCAGGTTGTTCCATCATCATTAAGCCTTCAGAGTTATCTCCCCTATCTGCCTATATGATAGGACAAATTTTACACGATATTGATTTTCCTGCTGGAGTAGTTAATATTATGTGTGGGCCAAGTAGCGAGGTGGCAACAACCATGACTCAAAGTAAGATCCCTGCGGTGTTAACCATGATAGGATCTACGGCTACTGGGAAAAAGGTAATTGCAGAAAGCACTACATCGATAAAAAAGCTGGGTATGGAATTGGGAGGTAATGCGCCTTTCATAGTATTTGAAGATGCAGATTTTGATACTGCTTTGAATTTAGCTATTGCGCTTAAATATGGTAATTCAGGACAGGTTTGTGTAGCCGCCAACAGAATTTTTGTGCATCGGAGTATTTACGATAGATTCTTGGAGGCCTTTGTTACAAAAGCTTCAGAATTGAAATTAGGTCATGGCATGGAGGAAGGTGTAGATATGGGTCCCATGGTTTCCAAGAAGGACCGAGACCGAATGTTTGATCTAATCGAAGATGCTGTTAGCAAGGGGGCAAAATTAGAGTATGGAGGTAAAATTCCCGAAGGTAAAGACAAAGGATATTGGATAGAACCTACCGTCCTTTCGGGAATGACTCAGGATATGGAGGTGTTTAGAAAAGAAACATTTGGTGCCTTGGGATCTTTAATGCCTTTTGAAACTGATGAAGAGGTATTGGGCCTTGCCAATGACACAGAATATGGTTTGGCCTCTTACATATTTACGAACGACCATAAACGTATTCAACGGTTCACTGAGGAGCTCCAATTTGGCGAAATTCAGGTTAACGGAGTTAAATATGCAATTTATTTACCTCATGGGGGAATTAAAAACAGTGGCATAGGCCACGATTGCTCTCATCTGGCTCTGGAAGATTACCTGGTCAAGAAAAGAGTTTCAATTGCAAACTAAATCATGAAAATAGCCGTCCAAAGAAGTTTTTCAATTAAACATTTATTACATTTTTCTAACAGAATGTGATACACATTTAGTTCCGTGGTATGCGAATAGGACTTACTTTTATACTTGAAATTTAATCATCCAAAATGACAGCAGATAACCAACATGCAATGTCCGCTAGTTTAACCAGGAAAATTGATGATAGCGGAGTAATAGCGGTATTAATAATAGATGAAGTTAAACATGCAGTGCCTATGGCCAGGGCCTTATTACAAGGAGGTGTAGACGCTATCGAGCTTACCCTAAGAACCCCTGCGGCCATGGATGCTGCCAAGGCCATTAAAAATGAGGTGCCAGAAATAACACTCGGGTTTGGTACAGTGCTAACTCCAGATCAGGTGAAAGCTGTTGTAGATGTGGGCGCCGATTTTGCCGTCTCTCCCGGTTGCAATCCAAAGATAATTGCCGAGGCACGCAAACACGGATTATCTTTCGCCCCGGGCATTATGACCCCGACCGATATTGAAATGGCCATAGAGCAGGAATGCCGTATTTTGAAGTTTTTTCCGGCCGCTACCTCCGGAGGAATAAAACACCTGGAGAGCATGGCTGCTCCCTATCAGCATTTAGGCTTAAAATTCATTCCGCTTGGCGGATGTAATATTGATAACGCAAGTTCCTATCTTCAATCTCCATTAATCACTGCAATCGGCGGTACCTGGGTAGCAAAACGCCCATTGATTCAATCTGAAAATTGGGAACAGATAACTAAGAATGCTCAAGAAATAAGAAGTCTTATTAAGAAAATCAGATCAAATTAATAATCTTAAAGCAAGTGTCTTCACTTGCTGCATGAAAACAATACTATATGAAAACAGTTGTGACCTTTGGTGAAATTATGGGAAGAATTGCTTCGCCTGCAAATCTCCGTCTACGTCAGGCAAGAGATTTTGAAGTTACTTATGCGGGCGCAGAGGCCAGCGTAGCAGCTTCCATTTGCAATTATGGTGGAAAAGCTCGATATATTACGGCGCTTCCAAAGCACCCTCTGGCAGAAGCAGCAATGGATTCGGTTCGCGCGGTTGGAATAGACACACAATATATTTTACGAACAGATGAAGGTAGACTAGGTCTTTATTTTCTGGAAACCGGTGCTAACCAACGGCCAAGTAATGTAGTGTATGATCGGGCAGATTCTGCGATATCAATTACTCCGGCAGATCAATACGACTGGGAAAGTATTTTTAAGGATGCGCAATGGCTGCATTTAAGCGGTATTACACCAGCCCTTTCCAAAAATGCAGCCGAGGCTACTTTGATTGCGGCTCAAAAAGCCAAAGAAGCTGGAGCTCAGGTTTCCATCGACCTGAATTTTCGCGGTAAACTTTGGAAATGGGATACGCCAAAAACAGCTCATGAACTTGCACAAGAGACCATGAGAGGAATTTTACCTTTCGTAGATGTCGTCGTAGGAAATGAGGAAGATTGTCATGATGTTTTAGGGATTCAGGCTGGGGATACAGACGTACACTCAGGGACCTTAGATACCTCCCGATATCCCGATGTAGCCAGGCAGGTGGTGGAGCAATTTCCAAACCTCAGCAAAGTGGCGATAACCTTGAGAGAGAGCCTTTCTGCAAGTCACAACAACTGGGGAGCTATGTTATATGACTCAGCTGCAGACCAGGCATATTTTGCACCCTTGGATACTGATGGGAACTACCGGGCCTATCAAATTAAAAATATTGTAGATCGTGTGGGAGGAGGCGACTCCTTCGCCGCCGGTCTTATTTTTGCCCTTACCACTCCTGAATTGAGTGATACCCAGACCGCCATCAATTATGCCGTTGCGGCCTCTTGCTTAAAACACTCCATCAAAGGGGATTTCAATTATAGCACCCGGGCGGAAGTAGAACGCCTTATGGGTGGAAATGCCTCAGGACGGGTGGTAAGATAAAAGCGAAATGGTAGCGATCAGGAGAATATCAATTTGGTTTTTTTTGATCGACCTGCCAGTTGGATGTAACTCAAAAAACAAGAAAACTTGTATAACTACTAGGCCTAATGTACTCCTCATTATGGTCGACGATCTCAATGATGCTATTGGGATCTTTGGAGATCGTTTACAAGCGAAAACTCGGCGCATTGATTTCTTAGGGGAGGTAACTAGACTTAATTTTCTTGCAAACTGACCTTAAATGAAGCGCATCCTTTTTTTATTAATTGCCTTGCAAGCTTTCCTGACTTTCGCTCAGCACGAAAGTAAAAAAGGTATTTGGTATGGTCCAACAGATGATGTTCCCAATTATGAATGGAATGCCCAATGGATTTGGATGGCTGATTCTGTATCCTCGCAGGTTATGCTCGCCAGAAAAACTTTTGAGATTCTCAAAGTACCCCAGGAAGCTTTCTTAAGAATTACAGCGAGTTCACAATACCAACTCTTTGTAAATGGCACATATGCAGGTCGAGGCCCGGCCCGGAGCGCCCCACATCATCAGTCCTTTGATATCCTCAATATTGCTCCTTTGCTCAAACGAGCCAAGAATGTCATTGCTGTAAGGGTCCATGTTCAGAACGAGAAGTTTTCATATCATTCCAAAGGAAGGGCGGGATTATTAGTTCAGTTAGACCTGCCTTTGGAGGAAAATAACCATACTATCCATACGGATGACAGCTGGAAGGTATCACCGGATGATTCCTGGGATTCCGCTGCTCCGAAAATAAGTAGATTTCAACAGATCGTGAATGATCGCGTAGATTTGAGGAGCTATCCCAGAGGTTGGAAAACCAGCACCTTTGACGATGCTAGCTGGTCCAATGCCACAATTTTGTATAGGACGGAGGGTTGGCCCGAAGTTCAAAAGAATAGTAGTCCGGGGGCACGGATGGTTCCCTGGGTAAACCTGGTTGCAAGAGATATTCCATATCTGCTTGAAAAAAGAATTCGGGCCGAAAATCTCAGGCAGGCAACGCAGATAGATTTGTCAGATTTTTCAGGATCTGTCCCCTTTAAGGAGGAGATTGATAAGCGCTTTGAAGATCGGATAGACAAGTATTCTGAAGGCGCTGAACCGCTTGCCATACCGATATCTGCAAAAGGAAAAGCCTGGCTCTTTCTCTTCGATTTTGAACAGGTGTTGAACGGTACCCCCTTCCTGGAGATCCAAGGAAGTTCCGGAACAGAGGTGGAAATATTGGGTGCACCTTTTATGATCAATGACACCTTCACTTATAAAGTTGTTGATTCTGAGTTTAGAGATAAACTGATCCTCTCGGGGGAAAAGGACCTCTGGGAAGCTACCTATTTTAAACCTGTCCGTTATTTAGGGATCATTGTTCACAACCCAAAGGCTACAGTTAAACTTTTTACCGTAGGAACACGTCAAATTAGGTACCCTTTTGAGCTGAAAGGCGCTATGGATGCAAAAGACCTTTCCTGGATAAAGGAATATATGGATGCAACAGCAAAGACTATAGACGTTTGCACCACCGATGCATTTACAGATAATTACCGCGAAAGAAGGCAATACGCTCAAACAGGATATTATGCGAGCCTTGGTAACTACTATCTTTTTGGGGATACCTCGCTTCAACGCAGATATTTGATACAGACAGCCCAGGAGCAGGAAGCTAATGGGATCATGCCGGCCTATGCCCCGGCTGCGAGTGATGATTATATGATTATTTTGGATTCCAATTGTCTTTGGATAAGAAGTCTGCACGATTATTTATTGCATTCCGGGGATTATAAGACCGCCAGAGACTTGGTGCCTGCGGCCAGGAAGTTAATGCTTTTACTTCATAGCTTTACCAATGAAATGGGCCTGATAGATGACCCACCCTACGCCTATTGGTTAGACCACGCTCTTCTGGATAGAAGGGGGGCTAATCTTAACTTAAATGGCCATTATCTTGGAGCGCTGGAAGATTTTGCTGATATCCTGGAATGGCTTGATGGCAAAGAAGAAAGTGCCTCTTACAAAGAGAAAGCCAAGATCCTGCGCAGCAATCTTAGAACACATCTTTGGGATGACAAAAGAGGACTTTTTGCCGATGCCTTAATCGACGGAAAAAGATCTCAAATGTTCAGCGAGCAGTCAAATGCTGCCGCTCTTGCCCTAAATATAGCAAGTCAGGAACAAGCCGATAGAATTGCCTCTCAGTTACTTGTAAAAGATCAGCATAATTATGTGAGGAGAAATTCCGGGCTTATTATGGTAACCCCGGCCATGTCTTATTATCTTCACAAAGGACTATGCCAGTATGGGTATGTTGATGCTTCTTTTCAAATGTTCCGCGGTCGTTTTGACAAAATGTTGGCCCAAAACAACAATGGAACACTTTGGGAAGAATGGTTTCTTAATGGCACAGGCCGTTCCGGAGAATTGCAAACAGGAAGAACAAGAAGCGATGCCCAAACTGAAAGCGCCTTTGCCCCCGCGCTGTTTGCAGAATTCCTACTGGGGGTAAAGCCATCGAAACCAGGGATGACCGAGGTAGTCATTGGAAATACCAAAACACAACTTGAAAATATTTCAGGGAAAATACCTACCCCACAAGGAATTTTAGATGTCCGATGGAATAATTCCAAAGCTTCAAAGAAGCTCTTCTTAGAGGTTCCGGGCAATATGATTGTAAAGGTCGACCTATCTGGTTTTGATCAGATCAGCAGTAAACTCATTCAAGTAGATGGTCAGAAAATTGAAGTAAACCTGAGCAAGTCTCCTTATATGATTCTAGAGGAAGGAAAGCATCAGTTGAAGTTTTAAAGTAATCAGCAGTAAAATGAAAAACTACCGTATTATCAGTATTATTCTTGTTTCAATTTTAATCTCCTGTAAACCCGAAACAAAGGAGCAGCAATTGAAGAAGCAACCTAATGTATTGTTCATTCTGGTAGATGATCTTGGCGAACGAGACCTTGGGTATTCCGGGAGTAAATATTATGACACCCCTAATATCGATAAACTAGCTAGCGAAGCAGCAAATTTTATACAGGGTTATGCGGCCAGTAGGGTTTGTAGCCCGTCAAGAGCCAGTATCTTCACCGGACAATTTACGGCAAGGCATGGGATTACAGATTGGATAGGAGCAAAATCCGGAACGGCATGGCGCACACATAACAGGCATGATAAACTATTACCCGCAGATTATGTTCATAGTTTACCCGACGGCGATATTTCTCTGGCCGAAGCGATGAAGGCTGCAGGGTATACCACATTTTTTGCAGGCAAATGGCATTTAGGGAGTGAAGGCTCTTACCCGGAAGATCACGGTTTTGATATAAACAAAGGAGGATGGGATAAAGGCAGCCCCATAGGGGGTTATTTTTCGCCCTGGGAGAATCCGAAACTCGAGAATCAACAAAAGGGAGAAAACCTCAGTATGAGATTGGCCAGGGAGACCTCTGGTTTTATAGAACAACATCAAGATGCTACTTTCTTTGCGTTTCTTTCTTTTTATGCGGTTCATGGCCCAATCCAAACCACCCAGGAAAAGTGGCATAAGTATAGAGAAAAGGCCATAGATATGGGCCTGGCGGATAAGGGATATAAAATGGAGCGAGTTCTTCCCATTAGGCAAGTTCAAGACAACCCGGTTTATGCAGGATTGGTAGAAAGCACAGATGATGCTATTGGTCATGTTATGAATACCTTAGAAAGGCTAGGATTAGAAGATGATACCATCGTGGTCTTTACCTCAGACAATGGTGGGGTGGCTTCGGGTGATGCCTTTTCAACCTCAAATTTGCCATTGAGAGGTGGAAAGGGATACCAATGGGAAGGAGGGATAAGGGAACCTTATCTTATAAAAGTGCCTTGGTTGACCAAGACCCCAAGAATAATAGATTATCCGGTTACCGGCGCCGATTTTTATCCAACCTTGCTCGACCTGGCGAATATTAGTCTTATTCCGGAACAACACATTGATGGGATAACTTTAAAACCCCTTATTGAAGGAGCATCAACCCCAATGCCCAATAGAGCTTTATATTGGCATTACCCACATTATGGAAACCAAGGAGGAGAGCCTTCATCTATAATCAGAAAAGACCATTGGAAACTTATTCACTATTGGGAGGATGGTAGAAAGGAGTTATACGACCTTCAAAATGATCAGGGCGAAGAAAATGACCTGTCCAATGCTGAAAGCGAAATAGCACAGCGGTTAAGTGAACAACTAGAATCCTGGTTGACGGAAGTTGAGGCCAGGATGCCCTCCAAGGATCCGGACTACAACGATGAGGCCGCAGGTAAAAGGAAAGCTATGATAAAGAATGAATTATGGCCCAGCTTGGAAAAGCATAGGATAGAAATGTTGTCTGAAGGATATGAGCCTGATGATACCTGGTGGGGGAGCAAGGTAACCCAAGATTGATCGGGCGATGACATAAAAGGAAGTTTAATACGCATCAATATGATAATCAAACGAGCTTTAGTACTACTAGTTTTATTCATTTCAATCTGCTCTTGTGAAGAGAAGGAAGAGGAACAAGCGCGGCCAAATATTGTATGGATAGTAACCGAAGACAATTCTAAACACTTTTTGAAATTATATGACCAGGGTGGAGCCTCCATGCCCAATATTGAGGCTTTGGCTAAACAAGGAATTGTCTTCAATAATGCCTTTTCCAACGCGCCGGTCTGCTCGGTTGCCCGGAGTACAATTATTTCTGGTTGCTATGCACCAAGAGTAGGCACCCAATACCATAGGAGAATGACCTTGGCCCCCATGCCCGAAGGCTTGAAAATGTTCCCGGAGTATCTTAGAGAAGCAGGATATTACACCACTAATAATGCAAAAGAAGATTACAATTTTGTAAAATCTGGTAATGAATGGGATGAGTCCTCAAAAAAAGCAACCTACAAAAATCGAAAACCAGGCCAGCCTTTTTTCCATGTTCAGAATTTCCACAGCACTCATGAGGGTCAGTTGCATTTTACCAAAATGCAAATGGACAGCTTAAGCACGATGACTTCTACAGAAGATGTAGAGGTGTTTCCCTATCATCCAGACACGCCAATCTACCGTTTCACAAATGCGTATTATCGCGATTTACATCAGAAAGTCGATGCTCAGATAGGAGAGTTTATTCAGCTATTGGAAGATGATGGTTTTATGGAAAATACCATTATCTTTTATTATGGCGATCATGGTGGAGTGCTTCCAAGAAGCAAAGGGTATATTTATGAAAGCGGCTTAAATGTGCCTCTGGTTGTATATATTCCTGAAAAATGGCAACATCTTACCTCTGCCAGTGTTGGAAGCAGAACGGATGCCTTTGTGCAATTCGTTGATTTAGCCCCAACTGTTTTAAATCTGGCCGGGATTGATATCCCTGAACAGATAGATGGTAAGCCTTTTTTAGGCAGGACGGTTACTAATCAAGATCTGAGTGAAAGGAATATAGCCTTTGGATACGCTGATCGGTTCGATGAAAAATACGACCTGGTCAGGTCTATTAGAAAAGGAAAGTATAAGTACATCAGGAATTACCAGCCTTTTAACATTGATGCCCTGTTTAATTTTTATCGATATAAAATGCTGGCTTACCAAGAATGGGAGGAATTATACGAAAAAGGAGCGTTAAGCGAAGTACAAGAACAGTTTTTTGAAGCACGATCCCCCGAAGCTCTTTACGATCTGGAAACTGATCCGCATGAACTGAATGATTTATCGACTGACCCAGCTTTCAGAGAAATCATGGAGGAACTTAGGACAGGCCTGCAGCAGCATCTAAAATCATTGCCAGATCTAAGTTTTTATCCGGAACCTCATTTTCTTGAAACCGGACTTTCAAATCCGGTTGCATTTGGTTTACAGAGCAAGGATGAAATTGCCGCCCTGGTAGACATTGCGGATTTGAGTTTAAAATCATTTGAGGTTTCCAAAGCCGACATAGAGAAAGCTTTAGCCTCTGAGAACCCCTGGAAAAGATATTGGGGTTTAATTGTCTGTAGTTCTTTCGGGGAGGAGGCAAGACCTTTTTTTAAAACAGCCGTAGAGATGTCCAAAGAAGATGAAAACAATTTGGTGCGACTAAGAGCTGTGGAATTCTTAACGTTGTTTGTCCAAAAAGTGCCTTCAGAATTAATCCTTGAAATTGTTAAGAACGCGAAATCTGAGGCCGAGGCCAATTTAGTTCTAAACAGTATAGCCTTATTTAAGACCCTGAATGCTGATTTTGAGATGAATATTCCGAAAAGCATGTTTCCTTCAAAATGGTATGATAAGGAAGGGGATTTGGTAAACCGTAGAATAGATTTCATTAATGGTGGAAATGAATACCAATAAAAAGGTCTTTAACCCGGAGATTGAGGCTATTCTATCTTCCCAAATTATCTATGAAGTTCAAAATGCATAAAAACAGAGACATGAAAAGAAGTATCAATTTCGGATTCCTAATTTGCCTGATGGCAATAATATTGGCACTATCCTGCAAAAAAGATCAAAAAACCATAGATACATCAGAACAAACGAGCAAACCAAATATCGTAATTATCTATGCTGATGATCTCGGATATGGAGAACTTGGGGCTTATGGAGCCACAGAATTAAAGACGCCTAACATGGATAAACTTGCCCATGGCGGGATGAGGTTTACTAACGGTTACGCTTCTTCCGCAACCTGTACACCAAGTAGGTATGCCCTGCTTACCGGAGTTTACCCTTGGCGTAATAAGCGGGCCAAAATTCTCCCGGGAACAGCGCCTCTTATTATAGACACTGCTCAAATCACTTTACCAAAAATGTTGAAAGAGCAGCAGTACCATACGGGTATTGTTGGAAAATGGCACTTGGGACTGGGAACAGGGAATGTGAATTGGAATGAGAAGATTGCCCCGGGGCCCAATGAGCTTGGTTTTGATTACAGTAATATTTTGGCCGCTACTCAGGATAGGGTGCCCACAGTATACATCAAAAATGGGCATGTGGTTAATCTGGATCCCAATGACCCCATTCAGGTAGATTATGAAAAGAATTTTCCAGGGGAACCTACGGGGAAGGATAGTCCGGAGCTATTGAAAATGAAATGGCACCACGGGCACAATAACAGTATTGTAAATGGGATCCCTAGAATTGGTTTTATGAAGGGCGGGGAGGCTGCCAAATGGGTTGATGAGGATATGGCCGACTATTTTTTGGCAGATGCTCAGGAGTACATTAAAAGGCATAAAAACGAGCCATTTTTCCTCTACTATGCGCTACAGCAACCTCATGTACCCCGAACACCACATCCTCGTTTTGTAGGCAGCTCAGGGATGGGTCCGAGAGGTGATGTTATTGTGGAGGCAGATTGGTGTATAGGTGAACTGATTAAAACCTTGGAGGATGAAGGAGTATTGGAAAACACTCTTATTATACTATCAAGTGATAATGGTCCGGTATTGAACGATGGATATTTTGATGAGGCTGTGGAAAAGATTGGGAACCATAAACCAAAAGGACCACTTAGGGGAGGGAAGTACAGCTTATTTGAAGCGGGTACAAGAGTCCCTTTTATTACCTATTGGAAAGGACAGATAAATCAGGGAGTTTCAGATGCTATAGTTTCTCAACTAGATCTGTTTTCCTCTCTGGCGGCCTTGGTTGGAAGTGATGAAAAAACAAAAGACAGTAAGGAACTGTTAGATGTTTTCTTGGGAAAACATGAAAAGGGAAGGGATGAATTGGTTATCGAAGCTACCTCCAGAACAGCTTTCAGAAAAGGAGATTGGGCTATGATACCTCCCTATGATGGAGCTGCGGTGAATACTCAGGTGAATATAGAATTGGGTAATGCAAATAGCTACCAGTTGTATAATCTAAAAGAAGACCTGGAGCAGCAAAACAATCTGGCAGAGGTCCATCCTGATAAATTGGAGGAGATGATCAAAGCCTTTGAGGCAATAAGGGGAGAAGCTAATGAGGAAGTCCGGGAGCTAGAACTTAAGTAATTGCTCTCACATATATATTATGAATTAAATCCAGGGTAAATGACGGGTCTGATCATATTGATAATCTGCATTTTACTGTTGATCGTAGGGATTACCGTATTTAAGGTGCACCCAATCCCAGCACTGCTTCTTACCGGTTTGATCCTAGGGCTTGCAACAGGAAGTTCGGTAGAGGGAGTAACTGAAAGCCTCCTTAATGGCTTTGGAAGTACGCTTAAGTGGATTGGCCTTGTTATTCTTTTCGGAACCTTACTTGGCGAGATTCTCGCGGTGACAGGAGGAGCCGATGTTATTGCGGATAGTATCATAAAGCTTTTTGGGGTGAAATACCTCCCTTTAAGTATGGCCGTAATTGGTTTTCTCGTAGGAATACCGGTGTTTGTAGATGTAGCTTACCTCACTTTGTTGCCTACCGTTCTGGCCTTATCCCGAAAATCAGGACATTCCGTACTGGTCTTAGGTTTGTCGTTGGCCATGAGCTTAACGGTGG
Organism: Flavobacteriaceae bacterium; assembly: GCA_040830565.1. Lineage (GTDB taxonomy): Bacteria > Bacteroidota > Bacteroidia > Flavobacteriales > Flavobacteriaceae > JAFMPW01. The sequence goes on from JBFOMC010000068.1 coordinate 28,550, forward strand.
CTCATGCTCTAATCCCCCCAACCCCCGGACCCCTGGCCGTTGCTGCTATTCTTGAAATTGATGTTGGAAAAATGATACCTGTGAATGTAGCGGTAGCCATTACAGCCATATGCGGAGGGCTGCTATGGATCAAGATAAACTCAAAGGCATTTTCAAAAGTTTTGGAGCCCATAAATCAACCAGAACAAGAGGTAAAGAAGATATTGAAAGGATATAAAAGAATACTACCTTTTGTGGCATTATTAAGTCCATTAATTTTAATGTCCTTAGGAAACCTTTATCCGGGTACGACTAACCCTCTGATCAACTTTGTCAAAAACCCTGTGTGGGCATTAATGGTAGGAGTGATCTTTGCTCTACCACTAATTGATAGCAAGGGTTTTTCCGGAAAATTGAATGACTTTTTTCAAACAGCCGGGGCAAAATCTGCCATAGTGATTCTTATCACAGGTACCGGGGGAGCCTTTGGGCAGGTAATAAAGGATACGGAAATAGTGAATGCCCTACTGCCCGAGACCAGCGGTATTTCTGCCATGGGAATAATACTGCCTTTTCTACTTAGTTTACTTTTTACCTCAGTAACAGGGTCTATTACAGTTTCATTACTTACTACTGCTTCTATTGTAGCTCCAATGATCTCTAATGGCGTTTTACACCCGGAACTTACCGCTGCCGCTATAGGAGCTGGGTCTCTTGGAATTATTCACGTCAATAGCAGTTTCTTCTGGCTATTTAAAGAAGTACATGAATTGCCTGTCTCGAAACTCCTGAGATCTTTTAGCCTTCTTTCTGTCATTGTGGCTTTGTCTGGTGGGCTGATGGCCATACTCCTTTATTTTGTGATGTAATTGAATTTTGATAGTAGACAAAATTTCCAAAAACTACATTTTTGCTACCGTATTGATCATTTATTCAATCGGTTAGCCTGGTTCAAAGTTAAAATAGTGTTAGTGTTGGTTAACCTCTTGCTGCCTCTCGGTCAGAATACCACCTAATTTTAGACTTGAAGATAATAAGGTGCCCTTAAAAGGTAAATTATTGGGAAAATCATTTGTTGTAGAGTTGAAAACATATGTTTCTGTCTAAGAAATAATATATAAGCACTTTTACAACATATGATTTGAATCTAAATAATGACAGAACTACTACCAGGACAAATGAAGAACAAATTCAAGGAGACGAAATTTTTTATTATGCCCGCAAAAAACAATAAAAGGCATGATAATAATAAGCACCCGATGTTTTTCTTGGCTTGTCTAGTTCATGTCTAGTTGCTTTTAACATAAAGGATTACAGCTATATGTATATTTCAAACGATTTAGATTAACCGAGCACTAATTTATGGTAATTCCATTTGTTCAGTAGAACGTTAGGTTGAATTCTCAAGACAAATGGTAGGATCTAATTAAAATTAATTCTGACTATCACAACTTAAACCAAATGATTATGAAAAAACACTTTGTGAGGCTACTAAGAGAAAAAATTCTTGTAGTGCTGTTTCTTGTGTTTGCGGGTATGCAATTTAGTTACGCCCAGCAAACTATTACGGGAACTGTTTCTGATGATCAAGGTCCGATTGGCGGGGCTAACATCCTTGTTCAGGGTACCACAACAGGTACTCAATCAGATTTTGACGGAAATTTCAGTATCCAGGCTTCCCCGGAGGACGTGTTGGTGATTTCCTATATTGGTTACGCCACACAGAATATTACCGTAGGCAACCAAACCACGATCAACGTAATTCTGCAAACAGACCAGCAGCAATTAGATGAGGTAATTGTGATCGGTTACGGAACGGTCAACAAGAAAGACGTTACCGGGGCGGTTTCGCGAGTGACTGCCGAATCTTATGAAAATCAGCCTGTTACCAGAGTTGATGAAGCTCTGCAAGGTAGAGCTGCTGGGGTTTCTGTAGCGAAGGCCAACGGAGCTCCCGGAGCAGGGATTAAAATACGAATTAGAGGTGTCAATTCCATTACCGGTAATAATGACCCATTAATAGTAATTGACGGGGTATTAGGAGGGGATCTGAGCACTCTCAACCCAAATGATATTGCCTCCATGGACGTTTTGAAGGATGCTTCTGCAACAGCCATTTATGGAGTAAGGGGTTCAAATGGGGTAATTCTCGTAACCACCAAAAGAGGTTCTGGAAAAGGAAAAATAAATATTGATTTTTTCACAACAGTATCACAGGTGCCAGAGCTCTTGCCAACTTTAGCGACCAACGTGGGTGAGTTTGCGAGAATAGAAAATTTAAGAAAATTAAGTATAGGTCAAAATCCCACCTTTACCGATGGTGAAATAGCGGATTTAGTTGCTAGCGGCGGCACGCATTATCAAGATGAGGTGTTGCGAACAGGTTTTAGCCAAAACTTACAAGTTTCGGCAAGTGGCTCGGACCAGGAAGGGAAACTAAGGTACTTTATATCTGGTAACTACAGAGATGAAGAAGGGATAGTTATTAATAACGACTATCAGCAATTGTCGGTTCGATCTAATTTGGAAGCTCAAATTAGCGACAAGTTCAAGATAGGGCTCAATATATTTGGTATCAGGGCAGAAACAAAAAACAATTTTGAACGCTTTGGTAGCGGGCAAGGGAGTTTGATAGCAAAGGCTCTAACCTGGGATCCAACAACTCCTATCTTTGATGCGAACGGGAATTATAATAGACGCTCTATAAAAGGTATTGCTTCCTTGAACCTAAATCCCGTTTTAACCCTAACCGAAACGGATGTTGCTGATATTAATGAGCAGTTAAGCGGTACCTTGAATGCTAGTTATCAAATTACCGATAATTTAAGCTACACCCTGGTTGCCGGTACCCAGGTATACAACTTTAATGTTGAAAGGTATACAGTTGAAAATAGCAATGATACCCCTGCAGCTAATTTTAGCACCAATAAATTTACTTCCTTTCAGATCAGTAATATTTTTACCTGGCAGAATGTATTCAAAGACATCCATAATATCAAATTAACAGGGGTTCAGGAGTATCAAAACCTTAAAAATCGATTTAATAGCTATAATGCGGATAATCTTTTATTACCCAATGGATTTTATTTTGCAGAAACAGGTGCCGGTTTTTCCATAGGTAATAACTTTAATGAAAGAGAGTTGTCCTCCTTTATGTTAAGGGCAGAATACATTCTCGACGATAATCTGTCAGTTACAGCCACAGGACGTTATGATGCTTCATCAGTGTTTCGTCCTGGAAATAAATGGGGTTTCTTTCCGTCTATTGCAGCGGGATACAGCCTCATTCAACCTACTGAAAGCGACGGATTTATTAGTAGTTTAAAACTTCGGGCAGGTTGGGGTCAGGTAGGTAATCAGGCGGTTGATACCTATGGTACCTTTGCCAATTTGGGCAACAACGCTTATGCCTATGGGGGCGGGGCCCCGGATCCGGGTACGTTTATTACCAGTTTTGCCAATGAAGGCCTTACGTGGGAGACTACAACCCAAACCAACGTAGGTGTAGATGTCGGATTTAATGAAGGTAGGGGTACTTTTAGCCTTGATGGGTATAAAAAGCTAACCTCGGATTTACTTCTGGAAGTACCGGTATCAGGAACCAATGGTGGCGGAACCGTTTTCCAAAATGTCGGAGAAGTTGAAAACTTCGGTATTGATATTGCCATAGGCTACGATATCATCCAGACCGAAGACTTGACATGGAATGCCAATTTTGCAGGGTCTTATGTCAAAAATGAAGTGACTCAGTTATTTGGAGGCCTGGAACAAATTGAAGGTCTGGTTAGCGTTCCTGGAGGTCAGGCCAGAAGAGCTAACCTGATTGAATTAGGAGAGCCATTGGGGCAGTTTAATGGAGCCACATTCTTAGGAACCTGGAAAAGCTCAGAAGCAGCAGAGGCCGCAAATTTTGGTAGAGTTCCCGGAGATGCTAAATATTTAAGGGATGCTGACGGCGAGATTGTTTTTGGCGCTATTGGTAACGGAACGCCTACTACCACTTGGGGCTTTAACAATACCATTTCCTACAAAAACTTTGATCTGAATATTTTCTTAAACGGGGCACACGGCTTTGATATATATAACTTGGTTCAGGCGCAGATTACAGGTGGAGCAGGTGATTCACGAAGTTTTTTGGCAGCAGATCAGGTAAATCAATGGACACCATCCAACGAAACTGATATTCCGGCCACGGTTCAATTTTTCAATTCTTCTAGATATGTTGAAAAAGGAGATTTTATTAGGTTAAGTAACTTAACTTTAGGGTATACTTTTGAGAACTTATCCTGGTTGGGAGATGCTAACGTTAAAATCTATGGCGGAGGTCAGAATTTATTTCTTATCACCGACTACAGTGGTTACGATCCGGAATTATCCTCCAGAAGGACAAATCAGGGGAATGCAGACGTAGCACCCGGTATAAATGTGGGAGCATATCCTAACCCGAGAACATATACACTGGGATTAAAAGTAGGTTTCTAAAAAAATGCTAATAGAAAAAAATAGAAAAAACATGAAAACAATGAAAATTTATAAATCATTTAGGGGTTTCTTGGGAGCATTTGCCCTTGTGGCTTTAGCATTGGGCTTCAACAGCTGTGAGCAGTTTGATCTCGATGAAGACCCTGCAGCTTCGCAGTTGCAAGTTGTCACCTACAGTTCCATGCCACAGCTGGAATTGGGAGTAACGGGTATCTATGGTAAATTAAACAAGGCGGCCTGGATGTCTACTTTTTATGTAAATGGTTGGTCTGGCGACGACATTACTACACACGTGGCAAGTAACAAAGCCGATTTTAGGGAATACGATCAGCGTTTCATCACACCGGAAAACTCGAGAACGCTTACTAACTGGAGAGGGGTGTATGAGATGATCCGGGCAGCAAACACCGTTTTGCAAAGTGTGGAAGGAGTAACGCTCTCAGATCCTGATCCTAACAAACAGGAAAGACTGATAGGTGAAACATATTTTCTTAGGGCCATAATGTTCAATCATTTAATGCGTATTCACGGTAGAATTCCTTTAGTGTTAGAAGTAGATCCGTTTCAGCAGCCACCACTGGCTAGCCAATTAGAGGTTTTTGAACAGATAGAAAGTGATCTCCTGGCAGCAGAATCAAGATTACCCGAAGCCAGCGCGTTTGTCGGATCAACAACTCCGAGTAGGGGTACAGCCAGAGCTTTTTTAGCCAGGTTGTACATGGATTGGGCTGGCTTCCCACTTAAGGATACAGGGAAATATGCTCAGGCTGCGGCAATGGCAAAATCAGTTATGGACAATGCAGCCGCCCATGGATTTGGTTTGGAACCAGATTTGGCCAAACTATGGTCCCTGGCCGGAAGATTCACTCAGGAAGGTGTATTTACCATCGCATATAGCAACGCTGCAGGAAACCTTACCAATCGTAAGATGGGTAAATTGGGATTACCTTCTGACCCTGGTCTGAATGGCTGGCAAGAGACTTTTGCAGAAATCCGATTTTTTGAAGATATGCCCGATGGAGTTCGAAAAGATGCTACCTACTATTCAGAATTGCCAGTAGCGGACAATGGGGCAATTGATGTAAATAATCCTACCAGAATGCTTCGTTGGGAAGAGTTTTTGGATCAGCAAAATCCGATTTTAAGAAAAATAGTCGGGGATTTAGCTGATGGAGATTGGGCACAGTTCCAAACCCTGAGAAGTGATCTGTTTATGAGATATGCCGAGGTATTGCTGATTTATGCAGAAGCTTCAGGGGAGGCGGGTACTGCCGGAGCCGATGCATGGGAAGCCTTAAATATGGTCCATAGAAGAGCCGAAGGACTTGACATAAATACTCCCGCTCCAAGCGATTTGTCGGCTGCCGATGGAACTATACAGGATTTGGCTTTCACGGAAAGAAAATGGGAATTTGCAGGAGAATTTATCCGGTGGAACGATCTAGTGCGTAAAGAAATGGTGGAGCAAGCACTAGGGAACAGAGATCCACAAGTTTCTATTGGTACAGAATATGACGAAAATGGCGTAGGTACTCCAATACCACTTACAAGCGCCAAAAATCCAATTTTGGGATCTTTGGGCACAGACAACTATTTTGCACCAATACCACAACAGGAAATAGAACAAAATCCAAATTTGGCAAATTAAGATTTAGTAGTTTTTTTGAGTTAGTTTAGTTCTTGCAACGGTAAGATTTGTATCAGATCTTACCGTTGTTGTTTTTAAGAACTTCGCCTTAAAAGATACCTTTAAATTTGGAACGAGAATCAACAAGCCGTTGAGCCATCTTCACCCATAAACTACGTACCTTTATGAATCACAAGATGACAAATTTTGAATGCTAGATCTGGGAAACTACTATAAAAGGGTTGCTTTTCTTCTTTTTTCAGGAGGAAGCTTCTTGTTATTTTCACTAAGCTGCACATCAAAAAACAAACATGCGGAAGGAGAAAAGTTGGCGAAAATTCATTGCGCCTCATGCCATATGTTTCCTGATGCATCTACACTTCCAAGAAGAACCTGGGGAGAAAAGGTATTACCCAATATGGGTTTAAAAATGGGCATGGCTCATGGACCAATATATACCTATGGTAATCCGGATTCAATCAGTAATCTTAGTCCGTCAATGCCCCAGGAGGAATGGGATAAAATAGTTTATTATTATCTAAATAGATCTGAAAATACGACCCCTGGATACCTCATTGAAGAGCCCAAATTTGATACGCTTTTTGAACCGAATGTTTTTTTGCTCGATTCTTTACCCTTGCTTACCATGACCACGTATGATGAGGAAAAAGGGAAATTGTTTTTGGGGAATGCAACTAATTCGACTTTGATGGCACTGACTCCTGATGGTGAACTCATCAATTCACAGAAACTAGATAGCCCACCGGTGAAAATGATCACTAAAGATTCCTTAGATTATTTATTGACCATCGGCAATCTAAACCCTTCGGATGAAGCGAAGGGCAAACTCCAAATAGGTGATAATGTCATCGAAGACTTAATTAGACCGGTAGATTTCTTAATTCGTGATGTGGATTCAGACGGATATGATGATATATTCATTTGTAATTATGGACATAACTTGGGGGATTTTTCATGGTATAGGAATTTAAAGGATGGGCGCTATGAAAAACGGATCATCCATCCCCTATCAGGTGCAATTAAGGTGGAAATAGCAAATATGGATGAAGATGAAGAAGATGAGATAGTGGTTTTATTTGCCCAGGAACACGAGAAAATGGTAATCTGGGATTTGGTGGACAACACGTTTGTCAGCACAGAGGTTGTTCAATTTCAACCGGCATTTGGAGCCGTAGATTTTCAGTTAGCAGATATGAATGGGGATGATTTAACAGATATCATTATTGGGAACGGGGATAATTCTGATTTGTCCACGGTACTTAAAAATTATCATGGTGTTCGGGTGCTGATCAATAAGGGTGAGAAGGAGTTCTCAGAAGACTTCTTTTTGCCGATCCATGGAGTCAGTAAAATTGTTGTAGAGGATTTTGATTTGGATCAGGATCCTGACATTTTAGCAATATCAAACTTCGGGGAGTTTTCGAATCCAAAGTTCAAAAGTGTTCAATTGATCCTGAATCAGGGAAACCTAAATTTTGAGGGGAAGCATATTAAGGACCTTCCGGATTTCAGATGGCAGACTATAGATGTCTCGGACTATGATATGGATGGGGATTTTGATGTATTCTTAGGCTCCTTCAATTTAAATGTCGGGCCCGAAGCATCTGACACTTCAGATAAACAACCCGTTTCATGGGTGAAGTTGGAGAACAAGAGTCACTGATTTGTTAATAGCGCTTCTCATCACTTCTATCCGGGACACTTACAATACTGGGTTTTTTCATGAGTTCAATAATGTCTGTTAACTCCCGGTCACTAAGCTCTGTCACCCCTTTCCTGTAATAAAAATTTGCCAACTCATTTATTCCATGAATGTATAGATCAAATTTGTAATTCTCCAGCACCCAATTCAAACACTCCCTTTGCGTTGTTTCCTCTTCTAATTTCCAGGCCAAGGAATAGGCTTTGCGATTAGAAATTTTTGTGCTGTCAGAATCTTTTCGGCTAATTTCAGAGATCATGGCAGCTAGCAGACTTGGACTTTTTGTAAAATCGCCAGAAAACAGGCCACTTCCAATTTGACGATTTAAGTTATAAGATAAAATGTTGGGATGTTCCTGTTCATATAATTGATAGAATTTATCAGGTAACTCTTTTGCAAACTTTACCTTGGTAACTAATTCTGTTAGCTCTTTTTCGCTTACAAAGTTTTCAGTGGAATTTCTTAGATAAAAGTAGGTCAAAAAAGTACCCGTTATTCCAATAATTAGGATCCAAATTGTAATTTTTATGATCCTTTTTTTTACTGTCATTATCAAGTGGATGAAATATTGAGAAATTGTATTTTTTGTCGATAACTAAGCTAACTATTTTCTTTCTTGCATCAAATAATCCGAAGCCATTTTTTAGCAAAGAAACTTAATGAATATGGCCTTTACTGCCACTTTATAACCCACTGAGGCCCTGCAATTATTTCAAATAACCATTAAGTGTAAAATCCGCTGTAATTTTCATGAAAAGTAGGGCATAAAATTTAGAATACCGCCCAAATACTTCGTAAATTAGAGTATTAAAATCCATTCGATTTCAAATGTCATTGATGATGCACTTTCACTATTTTTTCTCCTTTAGATCTGTCTTATTTTCTGTTGGTCTCATTTTCCTTTTGACAACTACATCATGTAAAAAAAACGGAGATAAATCTGCCAAAAATATGGATAGTGATCCCACAACCAGATTATTCAGAACGGTTGCATCCGACAGCTCCGGTTTAGTATTCGTCAATACCCTGGAAGAGACTTTGGAATCTAACTATTATCAATATATGTATACCTATATTGGAGGAGGAGTGGCAGTTGGTGACATCAATAATGATGGTTTGGTTGATCTTTATTTAACCTCTAATTCTTCTGAAGATAAACTCTATTTAAACCAGGGGGGGTTGTCATTTAAAGATATTACATCCGAGGCCGGCATGAATATAAATGATGGTTTTAACACCGGTGTCACCATGGTTGATATCAATAATGATGGACTACTTGATATTTACGTATCAAGAGGAGGTTGGCTAGATGAGGATCAAAAATTTGCAAACCTACTTTACATAAATAATGGGGATCTGACTTTTACAGAAAAAGCAAAAGAACTTGGACTTGCAGACGAAAACAGAACAATTCAGGCGACTTTCTTTGACTATGACAACGACAATGATCTCGATGTTTACGTCTCTAACACCCCCGATATCACGAGCAGGACGCAGGTGCTTGATTTGGATAAGATTCATAAAGACCCTGAAACCCTGGCACTTAAAGGCAGTGATCGCCTATATCAAAATGACGGTACCGGACATTTCAAAGATGTTTCTGAGCAGGCCGGTCTGGTCTATGACATCGGCTTTGGCCTAAACCCACAGGTGGGCGATCTAAATAATGATGGGTGGCTTGATGTCTATGTCTGCAATGATTTTAACTATCCGGACCTGGCCTATATAAATAATGGAAATGGGACTTTCTCCGAATCTAGAAATGATCTCTTTAAACATATGTCTTTTAACAGTATGGGGAGTGATATGGCCGATATTGATAATGACGGACTTTTAGACCTGATGACCCTGGACATGAATCCTTCAGACTATGTTCGTTCCAAGACTACCATGGCCATGACGCCAATAGATCAATTTGAACTTATGGTAGACAAAGGGTATCATTATCAATACATGCACAATATGCTTCAGGTAAATAATGGGAACGGAACTTTTAGTGAAATAAGTAAAATGGCCGGGATGGCAGATACCGATTGGAGCTGGGCTATTCTTTCTGCCGATTTTGATCTGGATGGCTATAATGACATTTTTGTAACTAATGGGGTTTACAGAGATGTTATTGACCAGGATAAGAACAATGAGATCTTACAAATTTTAAGAGAAAAGGGACGTAAGCCCACTCCGGAGGATTTTCTGAACTATGCCAGAATGCTCCCTCAGCAAAAACTCCATAATTACTTTTTCAGGAACAATGGGGATAGCACTTTTGAAGATGCAACCTCCGATTGGACGGATCATCCTCCCACCTTTTCCAACGGCGCAGTATATGCAGATTTAGACAATGATGGGGATCTGGATGTGGTCATTAACAATATTAATGCAGAAGCTACCTTGCTGGAAAACACCAAAATGAACACCGTTCAAAATGATAACTATCTAAAGGTTAGCCTGAAAGGCCCTGAAACCAACGTGAATGGTGTGGGTGCCACCGTGAAATTACATTTTGATGAGGATGAGGTTCAGATAAGACAGCTGGTAAACACAAAAGGATTTTTATCTTCTATGTCGAATACCCTGCACTTTGGATTAGGAAACAACAGCAAGGTAAAAAAACTAGAAGTTATTTGGCCCGATGGGAAAGTTCAGAACCTTACTGATGTTAGTGCTAATGAAAGATTAAGCCTGGACTACCAATTGGCAGAGGGAAAAAACGATTCTCAGAAGGTCAAACAAAATCAAATTTTTGAAAGACTAAGCTCGGATTATAGACATAAGGACCCCTATTTCAATGATTTCGATATACAAATTTTACTACCGCATAAATTGTCACATTTGGGACCGGCAATAGCCAAAACAGACCTGAACAAAGACGGTTTTGAAGATGTGTATTTAGGCGGGGGTCATGGGCAGCCGGGACAACTACTTTTTGGAAATGCTGAGGGGTCATTTATCTCTGGTTCCACTGCTGTTTTTGAGAACGATAAGGACCATGAGGATGTGGGCGCTACCTTTTTTGATGCTGATGGCGACGGGGACCAGGATCTTTATGTAGTAAGCGGTAGCTATGAGTTTTATGGCAATCCCAGGCTTTTGGTAGACCGGCTCTATCTCAATCAAGGGAACAATACTTTTGTTAAGGACACAGATGCACTTCCTCAGGTAGGAATAGCTGGCTCTGTAGTAAAAGCGGCCGACTATGATAAGGATGGAGATATAGACCTTTTTGTTGGAGGGAGACTAATTACAGGCAGATACCCGCATCCGGCAAGTAGCGCTTTGCTGATAAACAACAACGGGACCTTCACCATGGGAGCTCCTGAATTTGCACCCGAGCTCGAAGGATTTGGAATGGTTACAGACGCCATCTGGACAGACATGAACAATGATGACAAAGTAGATTTGGTTGTCACTGGTGAATGGATGGGTATTCAGATCTTTCTAAATGAAGGGAACAAACTTGTGAAAAGCCAGTCTCATAAATCTCTTGCAGACACTGTAGGCTGGTGGAATAGACTGTTGATAGATGATATTGACAATGACGGAGACAAGGACATTGTAGCAGGAAATTTAGGTGTTAACTATAAATTTCACGCTTCTCTGGAAAAACCTTTTGAGGTCTACGCTTCAGATTTTGATTTTAGCGGATCAGAAGACGTGATCCTTTCTAAGAGCTATAATGGGGTAAAAGTTCCTATTAGGGGGAAAACTTGTATGACCCAACAATTACCTCAATTAGCCCAAAAGATTCCCACTTACAAAGAGTTCGCCAACAAAGATATTGAAGGAATTATAGGCGATGGTATTTCGACGGCCTTGCACTATAAAGCAACGGAATTTAGATCCGGGATCTTTGTTAACAATGGTTCTGATGGATTTTCATTTGAACCCTTTGATAATCATGCACAGAAATCACCGATTAATAGTCTTATTTTTCACGATTTTGATGGAGACGGATATAAAGATCTACTCATGGCGGGTAATAATTATCAGTCTGAGGTGGAAACTACGAGAGCGGATGCCGGCATTGGTTCATTTTTAAAAGGAAATGGTAAAGGAAACTTTGCTCACGTATCGCATTTAACATCAGGTTTTTTTGCCGACAAAGACGTACGTAATATGGTGGTTATAGAGAAAGCCGTAAACCCAATGCTTCTTGTGGTTAACAATAATGATTCACATGATCTTTTCGCGATAAATAACTAAGTTCAGCAGTCATGTCATTTAACGCAAAACAGCTATTCAAATTAGGTCTTATCCTCAATGCTTGTATTTTATCATTTCCAACTTTCGCAAGTTTCCAGCAAGACAGCTCCCAGTCGATAAGAGATTTTGAAAAGGCCAAAGAACTTAGATATCAAAACCTGGATAGCTCTGCCATATTAATGCAGAAAGCCCACGAAAACTTTCTAAAGGAAGGCGATACCTTGATGGCCATCAACGCCCTGATGGAAATGCCTTATTTATATGGTCAAGAAGTGAATTACGCCAAATCTTATGACCATTTGTGGCGTGCACTTTTCCTCGCCAGTGATTTGGGAGATGAGACCCTAAAAGCCTCTATATATGGGAGTTTGGGGAGATTGTATAGTTTTTTTAAAAGAGAAGAAGAAGCTTTTAAATACCTCAAAACTTCCCTGGAAATCAATAAAGAACTGTTAGAAAAGAAAGTGGTCGGAAAGGGTTCCGTTGCACAGTCTTACTACCTGATTTGTGCCACATACAGAGAACTTGGAGAACCGGAATTAGGGAAAGTATATCTAGACAGCTGTTTTTTAAATTACGATGCAACATCTGATGAGATAAGCATGCCTTATCTTCAATTTGAAAAGGCATTTGTTTTGTCTAAGGAACAAAAGAATCAGGAAGCACTGGAAATACTAGAAGATATTGAATCCTGGTTTCTTGAAAACAGACCCTCCTACCTGGTATTGGTCTATACGTATTGGGGTGATGTTTATGAGGGAATTTCCAATTATACGGAAAGTGAGAAATACTATCAAAAGGCACTTGCAGTTTCTGAAAAATACAAAAGCCACTTAGATTTTTCTCCTCTGGTATATGAGAGGTTAGCTGATCTCTATCTGGATCGTGGCAACTATAAAAACGCTTTGGCAAATCTTCAAATGGCCAAGGATTTGGATGCGCAATTCTTTGATAGTCGAAGTGAACGCAACAGGCCATTACTTGAAATAAAAGATGAGTTTAGAGTAGAGACTGAACGCAGAGAAAAACTCATTCAAAAGCAGCGACTTGAACAACTTGAACAGGAAGAAAAAATCTCCATGTTGCAGCGTGTAATTCTTTTAGGGACCTTGGTTTTCCTGCTGATAATAGGAGCTGTTTATATAAGACATGTTCGGTCTAAACACAGGGCTGAAAAGCAATTCCTGGAGCGAAGCAAGGCATTGGAAATGCAAAAGGCTCAGGAACTCCTGGAACTCAAAAACAAGGAGTTGGCAGCTTCGGCCTTACAATTGGTAGAGAAGGACGAATTTTTGAAAGAAATAAAGAGCAAGCTAAGAGGAGAGAACGGTAATGTGAAAACTTCAGAAATTAATCAGGTCCTTAGATCCATTTCCATTAGCAATAGCAATAATTGGGAGGAATTTAAGTTGCGCTTCACCGCGGTGAATGAAAAATTTTATAAAAAAGTTACGAGTCAATACCCTAATTTGAGTCAGGCCGATCAAAAAATTTGCGCCCTTATCAAATTAAATTTCTCGAGCAAAGAAATGGCAAGGCTCTTAGGCATCTCTGTAGAATCTGTTCATACTACACGATATCGGTTAAGAAAGAAGATGGGCTTGAAAAGGCAGGTAAATCTTGAAGATTTCATTGCCAACTTGTAGATTATATTCAGAAAACCCCTTTGTACAGTATTTGTCTAGTTGATCCAAGCAATATCATTTGATAATAACAGTAATTTTAGGGGATAATTGATCGGTCTTGAAGGCAAGACGGCACTTTGAAATCATCCTATTCCCATGAAAAAATACCACTTAATTGTAATCATTCTAGCACTCATTTATCTTATGACTTCTTGTAACAACGGAGCAGAACACAACAGCCCAAAAGATGAACAATCAAACTCGGAGAACGAATTCACGGTTACGGAGGAACAAATAGACCATCTGGGTATTACGAATCCCAAGTATTTAAGTGCGGCTTCAAAGCGAGCCTTAAAATGGCCTGCAGACCTGGGAAATGAATGGTTCATAGAGTTTAGCAGCCCGCAACCGTTAAAGGGAGATTTGGCCTATGAGCGTGGAGTTGTACGCAGAGACCCTAGTGCGATGATCAAAGAAAATGGAAAATACTATGTCTGGTATTCTAAAAGCACTGGAAAAACAGATGGTTTTGCTGGCGATGTTGAAAAGGAGAAGGTATTCCCATGGGACAGGTGCGATATCTGGTATGCTACCTCAGAGGATGGAATTACCTGGAAAGAAGAGGGGATGGCTGTTCCTAGGGGAGAAAAAGGAGCTTATGACGACAGATCAGTCTTTACGGTGGAAATCATGAAGTGGGAGGATAAATATTATTTGTGTTATCAGGCGGTTAAATCGCCTTATACGGTCCGCGTAAAAAACACCGTAGGTTTGGCCTGGGCAGATTCTCCTGATGGCCCTTGGACCAAAAGCGAAGAACCCATTTTACGTCCTGCTGATAACGGCATCTGGAAAGGTGAAGAGCAAAACCGTTTTATGGTCGAAAAGAAAGGAGATTTTGATAGTCACAAGGTACATGATCCCTGTATCCTTCCCTACAAAGGCAGGTTCTACCTCTATTACAAAGGAGAACAGATGGGCGAGGAAATTACCTTTGGTGGCCGGCAAATTCGTCATGGAGTGGCCATAGCAGAAGACCCTAAAGGTCCTTATGTAAAATCACCGTACAATCCCATAAGTAATAGTGGCCATGAAATTTGCGTATGGCCTTATAATGACGGAATTGCCTCCTTGATTACCACTGACGGTCCTGAAAAAAACACTATACAATGGTCTCCCGATGGTATTAATTTCGAGATAATGTCTTCCATAAAGGGAGCGGCGCATGCCATCGGATTAAACAGGACTGCGGATAACGAAAAAGAACCGACTGAAATCTTACGTTGGGGCCTGACTCATATCTACAATAATTACGATGAACAAAGCATTATGCGTTTTACTTCAAAAAGAAGAACTTCTCATAAAGCCAAAGGTGAATAATAAGAGCATTAAGAAAAATGAAAGCTACCGTATACCAAGGAAATAAGACATTTTCTGTAATAGAAAAGGAAATAGAACCACCAGGAAAAGACGAAGTGAGGATAAAGGTTGCCTATACCGGGGTATGTGGTACGGATGTGCATATCTATCATGGTATGATGGACAAGCGTGTAAACATCCCGGTGACCATCGGTCATGAAATGTCGGGGGTAATTGACGCAATTGGCGAAACGGTAGACGGATTTTCGGTAGGAGAAAAAGTCGTAGTGCGCCCATTGGATGACAGAGGGGTGAAACCCTCAGATAAGGGATTCAATCATATCTGTGAGGACCTCAAGTTTATTGGGATAGATAGCCCGGGATCTATGCAGCAATATTGGAATGTACCGGCTTTTACCTTACACAAGTTGGGAGCTGAGACAGATCTGAAATTGGCCGCCTTAATAGAGCCTTTATCCGTAGCTGTCCATGATGTCAGATTGAGTGGGTTACAGCCAAATGAAACAGCCGTGGTCTTGGGAGGTGGTCCTATAGGATTGTTGGTTGCTTTGGTCGCTCAGGAAACCGGTGCTAAGGTTATTGTTTCTGAGGTTAATGAAAATAGAATAAAAAAAGCTCAGGAACTTGGATTAAATGCGGTGAATCCTACCAAAATTGATTTGGTTGAATACGTTATTGAACAGACTGAAGGTCGTAGGGCTGATGTGGTATTTGAGGTAGCCGGCGTACAGGCCGCACTGGACGTCATGACCGAAGTTGCCGGTATTCGAGGTCGGATACTTATGGTAGCCATCCATGGACAAAAAAAGGAGGTAGACCTGTTTAAATTCTTCTGGAAGGAATTAAAACTTATCGGCGCGAGAGTCTATGAAAAGGAGGATTATGAAAAGTCAATAGCGTTGATCGGTGCAAATGAGTTGCCCTTTGAGGCCATGATCACTGATGTACAGCCACTAAGCAATATTCAGCAAGTCTTTGAAAGCATTGATAACAACCCTGATGGGATGAAGGTCTTGATGGACTGCCAATTATAGTACAATACAAAAGTAATAGTAGATAAAATGAGCATTTTAGATAAATTTCACCTAAAGGGAAAAACGGCACTTGTAACCGGATGTAAACGTGGAATTGGCAAAGCCATGGCTATTGGTCTTGCCGAGGCTGGAGCAGATATTATAGGGGTAAGTGCTTCTCTTGAAACATCTGGGAGTGAAGTAGAAAAAGCGGTTACTGCCTTGGGGCGAAAGTTTAAGGCGTACAGTTGTGATTTTGGAGATCGGGAAGCCCTATATGCCTTTGTTAAGGCCGTAAAAACTGACTTTCCGGTAATTGATATATTAGTGAACAACGCCGGAACCATCTTAAGAGCTCCGGCTGTGGAACATTCCGATGAATATTGGGATAAGGTTATTGAGGTTAACCAGACGGCTCAATTTGTGCTCACAAGGGAACTTGGCAAAGACATGGTGAAAAGAGGAAAGGGAAAGATTGTTTTTACCGCCTCGTTGTTAACGTTTCAGGGGGGAATTACCGTGCCGGGATATGCTGCCAGTAAAGGAGCGATTGGGCAAATGACCATGGCCTTTGCCAATGAATGGGCTGGGCTGGGAGTTAATGTCAATGCCATTGCGCCTGGTTATATAAGCACAGATAATACTGAAGCATTGCGAAACAATCCGGAACGTAATGACGCCATTTTGGCAAGGATTCCGGCCGGCAGATGGGGAGATCCTGATGATTTTAAGGGCCCAATAGTATTTCTTTGCTCCGAGGCTTCGAACTATATGAACGGTACTACTATGTTGGTAGACGGTGGGTGGATGGGCCGCTAGCTAAAAAAATAAATCAAAAGACATGTCTGAGATTAAAGAATACCAATTGTTTATTGCTGGAAAATGGATACCCTCCGCATCAGGAGAGACTATAGATGTTGTAAACCCTTCAACGGAAGAAGTAGTAGCAAGGGTTCAGAATGGCACGGTAGAAGAGGCTCAAATGGCCCTGGAGGTTGCAGATAAAGCGCAGAAGTCTTGGAAGAAGATGCCCGCACGTAAACGTGCAGAATACCTTTATGCCCTGGCCAATGAGATCAAGGAAAGTTCGGATTATTTGGCTGAGCTCTTAGTGAAAGAACAAGGCAAGCTTCTTAAAGTGGCCAGAATGGAAGTTGCGGTTACGGCTTCATTTATTGAGTACGCCTGCGAGGGCGCACGTCGCATAGAAGGAGATATCATACCTTCAGACAATCCCAATGAGCAAATATGGATCCAGAAGATCCCACGAGGAGTAGTAGTCGGAATTACCGCCTGGAATTTTCCGCTTGCCCTTGCCGGAAGGAAATTGGGCCCTGCCCTGGTGGCCGGAAACACTATGGTACTCAAGCCGACATCGGAAACACCTTTAGCCACATTAGAATTGGGAAATCTAGCCAAAAAGGCTGGTATTCCCGATGGGATTTTAAATATCCTTACGGGTCCCGGAAGGGCAATGGGCACTGCTTTGGTGGAAAGTCCGATCACCAAAATGGTGACCATGACAGGCTCCACTCCGGTTGGACAACAAATTGCCAAGACAGCAGCAAAGAATTTGACTCATGTGCAACTAGAACTGGGAGGCAAGGCTCCATTTATAGTTTTTGAAGATGCTGATATTGATGCAGCAGTAGACGCGGCCCTGCATTCACGTTTTGATAATTGCGGGCAGGTTTGTACTTGCAATGAACGGATGTATGTGCACCAGGACATCTACGATACGTTCATGGAAAAGTTCATCGTCAAAACCAAAGCACTCAAAGTTGGCGATCCCATGTTAGAGGAAACAGATATGGGCCCCAAAGTAAATGCTGCTGAGTTACAAAACATGGAGCATTTGGTGGAAGTGAGTCTAAAAGAAGGAGCCACCATAGCAACCGGAGGAAAACGTCCTGAGGGTAGTCAGTTTGAAAAAGGCTTTTGGTTTGAGCCCACAGTTTTAACCGATGTTACCCAAGATATGACTGTGGTGCATGAAGAGTCTTTCGGCCCGATCCTTCCAGTCTTAAAGTTCAAAACTTTTGATGAGGTTATTGGCTACGCAAACGATTGTGAATACGGTCTGGCAGCCATGGTGTTTACCAATGATATGAACACCATCATGAAATGCAATGATGAGTTGGAATATGGAGAGATCTACGTAAATCGAGGTCATGGCGAACAGCACCAGGGATTTCACAACGGGTACAAACTAAGTGGCTCCGGTGGTGAAGATGGCAAATACGGCTTTGAACAATACCTGGAAAAGAAAACATTTTATATCAGACACAAAGCATAAATGGGTTCACAGATTAAGACGATTAACTCTAACTTGTTCCGAGTGCCCTTACCTGAGGTAATGAACGATGCCAGGCACGGGGATCATACACATTTTGAACTGGTTACCACCACCATTACCCTGGAAAATGGCACTCATGGAACCGGGTATACCTATACCGGAGGTAAGGGTGGACGTGCCATAAAAGCTATAATAGACTATGATATGGCTCCTGCTTTGATAGGACAAGATGGGGAAGATGTAGATGCAATCTATGACTTTATGGAATGGCATATGCACTACGTAGGTCGGGGAGGAATTGTGGCCTTTGCGGTGTCTACCATAGATATTGCGCTTTGGGACCTGAAAGGTAAAAGGGAAGGAAAACCTCTTTGGCAGTTGGCAGGAGGTAATGGAAATACTTGCAAAGCCTATTGCGGAGGAATCGATTTGCAATTTCCTATTCCGAAGCTCCTGAAAAATATGGAGGGATATTTGAAGGCTGGGTTCAACGCGGTAAAAATAAAGATTGGTCGTGAGAAGCTCGAAGAGGATATTGAACGCATCAAAGCGGTCCGGGAATTTATCGGGTCTGAGATAAGCTTTATGGTAGATGCAAATTACTCCATGAGTGTGCAAAAAGCTATTGATGCCATTGAGAGGTTCAGGCAATATGATATTACATGGTTCGAAGAACCAATAATTCCAGACAACTACAAAGGATACGCGCAAATTGTAGATGCGACGGGATTTCCCCTCGCCATGGGAGAAAATCTCCATACCATTCACGAGTTTGAATATGCGGTAGAGCAGGCTAAACTATCATATTTACAGCCCGACGCGTCTAATTGCGGTGGGATCACGGGATGGTTAAGAGCTGCCCAATTGGCCAATGATCATCAAATTCCGGCCTGTTCGCATGGAATGCAGGAACTTCATGTGAGCCTGGTTTCCGCTCAACCGAATGCGGGCTGGTTAGAAGTACATAGCTTTCCCATAGATCAATACACCAAACGGCCCCTGGTAGTGGAAAATCATAGAGCCGTGGCTCCCGATATGCCAGGGATAGGAGTCGAATTTGATTGGCAAAAGCTAGAGAGTTACAGGACGTAACACTTCGTCCCGTGAGATCATGAGAGGAGAACTTCCGCTATTTTCAATCGGAAGGCCTAAGGGTTGAAAAATTATGCACCTATGAAGACAAAAGCGACGCATTTTGGAGATCTTGAGGGTAAGGATTTACAACTGCTTGCGCTGAAATGAATGGAGTTTAAAAGTAAAACTAATTCACTAAAACTGTAATCATGACCGAAGGAGTATTATGGGCAATTTTAGCCGGACTCATGTTGGGCCTATATGCCTTACCCGAAAAATTCACCAAGGAATTCAGGTATGAGAATACCTGGAGTCTATTTTTCTTATTAACCATGTTTGTCGTGCCAATAATAGCTTCCCTGACTTTGATTAATGGGTTTCCAACGATTTTTGGAAACATGCCATTAGACATTTGGGTTAAAATGGGCTTGGCGAGCTTTTTATGGGGGATAGGAGTGATGCTTTGGAGTAAGGCAATTAATCATATTGGACTTTCGCTTGGGTTTTCCTTATTCATAGGTACCGTAATATTGGTAGGATCACTATTGCCTTTTATAGTAGACGGACTTCCTCCGAACAATGTACTCGCTTTTGTGCTTCTTGGGATTTTGGTAGTGCTGGTTGGGATTATATTAAATGGCAAGGCCGGACTCTTGCGCGAGAAAGATGAGATGGGCGAAAAGGATACTACCGGCGAGGAAAACACTAAAGGATCTATGTCTAAGGGCATAGCCATTGCGGTTATAGGCGGGCTGCTTGCAACTGGTTTCAGTTATGCAAATGCAGTCGGAAGGCCTTATTTACATGAAGCCAGTATAGCCCAAGGCAACGCGGACTGGATTACAGCGGTAGCCGTAATGTTTCCAATTTTTATTAGTGGAGGTATTGTTATGACCGCTTATTTTTTATGGCAGTTAAAAGCCAAGAATGCCTGGGGAGATTTCAGGACAGCATCATTTGGAAAAAATCTTTTTCTAATTCTAATTATGGCAATTTTTCACTACGCGGCTTCTGCCTTGTTTGCTTATGCCGCCTATAAACTAGGTGCTTCAGGTAACACCGTGGGCTATGCTATTTTTAATACAGCTTCCGTGGCAACGGCAATAATAAGTGGAATAGTTACGATGGAATGGGTTAAGGCTTCGTCAAAGGCCCGTAAAACACTTTATTCGGGACTAACCTTTATGATTGTTGGCATCATCATAATTGCCTTTGGAAATGGATTGTCTTAAGGCGTAATTTGACAACACTATGAGACTTTGCCTAACCATTTTTTTTGCTTGTTTCTTATCGGGGCTTGTTTGTTGCGGACCTCAAAAGGAAAAGATAAAACAAACGACTAATCAGCCCAATGTAATCCTGGTTATGACAGATGATCAGGGTATAGGAGATTTGGGTTGTCATGGAAATCCCTGGATAAAAACTCCAAATATTGACCAATTCTACAGGGAATCTGTAAGACTTACAGACTTCCACGTGAGTCCGCTTTGTACCCCAACAAGATCTGCATTAATGACCGGAGTATACCCTATTAAAAATGGAGTGTGGGCAACCTTTAAAGGGAGAGATATGTTACATGCATCAATGCCTATTATGCCCGAAGTGTTTCAACAAAATGGGTATACTACCGCTATGTTCGGCAAATGGCATTTGGGAAATAATTACCCGTCAAGACCGACGGATAAGGGATTCGACTATGCAATTCATCACAGTTCCGGGGGTGTGGGAGAACTTTCAGACCACTGGGGAAACAACTATTTTAACGATACCTATCTGGTAAATAACAGCCCTGAACAATTTGAAGGATACTGTACGGATGTCTGGTTTAATGAAGCAATAAAGTTCATTAAGGAAAAAAAAATACCCCTTTCTTTATATATCTTCCAACCAATGCTCCTCATCATCCACTCTACGTTGAAGACAAATATTCTGATCCTTACAAGAATCTGGTAAATAAGAAAATACCGAATGCAGAATTCTATGGGATGATCACCAATATTGATGAGAATTTTGGGAGATTAGAAAAGGTGCTTGAAGATTTGGAGCTGGATGAAAATACCATTCTGATCTTTTGCTCTGATAACGGGAGCCAGTTTGGTGTGAGTGAAGATTACAGCTTAGGATGGAACAAAGGATTCAGGGGTAGAAAGGCAGACAAACTAGAAGCTGGCCATAGAGTCCCTTTCTTTATTAGATGGCCAGGAGGACGACTCGAAGGAGGGAGGGATATTTCAGATCTCACCTCCCATGTAGACCTGTTACCTACTCTTGCAGGTCTATGTAATTTAACGCTGCCGGCTAATTTTGAAGGAGATGGAATAGATTTTTCCAACAGGCTTTTAGACCAGGGAGAAAAGTTACAAGACAGAACTGTTTTTATACATCACAGACAAGATTACAGGCATCCTAAACCAGTAGAAGGTTCCTGTATAATGAAAGGGAATTGGCGATTATTGGATGGCGAAAGCTTGTATGATATAAATACCGATCCCTTACAAAAGCATAATATTGCCGGGAGCCATCCTGAGGTGGTTCGCCAATTGCTTGAAGAAAATAAGGAGTTTATTACTGAGACAGTACAAAAAAAACCATATAAGGAATTGGCATATAAGGAAATCGGCAGTGCACATCAACGGAGAACCTTACTCACAATTCAACATGCAATAGGGGAAGATGGTCCTATATGGAAACAAGAAGAAATTGCGGCCGGTCTTAAGAACAAAAACGCATCTCATCCCATTGCCACCCTAAAAAAAGGAAAGTATAAAATTAGTTGTAGGAGATGGCCCTTGGAATGTCCCGGGACCATTCAGGGTATTCCTGAGCTTAATCCCAAGAACTTATTTGAATATAAGCCAATATCTCCTGAAAAAGTTAGCATTTCCTTGTTTGGTAAATCTTTTGAAAAGGACATTTCACCAGACGATAGTGAAATTGTGTTTGAAGTGGAATTAGAAGAAGGTGAGAGCATTTTGCAGGCAAATTTCATTGAAGGAAATGAAGAATACGGCGTATATTATACCTATATCGAATTAATGAACCAATAAGGCCATGGGAATTTAGCGCATGAGGGATGAAAAAAATAGTTATAAGGACGCAGTGCTGGTCACCGGAACCAATCGAGGTCTGGGTTTAGGGTTTGTAGATTACTATTTGAAAAATGGCAGTAAGGTAGTAGCCGCGGTAAGAAACAAGAACCTGGCTAAAGAGCTACTTGAACTTGAAGAAAAGCACGCTGGCGCACTTTTGGTCTTGGAAATGGATGTCTCTAATGAGGATTCCATTGTTAGATTTATAGATCAACTAGGGGCTTACAAAGCAACGTTATCTCTTGCTATAAACAATGCGGCAATAGCTGAAGAAGAAGAATTTGGCAAATGGAAGAAGGCTACATTTGAGTCACATTTTCTGATAAATACTATCGGTCCGGCTTTGGTTTCCCAGGCTATACTACCCTTTCTGCAGAAAGGCGCTAGCCTGGTTCAGATAAGCTCAGGGATGGGTTCGGTAGCATGGAATATAAACCCTAAAGATCCCTTAGATGCTTATGCGGCCAGTAAATCTGCGCTTCATAGCATTACAGCCCGTATGGCCGAAAAGTTGCGCGAACAAAAGATTGTAGTGGTAGCAATTAATCCAGGATGGGTTCGTACACGAATGGGCGGTACGGATGCGACAAGCAGTGTGACAGAGGCTATATTGAATTTAACAAGAACAATAGATAGAATAACGCTTAAAGATTCAGGAAGATTTATTTCTGAAACCGGGGAGTCGATCCCATGGTAGTACTATGGCAAATAAACACTTAACAGCAATGAAAAAAATCAGAATAGTATTCAGCACATTAGCTGCAACATTTTGCGTGCAATTTAGCTTATGGGCTCAGGAAATCCAGGGAGAGCTTAAGAAGTGGCACAAAATCACTTTGGTTTTTGAAGGTCCTGAAACCTCCGAAGAGGCTCAAGAGAATCCATTTTTGAATTATGGATTGGATGTGGTATTTACGCATCCCCAAACCGGTGAAAAATTACGGATCCCGGGCTATTATGCAGCAGACGGTAATGCGGCCAATACCGGGGCCGATTCAGGTAATATTTGGAAGGTGCATTTCGCTCCTGGAGCAACCGGTGCCTGGAATTACGAGGTAGATTTTAAAAAGGGAAAATGGGCCGCTTTAAGAACTTCTAAGAAATTGAAAAGTGCTGAATTTATGGATGGGGTAAACGGAGTGTTGAATATTACAGAATCTGATAAGGCTGCACCCGATCTTAGGGCAAGGGGGAGATTGCAGTACGTTGGCAAGCGCTATCTCAAATTTGCTGAAGGAGAATATTTTTTGAAATGTGGCTCTGATGCTCCTGAGAATATGCTGGCCTACGATCAATTTGATGGTACTTTTCACAACGATGGGCACAAAGACGATTTGGTAAAAAGTTGGACGGCCCATAAAAAGGATTGGAATGAAGGCGACCCTACATGGCAGGGAGGAAAGGGAAAAGAAATTATTGGGGCTATTAACTACTTAGCCTCTAAGGGAATGAACGCCTTTTCATTTTTAACCATGAACATTGGGGGTGATGATCAAAATGTTTTTCCTTATGTTGATTATGATACCCGGGACAGATTTGACACTTCAAAATTAGATCAATGGGAAATCTTGTTTGAACATGCCGATAAATTGGGGATGTTTCTGCACTTTAAAACCCTGGAATTTGAAAATCAGGGCTTGCTAGATAATGGTGGTACGGGCTTATATACCAAATTGTATTATCGCGAATTGATCGCGCGTTTTGGACACCACCTTGCGCTCAATTGGAACCTGGCCGAAGAAACAGGGGATTGGGCAGATAGCGTGCCTACTTTTCCGTTGGACGGCCCTGAACGAATTCGACTCGCGGAATATGTGTCCTCAATAGATCCGTATAAACACCACCTGGTCATTCATAATGGGGCATGGTATGATCCTATTTATGGGCCTAACACAAAATTTACCGGGGCATCATTGCAGACCAATATGGAAGACTTTAGTAGGGTACATGCCCAAACCTTACGGGTTTTGAAAGAAGCCGAAGACGCTGGAAAGGTATGGGCCGTTGCTGTGGATGAGCCGGGAGACCATAGGCACTCACTCATCCCTGATGCGGAAGATCCGGATCATGACAATGCCCGTAAAAATGGCCTTTGGGGTGCAATGATGGCCGGAGCCTGGGGTACAGAGTGGTATTTTGGATATGAGCATCCCCATTCCGATTTAAGTTGCCAGGATTATCGTTCTCGAGATCTTTTCTGGGATCAGGGGAAGATCTGTCTCGATTTTTTTAAGAATAACAACATTCCTTTTTGGGAAATGGAAGCTGCCGATGATCTAATTTCCTCCGAAGGAGATTATGTACTTGCCAATCCCGGTGAAGCTTATGTGGTTTAATTGAAAAATGGAGAAGAATCACAATTGGATTTAGGAAATTCAACAGATAACTTTAATGGTTACTGGTACAATCCCCGAAAAGGGGGAACAGTAGAAGGGTCCAAGACAACTACTATTAAAGGTCCTGGGAAGGTGAATTTAGGTTTAGCACCTGTGAAAAAAGAACGTGAAAAAGATTGGGTAGTTTGGATTACCAAAGGCTAGCAAAGTACCGGATCTAGCTGGCCATTCAGGATTTGGTCCGTTACTCTTAGTTTATAAGAGACATATATACATGCAATTTATTTAAACCCGCCATAATGAAACAGATAAATGAAAACAGTTCGAACTCCAGAAGGAAGTTTTTTAAGTATGCCTTCGCCTCAGTTGCAGCGAGTACAACAGGAATTTATTCTCTAAAAGCTTCTATTTCAGAAGAGGACAGAATTTCTTTTGATAATCAGAGAGAAACAATCAGGATCACCAAATTAGAAACCTTTAAAGTAAAACCCAGATTTCTTTTTTTAAAAGTACATACAGATCAGGGTATTATTGGTTTGGGAGAGCCTATTACAGAGGGTAGACCAGATACCTGTGCAGCAGCTATCAAGGAAATGGAACCCTACCTGATTGGAAAAGATGCCAGAAAGATCATACACCATTGGCAGGCTATTTACCGACACTCCTTTTATAGAGGAGGACCAATTTTGACCAGTGCTTTGAGTGGTTTAGAACAGGCCCTTTGGGATATAAAAGGCAAGGCTCTGGGTGTCCCCATTTATGAGCTGTTAGGCGGCCCCACCCGAGATAGAATTAGGGTTTATGCACATGCCCGAACTCCGGAAGCTATAAAAAAAGCTAAAGAAGAAGGCTTTACGGCCTTTAAAACGGGGGTTAAAAACGCCACACAATCCGGTCCTGTGGCCTCTCAAAAGTTTATTGAAGAAGCAACAGCCGCATTTGCAGAATTAAAACAAGCAGCAGGGAAGGATGGCGATGTTGGGATCGACTTTCATGGAGCAATTAGTCCTCAGAACGCAGGATTATTAATTAAGGCCCTTGAACCGTACCAACCATTCTTTATTGAAGAGCCCGTAAATTGCCAAAATGTGGATATTATGGCAGGGCTTGCCAGAGAGACGCATTTACCTATTGCTACCGGCGAACGTATTTTTACGAAATGGGGCTTCCGTGAGATCTTAGAAAAGGGAGCGGCTAGTATACTTCAACCAGATCTTTGCCATGCCGGAGGTATTTTTGAATCTAGAATTATTGCAGGAATGGCCGAGGCGTATTATGCAGCAATAGCTCCCCATAACCCCTTAGGTCCCATATCATTAGCTTGTGGGCTACACTTGGCTGCTAGTATTCCCAATTTTTTGTGCCAGGAACAGGTGACTCTGGGAGAAGGGTATCTGAAAAAGCCATTTGAAGTGAAGAACGGTCATGTAGATTTACCTAAAAACCCTGGTCTGGGCATAGCATTAGATGACGATGCAATCGCTGAAAAACTGGGCCACGATTGGAAAAATCCTGAAACATACTTAGATACGGATGGTTCAGTGACCGATTGGTAAGGTATTTTTAATCTACAAATTCCAGCAACCCAAATCTATTGGCCTGGTGCACATTTTTTGATATGTCGTAAATAGGAAAAATAGTGGAGGTAGATCTGCGCTTTCCTTCAGCATCATTTCTGTCTTGCCGAATGGCAAGAAATGCCCATTTGTTACCTGGCTTCACTGGTTCAAAAGTTCCCAAGACGCCAAAATTGGACAAAGGGATGGCCATTTCCATGGTCCACCCCTGATCTACATCCGAATTGTCGTTTATTGTACCCTGAATGCTAACCTCCACCTCAAATTTGGGATTAAAGTCCCTGTAAACCGCATCTTCTCCTTTGTAAAAATTATTGAAATAAATAAAGTCGTTTGAGGCTTTATTCAAATTAAGTTCATACCCAAAATGGGTATCCAGGCTGTCCGGAACAGTAATGAGAAAAATCTCAGCACAATCGTCTAGATAGGGTTCTCCATCACGTTTGGTTTCTCTGGCAGTGATGAACTTATCCTCCATTTCGAAGAAAACATACAGGTTTTGAGCATCCCACAGCATCCTAAAAGTGGTTTTTTGCTGATCATCAGCCTTTTCAACCCTGTAAAAATAATCCAAGGTTCTGGCCTCGGTTTTATTCCATACGTTCTCCTTTAATTTACCGTCTATCACTATGGGCTCGGTAGCTCTGCTTACCTTAAAGATCTTTTGTTCACCTAAGGAAAGCCTTTTACCGTCCTGGGCTACACTATACGTATAGGAGACCATAAAAAGAGCAATCAAGAAGTATTTAATACTAGACATAGTGCTGCTTAATCAGAGATTCATCATCACTTTTGCCCAGAGATTGTTTGGATACTCTTCAAGGGCTTTTTGAAAAAGATGCTGTGCGTCTTCTTTATTTCCTAATCCCAGGTTACCCAAAGCCTCCAGGTAGTACGAATTTGAACTGGCTTTGTTATTGCCAGATGAGGCTTCTTCTACAGCCACCAATCTTATACTGGTGCCCCCTTCTCTTTGCGCTCGTGCCTGGGCTATCAGATTTTCAAACATTTCCCTTGACTTGGAAGTATTACCTAATTCTTTGTGAGCTTTTGCCTGAAAATAAAGCAGGTCGAACATTCCTCTGCCATTCCTGGAAGCCGCACTTTTGGTATAGCTTGACATTGCCTTTTTCTTAGCGCCCATGTTGTCATGGGCCTGTCCAATGAGGTAGTGGATCATGGCATTTTTTTCATCATGAGTGGGTTTTCCTACTTCCAGATTTTCCGGATAGAGAAACGCACTTTCCAGATGTTCTATCGCCTTCGGATACTTTTTGTTTTCCATCAATTGAAGTGCCTTTAAGACATGCGCATCAACATAGTGCCAATAGGTCTCTCTGCCTCCTTCCCAGGTTCTGAAATGATGGGTGCCTAAAAAATCAATAGCTTCATCGTATTCTGAATTCAAATTCAGTAATTCCACGAACTTCTTTGGAGCAGAAACGTCTTCTTTTACAAATTCGATATTGTTTCTCAGGATTTTAAGGTTTTCCCGGAAATCGGACTCCGAAGCATCATAGTATTTAGAGAGTTCAGAATACCATAGGGGCACCGAATTTTCCAACTCAATGGCCTTGGTCATATAGTCAATTGCCGCGGCTGGCTCTTTAGCATGATAAAATGCTGCAAAGGCCAGGTTTCTCCAGACCATAGGAATACTATTGTCAATTTCCGAGGCACTTTTCCATGAGGCCATGGCATCAACTGGCCTATTGTCATAAAGTAAATTACCCATCAAATAGTAAGCGGTGACATCCTTTGGGTTTCTTGAGATAGCATGCTTTAAAACCATCTCAGTTTCCTCCCTATAAGGGAAGGAATATTCTAAAGAAGCGTTTTGAGCCTTGTTTAGAGCTTCGTTCATTTCAGCCTCCTTTCCCAGATCTGCGTAAAACTTTGACAGGTAGTAATACACCAAAGGATTCTTAGAGGATTTTGGACCGGATAATAAGCTAATACCTTCATCTGCCATGCCCGCATTTAAGTACTGCACCGCTATTTCGAGGTAGTTATTGTCCGGATCCTGCATATTCTTTTGCCAGTTGTCCAGGGAACTTTTACCATCTAATAACGCCTTCTCGTAAAGGGCAGAGAAATTCAGAGGATCATAGGCTAATTGTTCATCCAGAAGTTTATGTGCCTGGTCCTTTTGTCCTAATTTACGAAGTAAGGCGCTGTAAAGCGTTACAATGCGGCCGTCACGCGTATTCGTAGAATATGCTTCTGTAATATACTCCAGGGCCTTTGGAAAATTCCCTTTTTCACTTTCTAGCTGGGCCAATTGGAAATTGGCGGCTGAGAACCACTGGTAATACCAGGTGGCTCTGGCAAGATTGGCATAAGCTTCCTCATCTAGACCGAGTGCCCTTTGCGCCAGGCCCGTATAATAATAGAGTTCACCTTCCTTAGGTTGGAAATATTTTACCTTTAACTTGTCTGCGGCGGTTTTCAAATATTTGAGAGCCTCCTCGTATTTAGTTTGATTAAGCCGACGAATACCAAGAGCGATGTTGGTACGGTAGTCGTTTGGAGATTTTTTAAGAGCTGCCAAATAGTAGTCATCCGGATTTATGCCCGGCCGGTTAAACTGTTCTACAAACCTCCCCGTGAGGTATAGGTCTTCTACGGTCTCAATATCCCTCGCCTTTTTAACACGTTCCTGAGGCTCAGGAAGCTCAGGATACTTTGGTTTATAGGGTGTATACCCAACTAGTTCCCTGCCATCACTATCTGTTAGCTGTATGGATAATTGATACTCATCTAAAGCTTTTCTGGATTTATGAGTTGCCGTAAAAGGTTTTGCAGGATCAATGTCTATGATTTGTTCAACTAGGATATCCTCCCCGGACTTCAAAACAAATTTTGCCCCTTTGAAGACTCGGGTGGTATTAAAACCATAGAAAACGGTCTTTGCATTCCTCATTTGAAGTGTCACAGAGGCATCAATGGTACTATTCTTTGCAATTTCAATATCCCGCAAGGGGTACCAGTAGTTCTTGGCATCTTTTACGGAGTGAGGAAGTATCCAGCTATAATCTGGCTGATTATTAGAAAAAGTGCCGGTCATCAACTCTACATAAGCCTTGCCATCATCAGTTAACTTTCGCCTGGCATTTTGACCCTGAAGTCCCGGTCCGAACTGCCATAACTTTGAAGCATTGTTTTCATGAGGGTCACCTACATGAACGGTTCCTGCTTTTTGCCCATAGTCATAGCCACCGATAAATCCTTCTTTGATGTCCCACATAAAAAAAGACACAGGATTAGGGTGGTTTTTCCACCAGGTGAGGTCTACTCCTTCCGGATAACTTGTTCTGCCATAATCGTCAGTCTTATTAGAAATTGGCCAGCGAATAAAGCTGTTATTATTGTGAAAAACACCTATTTCCTGACTTGGAGGCCAAAATGTGCGAAAGTCTTCATTTGAAGTTATAGCAACGTTTGCCCAGAACAAAAAGGTCTTTGTAAGGGTGCTGGTATTGTTAATCCTGTAATCTACCTCAATATAGGACCTTCCGGGGTGAAGTGTCATCCCGATTACTCCTCTGGCCCTTATGGTCTTTTCGGTCTCACCTATCCAGATTGTGGCACTGCCATCGTTGTTTTCAACAGTTCTGTAGTCGCTAGGCATCAAAGTACTCGTCCGGTGGTGATGTGGAAAACACCACTCTATACCTCCGGAGATCCAGGCACCTAAGGTGCCAATAAGGTCTGGTTTGATAACACTATTGGTATGAAATAGTTCATGGCCATTGGTTTTGTCAATGGCCGAGAACAGTCGGCCTCCAAATTCTGGGAGCACCTTTACTATTAGATATTCGTTTTCGAGGTAGACCATATCATAAGTGACGTCTACCAGGGAATCGCCCAATTTGGTCTGAGATGGATAAGGATATACATGGCCCTGGGCACCCTGAACTCCCCGGCCGGTGTAAAAAATCGGGCTGGTTTCGTCTTGTCCTCTTTTGTAGGTCGGAATGACCTCTTTTCCTTCATATACCTTTACCTGACTATATAAATTGTTGTGCAGGAGGACACAAAATAGCAGTAGTAGAAATAATAGACCTGATAGAATTTTCTTGTGTTTCATGATAAATGTTCTTAGTTCACTTAGACCGACCCATACAATTGTTTTAAGGCCTTTTTTGGTTGATATAATTTCAAAATATTAAAACCATTCGGACAGCACAAAGCTATTTAACCAAACAGCTTTTTCTTCCGGACTGGTAAAATGTATCATCACCGGATGTTCTCCATCCGATTCAAAAAATAGTTCCGCATTGCCAAAGGCTTCGGTTTGCATATCTTTTCCTTCGGTAACGGTAATATTTGAATGCACATTTGTGCCGTTGATGTCTTTTATGGTAATACTTATATTCGTAGCATAAGGGATACGGTAAATTTCGTATGTCGATATTTTTTCCTGATTAGGATCCATGCTGTCTGTGTTGGTTCTGGGGGCATGATGCACTGTACTTAATTTGTAATTCCCTCTTTTTAGGCCAGAAAATTCCAAACTCAGTCCGTCTTTAGACTCACTCAAAACCCCTTCCCCATTAGCGAAACCATATTTGCCCATCACATTGATCTCTCCCAACCATCTTGTTTTAGCAGGATCATTTGCTGCCTCAACCGTAGCAGAGAACCCGCCTAAAATATCGAAGGTCTTGGTAGAGGAGCTTCGGTCTTTGCCCGTCCAGGGCAGCCAATCAAATTGTACTAACTGTTCTTCTCCACCGAGATCTACCCTTATAGATTGAAAATCATATATAGGCTTCTGATTTTTTCTTATCATGTTAAAATCAGTTTTTACGCTGGTTACAGATGCTGTACCACTCTTGAGACCTTTGGCCTTGGCAGTTACGGTAATAGCAGATGGAACTTCTCCTGCCTTTATCAAAACTGGAGCCACACCGTATTGTGTTGGCATAGGGTTGGAACCTATGTTTTCGGCATCCCCGATAATGGTTGCATCTCCCTTGAGGCTAAAATCAACATTTAGGTCAGCATCCCTAATAAGGGTCCCATTTTTGTCTAACACCTTGGCATAGCCAACTACGATATCTGAACCATCAGCAGTAAAATTACGTCCTTCTAGATCTAATTCCAGATCAATCTCATAGGGAGCTTCGGGGGTACTTGCAACGGTTGAAACTACAGTTTTATCATCCACAATGCCGTTGGCTATGATGGACCCCGGTATAAACCTTGGTGTTGTGAAAATGAAAGGAGGGTGCTTCAAGTATTTATACTTGTCCTTTTTTGACGGTCCCTTCTCGGCGATAATCTTACCATTCAACACTAACTGTACTTTTTCGGTATTACTGAAAACTACCACCTGTTTAGTTCCTTTCTTCCAGTCTGTCTCTATATGTATGAAAGGGTAATCTGTTAGTTCGGCCTTATACCATGACAAACCAGGTCTGGGATATCTGAAAACCGTCATAAAACCACTTCGACTTCTATCTTTAGGATTGTCTGATGGATGAAAAGTATAGTATGCATGGGCGGTCCAGGATATAAGTCCTAACTTCATAGGATCGTTCATATATTCATTTACGGCTTCGGGACCTCTTCTTCCCTCCATGGCCAATACGGGTTCATCACCGCTCCAGTAATAAGGACCATACACCATCTGTCCATAGATATCTGTAAGACCCGAGGTTTGCCAACCTGTCCATCTGCTACTCTGCGATGCTGTAAATCTGAATGGATCTTCCTGCTTTATGACATTATGTGCTCTGGGAACATATCCCCGGTGATTAATACCTGCTCCCCAAATAAATACGGAGGTGTGGTTGCGATGATTTCTTACCATGGCCCGGGTAGCATTCTCAAAATTATCAAACCAGGCCTCATTGCCTATAGACATCCAGGTGGGCGCCTCTTCATACACCAGCATACCTAATTCATCACAAGCTTCCAGAACGGCGTTGTCATGTGGATAGTGGGCCGTTCTCAAGACATTCATTCCTAATTTTTTTAGTTGTAGCACGTCTTTATAATGTAAGGAATTTGGCATCGCATCGCCAATAAAACCATAATGCTGGTGCCTGTTGGTTCCTATGAGTTTTACCGGATCCCCATTGAGCAGGACTCCCTGGGTATTACTGATTTCAATTTTTCTGAATCCAATTTTATTCTCAATTTCGTCTACCAGGATTTCTTCATTGTAAACCCTGGTGTTCACCCTGTAGAGATACGGATCATCTATCGACCAGAGGTGAAAATCGTCTTCAATGCTGCCAATTTGGTTAAAAACAACTTCCTCTCCAGGATTTATGATTCTTGTCTGGGACAATTTCAGGACGACAATTCCCCTATGATCAATAAGTCTTTCGACCACCGTAGTATTACTTTCAACACTACCTTCGTTCTTTACTCCAGTTTTAATATTCACCGTTCCATTCATATTTACTGGATCTACGGTGGGAGTGGTAATGAATTGTCCTGAACGCTCACTTTCCCAATTGAAGGTGATATGGAGCGGATTTGTTTCAACAAGGTAAAGGTCTCTATAAAGACCACCAAATTTGATATAGTCCATTGGTCCGGGATCTGGGGGTACATCATCTCTCCTTCTATTATCGGCCAGTATAACAACTAAATTGGTGGTTCCATAATTTACAAAAGAAGATATGTCGAAATGAAAAGGGGTATATCCGCCAACGGCATGTTTGCCAACATGCTTGCCGTTTACCCAGACATCCGTAACCTGGTGTACTCCTTCAAACTCTAGAAAAACTTTCTTATGCCGTTCGGAAGTGACTTGAATATGTTTACGGTACCACCCAACATTTCTCATAAAAGTCTTTTGGTACTTATCATCTTGATAGCCATTTAGATCCATAGAGGTTAGCTCCAGAGAATGGGGAACATGAACCAGTTCCCAATTAGAGTCGTCTAATTCCGGGTCAAAGTAATTGGCCTCGGGGTTCCCTAATTGAAATCGCCAATTAGCGTTAATGCAGGTTTTACTTCTTTCAGCATTTTGAGCAAAGCAGAAAAGTGGTAATAGAAGTAAAAAGGACAGAGTGCGAGGTATAGAAATAATAGAGAAACGCATATGCCGGTAGCTTAATTAAATAGAGCTGAATTGCCATTGCCCGGGGGTAGGGTATAGAGCAAACATCATCTAAAAATAAAGGTAACTCAAGCAATTATGGCCTTATAAGACATATGTCCTAATTTCCATAACAGATGTTCTAATTAAGAGAAGGGTGCATAGACCTGAGGATATTCTTTTGCCAGGCTTTGGGATAAAAAAACAGCCTCCAAGAAGGAGGCTGTTCAGAAATATATTAAAGATATTGGTCTTTATTGTTTCACTAATGGTACGGTATAACTAGATCCTTTTGATTGCAAGATTAGATAGTAAACTCCATTGTTCTTGTTATTAAAAGAATCAAGATTAAACTCTGCATTTTCACCGGCCCTGTCCACAGTAATTTTCCCGGCTTCTATTGCCGCTCCTGAAGTGCTGATAAGGCTGTAATTAACCTCTCCTACAACTTCTTCCGGAACTTTTACAGAGAATCTTCCATTTTTGATAGGATTTGGGAAAACATAAATTTCCCCGATAGCTTTGCTGCTAAGATTAGATCCTGCCGTAAAATTGACCGTGGTAGCGCCAAGTCTTGTGCCAGTTCTATTGGGACCAGACCAGGCTTCTGCGGTCAAAGTATAAGAACCAACTGGTAAATTCACCGAAGCGTAATTCCCATTGTTATCTCCGAAGAGTGCATATGGAGCAGAATTTTCAGTCCACACTTGATTCCTGGGTCCAGTGAGTCTGAAGTAAACACTTCTTGTTCCACTGAAAGAGGAGTTAGCCCTTATATTCTTATTATTTGGGAATCTGATATTATTCCCGTTGGGAATAGGACCTAGAGCAGTGTTGGTAGTTGCATTTATCAGCGTAAATGTAATACCTCCTCCTCCACCTGTTGGTGGTGGTGGTGGCGGTGGTGGTGGTGGTGGAGCACTTCCACCTACTGTAAAGCTTACTGTGGCTTCTGCTGTAGCACCATCATTATCGGTAACCTGGGCTCTAACGGTATAGCTGCCTTCGGTAACATTTCTGATAGGGTGCGGTGTAAAATTAGATCCGTCAGTGTCTACTAAGCGGCCGTTGACCCATATGCGGTGTCTTACTACGCTTCCGTCAGGATCGTTAGCAGATAAATTCACATTCACGGTGCTTCCTGCGTTAAAATTTGCTCCATTGTTCGGACTAGTAATGCTGACTGTTGGAGGATCATTTTCTCCAGAAGGCGGTGGAGGTGGTGGAGGTGGGTCATTACTTCCACCTACCGTAATACTTACAGTGTCTTCATCTGTACCTCCATCATTGTCGGTTACCCTTGCTCGGATCGTATAACTACCTGCAGAAATATTTCTGATGACATGGGGAGTGTAATTGGAACCATCTGTATCCACTCTGCTGCCATTCACAAAAATTTCATGTCTTACTACATTCCCGTCAGGGTCATTAGCAGAAAGGTTAACTGTTACGTTACTTCCTGCATTAAAGCTTTCACCGTTATCAGGATTGGTAATGTTTACCGTAGGATCTTCATTTTCCCCTGATGGTGGTGGCGGCGGCGGTGGCGGTGGCGGTGGTGGAGATCCTCCTCCACAGCTAGTCTGAGATCTGCTTGTACTTTGCGCCTGGGCCAAAGAATATTGATTGGTCTTAAAAAGTACCATTCTATCAATAAAATGACCATTAGATCTCCCTGCAACTTCAATAGTGTATACTCCAGGGTTATTGAATGTCACAAAAATCAGATGTGGATCATTGTCGCTGGTATTGGTAGCCCAATTCCAGCCCATGGTATTGGTGTATACTTTAAAGTACCCATTTGCGCTGGCCCCTTCAGGGTTTGGTGATCTTCCTGAACCTCTCGGAAAAATTCGGCTACTTCCTCTTTGAGCATAAAAATTTGATGCCCC
The DNA here is from genome assembly GCA_040830565.1 of Flavobacteriaceae bacterium. GTDB lineage: Bacteria > Bacteroidota > Bacteroidia > Flavobacteriales > Flavobacteriaceae > JAFMPW01. The sequence continues at coordinate 63,909 of JBFOMC010000068.1, forward strand.
AGGAATCCTTAGCCAGGAATCGTTATGCTCTGTATTGGCATTATGACTGGCAATTACACCGATCCTGTTCCGCCAAACAAAACGATAGGTACCCGTAGAATTAATTCGTACGGTGTATCTGGCTACGTTACTACTTGGGCTGCCAAAGGAATTACTTCCTCTGTATGCCATATATGCGCCACCGGTAGCTCCGGATACTGAGGTTTCTCTCCTCCAGGCCGATGGCCTCGTACCGTTTTCCGCTTCTATGACGGCAATACCATTTACCTCCTGGAACTGAGCGCCAGTACACTGGCTCTGACCTTCGTAGGCAAATAGCGCTATTAAACAAATAATGAGAGTAGTTTTTAACTTCATACTTTAAATGTTAGTGGGGTTAGTAAAAAATTTAGATTGTATATCAGTAATAAGGTAATTACAAATGGAAAGGGTGCATAGGTATGAACCTAAAGCTAATACATGTGGGGTCAATCGTTTCATACGAATGAGTGGGTGATGATTAGTTTTTTGCAATTGTCGTATATCTACTTATTATACATATACGATGAAAAGACCAATTTAGTCTACGAACGGCAAAAAAAATCAATTATTGTCTAAAAAACAACTACTTAGGCTTAAAATATCGGTTTGTCAAACTAAATAATCGCCAATTGTAGAGAAAGGAAGCTTGAATGAAGGAAAAAGAGACAAAAAGATGAGGAATTTTGGAGTTTTACAGAAGTTCTTTGAGCCTATTTGTCAGCTCGAAGACTAAAAATATGGGCTTCTTAGTAATAAAGACATTCAATGTGGGATGGTAAACTGTAAGTGAGGAGGTGTCTCGGAAGTCAAAAGAAAATAGGGGCAAGATTGGGGAAATTTGATCTATATGCCGCTTATAGGATTCCTACTGCCGCTAATAAAAGGCATACTACAACACCAATTAAAATAGCAACCAATACAACAACCATAAGCTTAAGAAAGCCATTGAGCATTCTTGTGCCAAAATCCAGTTCTTCTTCCATAATTCATATAATTTATTACAATTTACACATAAATGCTTAGAAATTAATGGTGTAAGTATATATTTCGATCAAAAGCCTTTAGCATCATAAACTTTGGAGATGTATAACTTAATTCATCGACAAACTGCGCAATACGGAATTTTATGAAGACTGCCCCGGACTCAACCTTTTGCTTAACTCCTCTAGACTGACTCCCTTGGTCTCTGGCATCATATATCTTACAAAAAGCAGTTGCAAAACCATCATAAAAGCGAAAAAGCCAAAAACGGGCCCCGGACCCACCCAGGAAAAAAGTAGCGGTACAGAAGAGGGAATTAACCAGGCTAGCACCCAATGGACGGAACTTCCGAAAGCCTGGCCCGAACCTCTTAAATGGTTTGGAAAAACTTCTGAAATAAATACCCATATAACGGCACCCTGGCCAATTGCATGGGCAGCTATAAACAAGAATAAAAAAATGGGAACTGCTAATCCTTGCCAATCCAGAATAAAGGCTAGTGCAACAAGAGTAAGCGATATAATATATCCGAAAGAACCAAAATACATGAGTTGTTTTCGCCCAAGGCGATCTATAAGAAAAATGCCAAGCATCGTAAAGATCAGATTTGTTATCCCTATCCCTATACTACTCAAGAGTGCAGTACTTTCCCCGAGTCCTGCAGCTTCAAATATTCGGGGCGCGTAATAAAGAAAGGCATTAATTCCCGAAAATTGGTTGAAGAAAGCAATCAGGAAGGCAAGCATTAATGGAAATCTATACTTTTTCAGAAATATATTTTCCGAGGTTTTAGCGTCCTCATTACTCATGTCGCTCTCCAGGGCTTCTATGCTTAAATCAGGATTTACCGCTGCTAAAACCTCTTGTGCTTCCTGCTCCCTACCTTTAGTTAATAACCATCTCGGGCTTTTGGGAACACTCAGTACGAACAATGTATAAGCGATTGCCGGGAAAGCCTCAACCCCAACCATCCATCTCCAATCGTTTTCTCCTATGCCACTTAAGAGATAATTGGAAACAAAGGCAATTAATATTCCAAAAACTAACATGAATTGATA